>NZ_CP138991.1:2459379-2766802 GCF_044594925.1 Maribacter sp. R77961 | reverse complement strand
CAAGGCTTGTGGGTCTCTAGCTTTGACTATTGCCTTTCTGGCATATAGGTGATATTCCTTTTTTGGACCTTTCATTACATACACGAAAAGCACAGGTACTTTTAGTCTTGAAGCTAAAAGATAAGGTCCTAGCGGAAAATCTGCTTCGGCACCCAAGAATTCCTGTGTAAGCGTTTTGGAACCGGGAAGATAACGATCTCCAGTGAAAACTACCAATCCACCTTGGTCTAAAGCTGCATGGATTTCGAAAATATGGGACATGTCTTCTTGAACCACGATAAATTTCATGGATGACTCCGCCACTATGCCATCCATATACTCCTTAATGTTCGCATGTTCGGCATGTGTGGTGACCATGAAAATTTTTGAAATAGAATACCTGTCCTGTAAGAAGTAATGGGAAACTTCAAAATTACCCATGTGACCACTAATGAGTATGCCTCCTTTATTTTTACTTAAAAGATGGTCTATATGTTCAATGCCATCATGAGTATAGGTGAACTTATTACGAAACGTTGTTGATATTGCTACCCTATCCGTTAGTACGCGACCTAACATATAGTAGCTTTTATAAATTGATGCTATACTTTTTGTTCGGGAATACTTTAATCTCTTTTTGAAATAATAGTAAATAGCTTTTGAGCTACTTATAGAAAATAAAAAGTAATAGGCTACTACAAATCGTAGTATAAAATAGGCAGTACCAATACCGAATGTAGTTAGGAAGAAAATAAATAGTTTATAACCTAAAAGTGTTCCCTTAGATTTTCCTTCCCACTCCGTTGCCATTTCATTTTGTGTAAAGGATTCTATTGATCCAGTTTTCTTTCAATTAGGTTATAAAAGTCCTGCAGTGTAATAATATTTACGAAATCCTCGCCAACCAATTTTACACCAAAATTACTTTCCACTGCCACTACCAAATCTACGAAGTCCAAGCTATCTAAGCCAATAGCGTCCTTCAGATTAGCAGCAGGTACCAATTCTTCTTCTTCTACTTCAAAATCATCAATGAGGAAGTCGTTTATTTTTTCAATAATGGTTTCCTTGGTCATCATCTTTGGCTAGCATTTTTTAACGATTAAAGCGGAGTTCGTTCCGCCAAAACCAAATGAATTGGACAAAAATACATCAATTTTTTTATCTACAGTTTTACCTGCAATGTTAAGTTTAGCAGCGTCCTCATCCGGTTTTTTCAAGTTGATATTGGGAGCCACAAAATTATTTTTCATCATTAGCATGGAATAGATGATTTCACTTGCGCCTGCCATCCAACATTCGTGTCCTGTCATAGATTTTGTAGAGCTGACCAAAGGACCGTCTTCTCCGAATACCTCAAAAATAGCTTTTGCCTCATTAGCATCGCCTACTGGTGTAGAGGTGGCATGTGCATTTACATAATCTATGGCCTTGGCTTCAAGTTTTGCATCTTCCAAGGCTTTGTTCATGGCACGTGCAGGTCCTTCCATGTTCGGGGTAGAGATATGGGCGCCATTAGAGGAAAAACCATATCCAATAACCTCTCCAAGTATGGGTGCACCTCTTTTTTTGGCGGACTCATAACTTTCCAAGATTACAGTAGCCCCACCTCCGCTAGGGATTAGCCCATCTCTTTCACTGTCAAAAGGGCGTGAAGCTTTTGTAGGCTCATCTTGCCTCATGGCAAAGACTCCTAGACCATCAAAACTGGCCATGGCCAAATGGTTTATCTCCTGGGCACCACCAGCGATGATGCAGTCCTGCATTCCACTTTTGATTAAATGATAGGCCATACCAATGGCATGCGAACCACTGGCGCAGGCTGCACTTAATGTTAGGTTTATACCCGTTAAACGGAATATGGTAGACAAGTTCATCGTTACGGTAGAATTCATGGCCTTGAATATGGCTCCTGAACCAACTAACGTAGTATCTTTTTTCTCGCGAATGGTATCAATGGAATTAATGACCGATTTTGCAGTACTATCATTTCCATAGATAATCCCAATCTCATTGGTATCTATAAATTCTTGGTCTATTCCTGCATTTTTTAGGGCCTCTATTGTAGCAACGTAAGCGTATTTGCTTTCTTCGCCCATGCTAATGCGCTGTCTTCGGGATAGTAATTTTTTTAAATCTGGATCTTCTACAAAGCCCGTAAGGGATGATCTAAAGCCGAATTCTTCCCTGACAGGGTCGTAAATAATACCTGAATTTCCTTGGTATAGTGAATTTTTTACCTCTTCAAGGTTCTTCCCTATACAAGAATAAATTCCCATTCCTGTTATAACTACTCTCTTCATCAGCCTAAACGTATTCTAAGAATATATTCCTCCGTTAATGTTAATGACCTCTCCAGTAATGTACGAGGCCTTATCCGAAGCTAAAAATGAAACTACATGAGCAACCTCCTCTGGTTTTCCGAAGCGGTTTACTGGAATCATTTTCTTGAGTTCTGACTCATCTAAATCTTCTGTCATATCCGTTACAATAAATCCTGGAGCTACAGCATTTACAGTAACTTTTCTCTTGGCTACTTCCTGTGCCAACGCTTTTGTGGCCCCAATAACAGCGCTTTTTGCGGCGGAATAATTGGTTTGTCCTGGAGTTCCTTTGAGCCCTGATACGGATACCATATTTATGATACGGCCATATTTGTTCACTAATAATTTTTGAATAAGCGCATTAGTTACATTGTAGAAGCCATTTAAGCTCGTATTGATTACCGAAGACCAATCGTCTGGGGACATCCACATGAATAGCCCATCTTTTGTTATACCGGCGTTATTGACCAATACCTCTATCACTCCGTTTTTGTTTGCTTCATGCCAAGCCTCCAATGTAGTAGTTACTTCTTGGCTATCGGCCACATTAAATTGTATTATGGTACCATCTCCGCCAGCCTCCTTTACCAGTACAAGTGTTTCCTCTGCTGCTTCCTTATTTTTATTATAGTTGATAAGCAACGGATAATTTAGGTCTTTGGCCAGTTGTACACAAATAGCCCTTCCTATACCCCTAGAACCTCCTGTGATTAAAGCATATTTAACTTTCTCCTCTTTCATATATCCTATTCTTCTCTACTACGCGTGGTTAATTTTTAACGAATGTTTCTGCGTTTTGATACCATTTATTTCCTAAAAGCTCGCCTTTAGCGTTAAAAAAGCCCCAACCTTTTTTAGATTTCAATCTGGCAAATTCGCCAATAAATCCTTTATCATTGTTTCCTGCTAAAAAAGCAAGACCTGCGGTAATACTGTAGTCCGTTGGGATTATCATGTTTCCGGAAGTATCTATAAATCCCCAATCCTTTTCTTTTACGGGAGCCAATCCATTTGCTGCAAAAACTTCTGCATCTCGATATTGAAAATCTATTACTGTTTCGCCTTTGGTATCAATATATCCCCACGCTTTATCTTTTGAGACTGGTGCCATTCCGTTAGAAAAGGCACGGGCCTTATCAAAAGTAGGAGATATCACCCAGGTTCCTTTCGAGTTTACAAAACCTATTTGCTTGGCTTTCCTAGCATATGTCAAACCAGAATCTCCATGAAAGTTCCAAACTTTATCAGCCCCATCTATGACATTAAAACTGCCATTATGAATGATCCCGAAATTTTCTCCTTTTTTTCCGTAAACACCGGATGCATTATAGGTGTTTCCTATTTCTTCATACTCCGTAGGAATCACCTGTTTCCCTTTTGAATCGATCATGCCCCATAATTCTCCTTTTTTAACTTTTGCATGACCATTTCTAAAAGCTTTTATAACATCGTAGGTAGGTTCAAGAATCATTTTTCCGTCTGTTCCTATTAAACCAATTTTTTCATTTTGTCTTATTAACGCTACACCGTCGTTAAAGTCGAAATACTTTTCCGTGGCGGGTACTTCCAGCTCTTTTTCCGAGCTATCGATGTAACGCCATTGATCATCTTTCAAAACAAGTACATAACCCGAATTAAAATATTTTACTTTATCATAAGTGGGTTCTATGGCCCACTCTCCCTGAGTATTAATGAAACCCCAAGTTTTTTCTTTTTCTACTGCAGCATAACCTTCTGAAAAGCTTTTGGCTTTAGAAAATTGCGGTTTAATAACGTACTCGCCAGATTTGTTGATGTATCCGAACAACCCATCTTCACGTACCAAGGCTAATTCCTGCCCAAAGGAAAACGTAAAGCAAATGACTAATAATACGGTAAAAACTTTTCTCATGATTTTTTATTTTGATGATTAATAATATAGTTCTTTACTTCATTTACATAAGGATACATGACCTCATCTTTTTTGAACGGGGGAACTATGTTACGTACGGCATCATACATTTTTCTAGTCTTTGTTGAGACTTTGTCTTTAACCTCAAGATATTCTATTGCCTGTACAACGGTAATCATTTCAATAGCTACAACTTCGAACGCATTTTCAATAACCTTTTTGGTAATAAGGGCCGCATTGGTGCCCATACTTACAATATCTTGATTATCGTTATTATTAGGGATACTATGCACATACATAGGGTTGGATAACATCTGATTCTCCGCAGTGGTAGACGTTGCTGTAAATTGTACCCCTTGCATCCCAAAATTTAAACCTAAGGTGCCCAAATTAACAAAAGGCGGTAAAATATCGTTCAGTTTGGAATTAAGCAAATAGTTAAGTTGTCTTTCTGCCAACATACTCATTTTGGTCACCACAATCTTCAATTTATCCATTTCTAGCGAAACGTAGTCTCCGTGAAAATTACCGCCGTGGTAAACGTGTTGTTTTTCAACATTTACAATGGGGTTGTCATTGGCTGAGTTCACTTCTTCTATCAGAATTCTTTCAACCTCATTCAAGGTATCCAAAACCGGCCCCAGTATTTGTGGAACGCAGCGTATAGAATAGTATTCCTGTACTTTTTCTTCAAAAACAGAAACATTGTTATTGTCCGTGTATAAGTGGTGCTCTCTTTTTCGTGTTAGCGCACTATCCTCTAAATGACTTCGCATAGAACGTGCTATCTCGCGCTGACCTAAGTGTTTTTTTGTATGATTTAAATCATGGGACAGATGATCATCATAGGCTTCTACTATTTCGTTAATGGCTGATGAACAGCAAATTACCCATTCTAGTAAACGTCTGGTGTAAATGGTATTTACAATGCCAATTCCGGTCATCACAGAGGTACCGTTGATAAGGCCAAGACCTTCGCGTAATTTAACTTCTATAGGGTTAATTCCTTCTATTTCGAAAACTTCACGGGTCGGTGTTCTTTCACCTTTGTAAAATACTTCTCCCTCCCCGATTAAAACTAATGCCAAATGTGCCAGTTGTACTAAATCTCCACTTGCACCAACACCACCGTGTTCATATATGAGCGGAATAATGTCCTTGTTGATTAATTCTGACATCACTTTTACAACGGAAACATGTATGCCGGAATTTCCTAAACTTAAGGTATTCAATCTTGCCAGCATTGCTGCTTTCACATACTTGGGTGCTATAGGATTTCCCGTTCCCGATGCGTGGCTACGGATAAGATTGTACTGTAATTCAAGAGTTTCCGAATCCTTGATTTTATATTGGGCCATAGGGCCAAATCCTGTATTTACACCGTAAATAACCTTATTCTTTGAAAATTCTTTTAAGAAATTATAACTTTCTTCAACAGTATTTAAGAGCTCTTCATTTAATGTTATGGATTCCTGATTAAAAATCACATCGTAAAATTCCGCTATTTCTAACCTTCCTTTAATTTCTGGCATGTATGGTTGATTCTATCGGGTATAAATAATACCTTAGTACATAAAAATAAGCAACTTGAAGCGCAAATTTATAATAATTAGCGAATTTCAATACTTATTGTATCGGAAATATAGCGATGGAAAAAGAAAAAGTTGATGTCTTGATAATAGGAGCTGGTCCTTCGGGTTGTGTAGCTGCCGCATATCTGCATAATAAAGGTTTTTCCATTAAATTGGTAGAAAAGAATAAGTTTCCACGTTTTGTCATTGGTGAAAGTCTTATTCCAAGATGTATGGAACATTTTGAAGCGGTTGGATTATTAGATTGTCTTAAAGCGAAAAATTTTGAAGTGAAGACCGGAGCAAGGTTTATGCAAGGCTCTAAAGTGTGCGAATTCGATTTTAGTAAGAAACATACAGACGGATGGGACTGGACCTACCAAATACCACGAGCAGATTTTGACAAAACTCTTACCGACGAACTCCAAAAGAAGGGAGTTGCTATTGATTTTGAGAAAGAGGTGGTCGGGGTAGCGTTAGCCGACGGAATTTCAACTACGCAAATAAAGGACCTACGGGGTCATGTCTCCGAAATTGAAGCAAAATTTATCATAGATTCTAGCGGATTTGGACGTGTTTTACCTAGGTTGTTGAACTTGGACAAACCATCTGAAATACCTGCTCATTCATCTATTTTTACACATGTTAAAGATGTTAGGAGACCAGACGGATGGGAGGGCCATCGAATAACCTTTGATATAGTGAGCTTAGAGACTTGGTTATGGGTAATTCCCTTTTCAAACGGATATACAAGTATAGGATATGTAGGGCCAACGGATTATTTGGAATCGTTCGAGGGAACAAATGAAGAACGCTTGCGTGAAATGATGAAGCTTTCCAAGCACTACTTAAGCAGGTTTGAAGATCTTCCGTATGAATTTGAACCAAAAATGATAAAGAACATTGCCAAATCTGTTAAACAACTTTATGGTCCGGGGTACGTACTAACGGGCAATAGTGCTGAATTTTTAGACCCCGTTTTTTCTTCTGGAGTAACTTTTGCCACAGAATCAGCCCATTTGGCGGCTAAAATGATTACAAAAGAATTAAATGGAGAACAGGTAGATTGGGAGAACGATTATTCTAAGTATATGCTGGACGGAGTAAACGTTTTTTCAACCTATGTTAAGGAATGGTATACTGGAAATCTTCAGAAAATTTTCTTCGCTGATACGGAGAACCCTGTTATTAAATCACAGATATGCGCAGTATTGGCAGGCTACGTATGGGATAAGACCAATCCTTTTGTTAAAAACCACCATCGTTTGGTAAAAACAGTAGCACATATTGCAGATATGGAGAAAGAGGCTGCTGCTAATACCAAGTAGAATGTTTTCTTGTTTGACCCTATGTTTTTGAATTAAATTTGACGGTATTAACAGCCGCAAATTTGGTGTTCTGCTCTTGGATGTATTATATTAGACCCTGCGCTAATATTTGTCCATTTTAAAATAATAGTATTCATAGTGCATTAACTACATAACCGACTCAACCCTTATGGATTATTTATCAATCTTCTCTTTTATTGGATTCACACTTTTAGTAGCAATTATTGCTTGGTACGCTACAAGGAGCACAAATGAAAGTACAGCAGATGGATATTTCCTTGGAGGACGAAGTTTAGGAGCTCTGACCATCGCAGGTTCTTTGCTGCTGACCAATCTATCGGCCGAACAAATAGTAGGTTTAAACGGTCAGGCATTTTCTGAAGGCATACTTGTAATGGCTTGGGAAACCCTGGCTGCTATCGCTATGGTCATTACGGCTATCTGGTTTCTTCCGAAATATATGAAAAAGGGTATTACTACCATACCTGAATTTATACAGGGTCGTTTTGATGAAAATACAAAGGCCATTCTGTCTATTTTGTTTTTAATTGCTTTTGGTATTGTACTGTTGCCTACCATTTTATATGCAGGTTCTAAGGCTTTTATTACCATGTTCGAACTTCCTGAGGCCTTAGGGGTTTCGGAGACAGCAGCTTATTGGATATGTGTTTGGAGTATTGGTTTAATTGGAATTATATATGCAATATACGGTGGTCTCAAAGCGGTAGCGGTATCTGATTTGGTAAACGCAATAGGCTTGTTGATCGGTGGCTTGGCTATACCTTATTTTGGATTGGTCATGATTAGTGAGGACAATAGTATAGCAGGAGGTTTGTCCAAATTATGGGTAGACAATCAAGATAAATTTGATGTTACTGGAGATATTACCTCTTCAATACCAGTAGGTACTATTTTCACGGGCATGATGATTGCACAGATGTATTATTGGGGAACGAACCAGGCCATTTTGCAACGTGTTTTTGGCGCTAAGAGTTTGGCCGAGGGTCAAAAAGGAATGTTATTGGCAGCATTCGTTAAATTCTTAATTCCTGTAATTGTGGTTTTACCTGGTATTATCGCTTTTAATATGTTTGGTTCTGAGTTGAACGATGCAGATGCTTCTTATCCCGAATTGGTAAGAAGAGTGCTTCCAGGAGGCCTGTTAGGATTCTTTGCTGCAGTTTTATTCGGAGCTATATTGAGTTCATTTAATAGTTTATTGAACAGCAGCGCAACTTTATTCGGTTTTGATTTATATAAAAAATTCTTCAACCCTGGGGCAAGTGAATTACAAACGGTAAAGGCGGGAAAACGTTTTGGTTTGGCATTGGCGGTTATCTCCATGTCCATTGCACCTTTTATTAGATATGCACCAGATGGATTATTCTCCTACATACAGCAGGCCTTAGGTAGTTTAAGTGTACCTATTTTGGCTGTTGTAGTAGTAGGTATATTAACTAGAAAAGTACCTGCAATAGGGGCTAAGGTTGTTTTAATTGGTGGTGTGCTTATGTATTTGATAAGTCTCTTAGGACTTGGCCCAGCAATGATAGATGCAGCCATGACTAAGGCAGCGGAGAATGGTATTACGGATGCGGGACAATTGGCTATCATCAAGGCCGAGGCATATCCTCATTTTCTCCATATCATGGGAATATTATTTGTAGTGAACATTATCATTATGCTTATTATTGGTGCCATTAAACCAAAAACGGATGAATACATTCCAGAGGTAACTCAAGTAATAGATACTACCCCTTGGAAATATGCTACGGTTGTGGGTATTTTGGTTGCGCTACTGGTACTTAGTACCTACTTGATTTTTTAAGAGAGGAATTGTCTTGTCAGAATTCTAGATTTAGTCCTACTTGACCTGGTCCAAAGTTGAGGTTCCAACTTACTTTTTTGGCGTTGTCATTATACTTTTGGTCGTATTTAGAGTCTAAATACCGGTCTATGGACTCCACCGTAAAAATACTGATGGCTACGCCTAGAACAACATCTGAGAGCCAGTGTTTGCCCTCCCATAGTCGTGATATGGCCGGGATAGAACCAAGTGTGTAGATACCGGTTTTTACCCAAACATTTTTAAATTGCTTTGCAATGGCATGGGCATTGGTCATGGCTAAAATTGCATGACCAGAGGGAAAGGAATGAAATTTCCTATCACCCGCCCATAATGGTCTATAGGTATCTTTGTTTTTTCCACTTAAAGGCCTTGCCCTACCAACTGCGGATTTTAGTACCTGCTGTAAAAGACCTGCTGAGGATGCAGAGGAAATTAAAAGTACTCCTGTTCTTCTCAATTTTTCGTTTTTACTGATTAAGCCCGTAAGGTAAACAGCTCCTGTAACCATATAATTATTTTCTGGACTACCATAGGTAAATCCGTAATCGCGGATTAGTTCTGGGACATCCTCTTTTATACCCCTAAAGTATTTACTTGTAGGGGTGTCAACTAAATAGGCGATGCCGGTTCCTCCCATAGTGTATCCAAAATTAGCCCAATCTTTCCCATTCCAATGTAGCGGCCTGGTATATGAATATCCCACGCCTTTAAATACATTTCCCAAGTCATAAGTGAACATCTGCCATCTGGTTTCAATAGAATCTCTTTTAATGTTTTGCGCAAAACACGTACAGGTAAATAAAAGGACTAGGGCGTATAGGTAGTTTTTCAAAATGACGGTTTTAGGAATAGTAAGCTAGAAAAATAAAAAGAAATCTGTTGCTTTGAATAATCTAAAAGTTAACTCAATCTAATATTCTTTGCATAATCTATATGGTCTATCTAAAGTTCCATTAAAAATAAATCCCCTGTGTCAATCTAAATGTATTCGCGTGGGCATCTACAATTACTTTAATATCGGGTGAGTAGCCTCCACCCATGCTGCACTGAACAGGTATTTGAAGCCTGTGGCAGGTTTCTAAGACAAAGCGGTCTCTTTCCTTGCAACCTTCAAGGCTTAAGCCTAAGGTTCCTAATTTATCCGTTTCAATTACGTCTACACCGCATAGGTAAAAGATAAAATCTGGCCGTTGCGCATCAATAAGTTTTGGAAGGGTTTTTTTCAGTATGGATAGGTAAGTTGAATCCGTAGTTCCCTTCTCTAATGGTATATCTAAGTCTGACCGCTCTTTTTTAAAGGGATAATTACTTGCTCCGTGCATAGAAAAGGTAAAAACCGAAGCGTCATTTTTAAATATCTCCGCAGTACCATTTCCTTGATGTACATCCAAATCAACAATCAATATCTTTTTTGCTAAACCTTGGGATTGTAGATATCTTGACCCAATGGCTTGGTCATTTAACATACAAAAAGCTTCGCCTCTGTTGGTATAGGCATGGTGTGTGCCACCGGCAATATTCATGGAAATTCCGTATTGCAGGGCAAACTCAGAGGCTTTCATGGTTCCGTCAGCAATAATGCGTTCGCGCTCTACCAAATCCTCCGTTAGGGGAAAACCTATCTTACGGGCTTCTTTGGGAGGGATTTTAATATTCAACAAATCGTAAAAGTACTCGGGGTCATGTACTGCAACGATATGTTTATCATTAGGAATTTCCGGCTCAAAGAAATTGGTCTCTTCACAGGTGCCCTCATATATGAGCTGCTTGGGAAGCAAATCGTATTTAAGCATAGGAAACCGATGTCCTTCCGGTAATGGATGTTTGTAAATGGGATGAAAAGCAATTCTTAACATAGCAATACAAAAATACCAAAAACCTGCACTACCTTTGTGCCAATGAGTACTTCAATTACTACGGATATCGCCTTTTGTCAAAAGCTTTTGAAAACGGGAGAATTAGTGGCTATACCTACTGAGACGGTTTATGGTTTGGCTGCTAATATAATGGATGCAAAGGCCATAAAAAGTATTTTTGAGATGAAAGGGAGACCTATGTTCAACCCTTTAATCGTTCATATTCATAGCCTAGAGCAATTGCCTCTTTTGGTTAAAGATGTTCCTGAAAATGCACTGCGATTAGCTGAAGCTTTTTGGCCGGGCTCATTAACCCTAATTCTGCCTAAAACAGAGGAGGTGGCCGATACTATTACGGCAGGTAAGGCTACCGTAGGAATCCGTATGCCAAATCACCCCGTAACACTAGGGTTATTGAGAGGGTTGCCTTTTCCAATAGCGGCACCAAGCGCAAACCCGTCTACTAGAGTGAGCCCTACTTCTGCAGAACATGTGGCTTCCTATTTTGGAACTAAGATTCCCGCTATTTTAGATGGTGGTCCTTGCCAAGTAGGTTTAGAATCGACCATAGTGGGATTCGAGGGGGAAACCCCTATCATATACCGTAAAGGTGGGATTTCTGTTGAGGCTATTGAAGCTATTGCGGGAAAAGTTCAATTGATTACCAAAGAAGATAAAGCGCCTCTTGCCCCGGGTATGTTATTAAAACACTATTCCCCAAAAACTAAACTAGTCCTAAGTAATTCCGTTACTACAACACTTAAAAATTATACTAATTTCAAAATTGGTGTAATTTCTTTTTCTACCGATTATAAAAATGTTTCGATCGTGCGAAAACTTTCTCAAAAGGGTGATTTAGGTGAAGCTGCCAAAAATCTTTTTTCAACCTTACACGAACTGGATCAAATGGATTTAGACTTTATTATTGCCGAGAGATTTCCGGAAGAAGGACTGGGGACAACCATCAATGATCGCTTGCAACGAGCTGCCTACTAAGTTTTCTTATGCAGTGCCAACTGAATTCGTTTCCGTGCAATATCAACAGATAAAACCTTTACTATAAGCTGCTGGTGCAAATGTACATGGGCATTCACATCTTTTACAAAAGTATCCGATAGGTTGGAGACATGAATCAACCCACTTTCCTTTATACCAATATCTATAAAACAACCAAAGTTGGTAATGTTGTTTACGATACCCGGGAGTAGTTGCCCGTCCCTAAGATCTTCTATAGCACGTATGTTTTGGTCAAAGGTGAATACTTTAGCTTTTTCACGCCTATCCAGTCCGGGCTTTTCCAGTTCTTCTAGAATATCTTCTAGGGTGGGTAGTCCTATGTCTTCGGTACAGTAATTTTTCAGATCTATTTCTTGTAGCAAGACTTTATTGCCGACCAAGTCAAGTACCTTGGTTTTTTTGTCCTTTGCGATTTGCTGGACTACTGAATAACGTTCTGGGTGTACGGCGGAATCGTCCAATGGATTTTCCCCATCTTTTATACGAAGGAAACCTGCGCCCTGTTCAAAAGCCTTTCCGCCCAAACGCGCGACATTCTTAATTTCGTTCCGTGATGAAAAGGCTCCGCTTTCACTTCTATAGGTCACAATATTCTCTGCTAATTTAGAGCCAATACCGCTTACATAACTTAGCAAGGGCACGCTGGCCGTATTGATATTTACACCCACAGAATTTACGCAACTTTCCACCACACGGTCCAAGGAAGTCTTTAATTTGGTCTGGTCAACGTCGTGCTGGTATTGCCCAACACCAATGGACTTGGGATCTATCTTTACCAATTCCGCCAAGGGGTCCGCCAAGCGTCTTCCAATAGAGACCGCTCCCCTTACGGTAACGTCATAATTAGGAAATTCGTCCCGGGCAATTTTGGATGCCGAATAAATAGATGCTCCCGCCTCACTAACAACATAAACTTCTACAGGATTTTTAAAAATCACTTTTTTTATAAGTCGCTCCGTTTCTCTAGAGGCGGTTCCATTACCAATAGCAATAGCTTCTATTTTATAGGCGTTTGCTAAGGAACTCAACTTTTTAATCGCTCCGGTAACGTCGCTTTGTGGCGCATGGGGATACAGGGTTTCGTTATGCACTAAATTACCTTGGGCATCTAAACACACGACTTTGCAGCCAGAACGAAAGCCCGGGTCTATAGCCAATATGTTTTTCTCACCTAATGGTGCACTCAACAATAATTGACGCAGATTTTTAGCAAAAACAGCAATGGCATCCTCATCTGCTTTTTCTTTGGCACTTTTTAACAGCTCATTGCTCAATGAAGGGAACAATAGCCTTTTAAAGGCATCCGCAATAGCTATTTGAATTTGCTTAGCACATGCTGTATTGGGGTTTTTAATGATACGTTGTTCTATGCGCTGTAAGGTACGTTCCTCATCAATCTCAATTTTTATACGAACAAATTTTTCCGATGCCGCACGAGAAATGGCCAAAAACCGATGCGAGGGGCACCGGTTCAGGGATTCGCTCCAGTCGAAATAATCTCGGTATTTCTGTGCCTTTTCCCCGTCTTTTTGTTTTCCTATTACTTTGGTTGTAATCTGCGCAAAACGCTCTAATTGGCTGCGTATTTGATTGCGGATATCGCTACGTTCGTTAATCCATTCCGCTATAATGTGGCGAGCTCCTTCTAAGGCTTCGTCCTCGTTTTGTACTTCTGCACTTAGGTATTTACCTGCCAAATAATCTAATTCGTCCGCACGTTGTGCCATAATGATTTTGGCCAAGGGCTCCAGACCGTTCTTGCGTGCTACTTCCGCTTTGGTCTTTTTGCTTTTTTTAAATGGAAGGTAAAGATCCTCTAATTGAATTAAGTCGGTAGCGGATTCAAATTTAGTTTTCAGTTCTGTCGATAGAAGGCCCTGTTCCTCCACCGCTTTAATAATTGCTTTTTTGCGTTTCACCAAAGCTTCAAACTGCTCCTTCAACTCTACAATAGCCGTAATCTGAACTTCATCTAAGTTTCCGGTACGTTCTTTTCGGTATCTGGAGATAAAAGGTACCGTACAATCCTCGTTAAGAAGTGCTACAGTATTTAAAATTGATTTTTCTGGTAATTGGGTATACTTTAATATGTAGGGTATTATTTGCATTAGGTATGGGTTGGATAACTTTTTGGCTTGTATTAAAATTTAAGTTCAGGAAGGTACTTGTTCAATACTTCTTGAATTTTTTGTTTGCCAATTGGTTTAGATAGTATTTCATTGCATCCTGCAGCAAGTATTTGCGCTGTTTCTTCTTGCATGACAAAAGCGCTTTGAGCAATAATTGGAATATGATTATTATGTGTTCTAATTTCTTTTGTTGCCGAAATGCCATCTAGAACTGGCATTTTAATATCCATGAGTATTAAATCTACAGTCGTGTATTCAAGAAAAATACTAACGGCCTCTTCTCCATTATTGGCATGAAGAATCTCACAAAATTCGGAGAGCCACATTTCTAAAAGAAAAAAATTAGCTTCTTCGTCCTCGGCTATTAGAATGGTATATTTCTCATGTGTTGGATGTTCCTTTAAAATCGGTAAATAAGGTATTTTAAAATGGAAGCTGCTTCCCATTCCTAGCGCAGAATCTAACCATATGTCACCACCGAAAAGCTTTACAAACCCCGCAGCGATGGGTATGCCCAAACCACTACCATATGTTATTTCATTAGCATTGCTAACCTGTCTAAATCGCTCAAAAATCACCTTTTGATTATTAGGGTCTATACCCTTTCCCGAATCGGACACATAGAACTCTAAATATTCTTGATTTACACGGTATCCAAATTTAATTGATGCAGAATGTGCATACTTGTACGCATTTTCTATTAAGTTGGATAATATTTGCTCTAACCTTGTTGCATCTGTACTTATATAGCTCATGTTGTTTTCTAAAGCTTTTGAAGTTATAAGTTTGATGTTCTTATCTTGATTGATAATTTCAAATTGCTCCTTTAGGCTATCAATAAGCTTATTTAAATTTTTAGTTGTGTAGTTTAGTTTTTGTTGTTGGGATTCTAATTTTGAAATATCAAGAATATCGGAAATAATGGTCAATAATTTGTTTCCAGAGTTTTTTATGTGTTCTAGGCACCTATTATGGTCTTCATCCTTTAAGGTTTTATCGCTAAGTAGTTCAGAGAACCCTAGAATAGCGTTAAGTGGCGTTCTAATCTCATGGGACATATTTGCGAGAAAGGCTGATTTTAGTTTTTCGCTTTCCTCTACATTTTTATAAGCTTTCTCCAGATTTCTGCGCTCTTGTTCCTTGGTCGTTATATCTTTTGCAAAAAATGCAAGTTCACCTGGTTTAGGACAAAATGAGGAAATCTCGTAATATCTGTTGTTGTAGTCGTTATAGTAAATAGAGACATTGGGATCTCCCGTTAGAGCTACCTTTATAAAAGTAGACATCCAAGAGGGGTCTAAATCTGGAAAAGCTTGTAACATGGTTTTCCCAATAACGTCTTTTGCTTTTAACTTAGTTTGTTCTTCGTAAACTTTATTTACCTCTAATATCTTAAAGTCGTAGGGTTTATTTTCGTGGTTGTAAAGTATTTTACAATATTGAAAACCTTCTCGGAGATTATTCAGTACATCAAACTTTAGCTTCTCACTTTTCTTAATAAGTCTATTAGCTTCTTCTAACTTAATGCGTTCTGTTATATCTTCAAAAAGCATCATAAATTCTCCTTTTTTATCGGAGTATGCTGTTGAACTGTAATAGCGATTCGTAAACTTATTATAACCTTCAATAGTTTCGGGAACTTGCGTTAATGCAACCTGGCCATAGGTGTCTATCCAAGATTTTTCGGCATTTGGGTCAATTTGATATATTGTCTTCCCTATCGCATGTTCTCTTTTAATACCGGTATGTCTCTCAAAGGCAGGATTAACCTCCAAAATAAGATAATCAACAGGAACGTTATTTTCATCACAAATAATTTGACACCGTGCTAATCCTTGGGACATAATGTCCGTAAGCGAATTGAAGTTTTGAGGTAAGTCCTCATATTCCCAATTACGGTCCATAGGAGCATAGCCCATAAAGGCCTGCGATATTTTAGAGCTCTTTGTGTTGCTTTTCATTTAAGATGATTTGAAGAAATACTACGCATTGTTAGCAATACCTCGTAAATGGAGAATTTGGGGAAAAATCGATTAACAATATACAAAATGATTTGTACAATAATAAATGCTTTAGGCTATTGGCATTTTGGTATAGTTTAAGGAATATTGAAAATTAATACTCCTATTGTTCATCTTATTTGAAATAGGATGGATATAGTCTTGGTTGGTAACAAAAATGATGCGATTAACTTATCCCTTCTCCATTATCTACACCTTCCTCATCAGGATTTACAAATACTAGTTTTCCCTCTGTATTCTCTGTCATTAGGATCATACCTTCACTTTCTACACCTCGTAAAGCGCGAGGAGCTAAATTTAGCAGGACGGTTACTTTTTTACCTATAATTTCTTCAGGTGTAAAACTTTCTGCAATACCAGAGACTATAGTGCGCACATCCAAACCGGTATCTACCTTTAGGACAAGTAGTTTTTTGGTTTTGGCCATTTTTTCTGCCTCGATAATTGTGCCCACACGCATATCCAATTTGGAGAAATCATCAAAGTTAATGGTGTCTTTTTGTGGCATAAGTTCTTTGTTAGCGTTGGAGCCTGTGCTGAGCGCAGACGAAGTATTAGCTTTTTTTGTCGCTTCCAGTTTATCTAACTGAGCTTGTATTTCCTTGTCCTCGATTTTACGGAATAACAATTCGCTTTTATTTAGAATGTAACCTGAAGGTAGTAAGGTTTCTTTTTCAGTCACATCGTTCCAAAGGTTCTCTATACTATTACCTGAAGGCGAATCACTTGAACTGATATTTAAGATATTTTTGAGCTTAGTTGAGGTAAATGGTAAAAAAGGTTCACTTAAAATGGCTAAACCTGTAGCGATCTGTAGTGCTACGAACATAATGGTCTTTACCCTTTCCTCATCTTGCTTTATGACTTTCCATGGTTCCTCGTCTGCTAAGTATTTATTTCCCAAGCGGGCTAAGTTCATAAGCTCCTGTCCCGCTTCCCTAAAACGATACCGTTCTAGAGAACTGGATATAATTTCGGGGTATTTGCGGAGCTGTTCTAGCGTTTCCGAATCAATTTCCGTAAAATGCCCAGGAGTGGGTACTTCTCCGTTATAGTACTTATGCGTTAGGACGGCTACACGATTTATAAAGTTGCCGAATATGGCTACAAGCTCATTGTTGTTGCGAGCTTGGAAATCTTTCCAAGTAAAATCGTTATCCTTGGTTTCTGGAGCGTTTGCCGTTAAGGTGTAGCGCAGTACATCTTGCATTTCCGGAAAGTCAACTAAGTATTCGTGTAGCCAAACGGCCCAGTTTTTGGAGGTGGATAATTTATTGCCTTCCAGATTTAAAAATTCATTCGCCGGAACATTATCCGGAAGAATATAATCACCATGCGCCTTTAAAATAGCAGGGAAAATGATACAGTGAAAAACAATATTGTCTTTACCGATAAAATGTAACAGTTTGGTGTCTTTTTCTTTCCAATAGGGTTCCCATTCTTTTCCTTCTCTCGCCGCCCATTCTTTAGTAGAGGAAATATATCCTATAGGGGCGTCGAACCAAACATAAAGTACTTTGCCTTCTCCACCTTTTACTGGTACGGGAATACCCCAGTCCAAATCCCTTGTTACCGCTCTTGGTTCTAGTCCGCCATCTATCCATGACTTACATTGCCCATAAACATTAGGTTTCCAATCGCTCTTGTGTCCCTCCAATATCCATTTTCTTAGAAAATCTTCATGCTTATCCAAAGGTAAAAACCAATGTGTAGTTTCCTTAGTTGTAGGAACGGTCCCTGTTATGGTTGATTTTGGATGAATTAAATCTGTTGCATTTAATGTAGAACCACAATTTTCGCACTGATCGCCATAAGCTTCTTCATTTCCACATTTAGGACATGTTCCCGTTACAAAACGATCTGCTAAAAATTGCTTGGCCTCATCATCATATAATTGCGCGGTAGTTTCCTCAATAAAATCTCCTTGCTCGTAAAGTTTTTTAAAAAAACTGGAAGCTGTTTCGTGATGTATTGGTGCCGATGTTCTTGAATAATTATCAAAGGTTATCCCAAAATCTGCGAAAGACTGTTTAATAATGGCATGATATTTATCTACTACTTCCTGTGGGGTAATACCCTCCTTTTTTGCCTTCATGGATATGGCTACACCATGCTCATCACTACCACAAATAAAGGCAACGTCTTTTCCTGTAATTCTTAAATATCGAGTATATATGTCCGCTGGTACATAAACACCCGCTAGGTGACCTATATGTATGGGTCCGTTAGTATACGGAAGGGCAGCTGTAATTGTATATCTTTTGGGTGACTCTAGTGTGGACATTTCATTTTATTAAGCCACAAAAATACTGAAATTGTTGTAAGAACTTGTATGATGTAAGGCATCAATGTAGGTGTGCTTCCTTTATGGAAATATAAAATAGTGGTAAGGGTATAAAAGAGAAACCTTCGGTTCGTAAAAATACTACCGAAGGTCAAGTTGCATAGTGGGGAAACAGATTAAGCGACCATAACTGATTTACTCATCTTTTGATTCTGTACACTTATACGATAAATGTACTTACCAGTTGATAGTTGCTTGGGCATGCGCTCTCGTATGTTAATTTCTGTGGATCCCTCTAGCATCATCTCGTTAAAGACTGTTCCTACGTGTTGTCCAAGAATATTATATAATTGAATATCTACCTGTGCGGTAAAAGGCATTTCTAAATAAATATGTGGCGCTCCTTCAGAAGGATAAAAGGGTTTATGAACTATAGTGGTTGCTATTTCCTCGCTACCCACTTCTGGTTCCTCTGCTGGAGGAGTAGGGGGCGTTACGGGATCATCGTTATAAACAATATCCGGGAAATCTACTCCACTACAATTAAATCCTAGGTTAACTGGTGCATAGGTATGGTTCAATAAATGTTGTTCTACCAATGGAATATCAACACAAAGCCATTCTGCCAGAACAGTAGCGTACAAATCCCTAAAATCCATCGTATATTCTAGATTTCCTCTACCGTCCGGGTCTTCTAAAGTAGGATGATCTCCTACGAAGGCACTTCCGTTAAGTCCTGAACCAAAAAATAAGGTTGGAGCAGCCTTTCCGTGATCTGTACCATTAGAGCCATTTTCAAATATCCTGCGACCAAATTCGGAGAAAGTCATGCTCAGTACTTTATCGTCTTGTTGGGTACAGGCTAAATCTTCGTAAAAACTATTGATAGCTATGGAAAGGTTAGACATTAATCTTTCATGCGCTAAAGGTTGATTGCCATGAGTATCAAAACCACCCATCGAAATCATATATACTTTAGTGCCTAAATTTCCTTTAATCAGTTTTGAAATGACCGATAACTGTCTGGCAAAACTGTTATCTTGATACTCTATACCACAGCCAAGAGCTTCACCTCTTTCGTATGCTTCATGAATCAGGCCAGAATATTCATACGTTGTATTGGCAACACCTCTTAAAAACTTAAGTTGATCGCCGTACATACAATCGTTGAACAAGGAATCGTCCAGTCCGTAAACTACTCCAGACTCGGCAATCTCTTCTAATTGATTAATATTGGAGGTTACAAACGCGTAGTTGGTCTCTTCTCCTTGGAATACCAAGCTACCGAATTGCCCTATCTGAATAGCTGCTGGTGCTGCTGGCGGATTAACCAAATAATCCGGATATATGTTTTCGAAATGTCTACCCATCCAACCAGTGTTCAAACCACTGAAACCTGTTGTGGCTAAATCGGTATTCGCAAAAATATCGGACCCTGTGAAATGGGAAAGACTCTGACCTTCATAACCAACGCCGTGAACGGCCTTAAACTGGCCTTCGCCCCACATGGGTTCCAAAGCGCTCATGTAGGAAGGGACTCCGAATTCATCAGTGAGTTTTAGCACTTTACTTTCTGGAATGTAAATGTTAGGTCTTGCGTTGGCATAGGCATCGTATTGTTCTATTGGGATAACAGTACTTAGCCCGTCATTACCACCGGAAAGTCTAATGAGTATTAAAATATTATCTGTTTCTGCGGCTGCGATACCTGCCGATAGGGCAGATGGGGCAGAGGCCGTAAGCATATTGGCGCCTAGCATCATAGAACCGGAACCGGCTATACCCAATGCTTGCAAAAAGGAACGTCGGCTCCAATATTGGTGTTCGTGATCATGGCCATCGTGTTCTAAGCCTTTATGAGGAGAATTGTGATTTATATCGCACATAGTAGTAGGTGTTATTTTAATTGAAATTCAGGTTGTCTTGCTAAATACTGTAGTAACAAGTAGACTTGGAATGGAGCTGCTGGCCATGTAGCCAAGGTCCATGATTCTTGATTTCCGCCCTCATAATAAACATCTTCTACATCACTTCTGAAAATGGCGTAGGCTTTTTGATATTCACCCTCGTCTAAAAGACCTTTGGGGAGCATAAAATCAACTATAAGTCTAGAAACTTCATCTGGATTATTGCTGGTTAAACCAACACCGCCGGATATGGCCAATCCTAATGATCTGAATTGTTCGTTATCAGCTTGGTAAAAAGCCTCGAGCATACTTTCAATGGTTAACCAACGGCCAATAATGAAATTGGTATTGATCCATGAACGGTCTCTTTGCCAACCGGCAACGTCCACTGGGTCAAATAATTCTTGGCTTAGTAGTCTGCTATAGTTTGCCATTTCAAGGACTGTAGCGTCCGTATAGGCAAAGCTTGTTTCTTTTAAGGTATTGAAATAGAAATCGAACGGACTCTTGATGATAACTCCAATAGCTTCATCGTCAAAAAAGTGTTCGCTTCTAAAAAGCTGTCTTAGTACAGGTGCTAGTTCAAAGTCATTGGTTACAAAGGTATCTGCAAGCTCATTGATGATACCCTGTGGGTGACCTGCTGGATAAGTACTTCCTGGATTGTATTCATCTCTTTTACTATCAGGATGTACAAAGAATTCATACAATTTTGTACAAACAAATCTTGCAATACTTCCTGCCCGTTGTTCAAAAAGAATGTTGATAACATCATCGTATCCCCAGTTCCCTGTCTGCCCTAAAATCGTTTTCGGTCCCGCATCGTGACGATCTGCCCTGAAAGTCACTTGAGAACAACCAACTTCTCCACGTTCAACATAACCAGTTAAGGCTTTTGCTGTTTCTATAATATCTTCCTCTGTATAACCATTTCCTTCACCTAAGGTGAAAAGCTCGTAAAGTTCACGGGCATAGTTTTCATTTGGATTGTTACCATTGTTAAAAACACCGTCTAAATAGTATAGCATGGCGCTAGTAAGACCAATTTCACTAGTAAACGTTTTAAAATTACCGATGGCGTTTCGTTGCAAACAATTAATATAGTAATATAGGAAAGAATTACAATCGTATACATCTAGTTCTGTCACAAAATGATTACTCCAAAAGAAACTTAAACGATCTCTAAGATTATTGTTCAACATGCCATTCGCATAGGCCAGTCCAAATTCTGTTCGCTGTTGGTTTCGTAGCTGCCTGCGGGCATCGTCGTCTTCGGGATAGTTTGCATTGGTCCAGTCTGCCCAAGCGGGAGCGGGTAGGGGAGCCATATTAATGGCTTCGTCCACCAAGGTGTCAACAAGCGTACCTGCGTTTTGACCTACTGCTTGGTTTATAGTATCCACGGATGCACTGAATCCTAATCTTCTATACAAATGCGATGCTCTTAGTTGGTCTAAGGGAGCATTGTAGGCAGCAAGAGTAGAAGTATTACAATTAATGAAATATTCCATAGTCTTATTGAAAAGCGTTAGTAAATTACGTTCATAGAGTTGGGGCTTCTATTCAACGTAACGAAATTTGGGATAGTATACTAATCCTAGTATTTTCGTTAACTGACATCCCAAAAGTAAGAGGTAGATTTAAAAAAACCGCTCAAGAGCCTATATTTTCGATGAACTACACAATTTTGATGCAATTCTATGGGAAAACATAATGAATTTGGAAAGGAAGGGGAGAAAATCGCCGCTGATTATCTCGTAAAAAAGGGTTACAAGATTTGCTATAAGAACTACAGATATCTAAAGGCCGAGATAGACATCATAGCTCGCAAAGATAATGTTTTGGCTATTGTAGAGGTGCGTTCTCGTAGCTCTGATTTTATAGAAAATATTGCGGATACCGTTACACCAAAAAAGATAAAATTATTAGTAATGGCTGCGGACCATTATGTTATCGAGTCAGATTTGGACGTTGAAGTTAGGTTCGATATCATCACTATTTTAAAGAATAAAAAACAATTTGAGCTAGAACATTTAGAAGGTGCATTCTATCATTTTTGAAAAGTCTACTAGATTAGTAGAATGAATTTTAAAAACATTTTGTTTTATTTGTAACAAGTTGTTATATTTGCAAAACAACCTAGTAACAATGAAAACAATATCATCCGTCGTAGAACAGTATATTAAGAAGAAACCGTTTCTACAAAGTGCACTGGCGCAAGGCATTATAAACCTTACCTCTTTATCCCGTATCGTAAAACCAGAGATTCAGGAAGAACTTGGGAAGGATATTCGTAATGGGGCCATTGTAATGGCTTTGAAGCGTCTTTCAGATGATCTAGAATTTCGCGCAACACACAAAATCCTAAAAGTACTTAAGAATATAGGAGAGATTACGGTGCGTTCTTCTCTAACGGATTACACTTTTCTTGCCTCGGACAATATTCTGGTACAGCAGGCAAAACTTTTAGAGGAAATCAATAACAATCAAGATGTATTCTATACTTCATCTAGAGGCGTAAACGAGATAAATATTGTTATCAGTAACATGATGGACAAGACCGTGGAGGAATTGTTCAAAGAAGAAAAATGTACGCAAAAAGCAGAAGAGCTTTCCTCTATTACCGTCAAGCTTCCTGCGGAAAATGTTTCTGTACCAGGCATCTATTATTTTATATTTCAGCGACTGGCATGGGAAGGTATTGTCCTTTACGAGGTTATTTCAACGACCAATGAATTTACTATTTTGGTAAACGATGAGCAGGTTGATATCGCTTTCAAGACCATAAAGGATTTAAAGGGACTCTAATGCGCTAGAAATTCCACAACTTCCGTATCGCTCTTGGGTTTGGAAAGGAAACGTTTCTCTTTATCAAGTATAAAATAGGTCGGTGTTTGCTGTATGGCAAATAATTGCGCATACTCACTTTCCCATTTGTCTAAGGCAATGGCATGATGAAAATCGGGAAGCTTTGCGATTTCTATATTCCAGTTTACCTTATCATCTTCTAAGCCTACTGCTATTACTTCAATATTCTCGTAACCTGATAATTCTTTATGTAAAGCGGGCACTTCTTTTAAACAGTGGGAGCAAGTACTGCTCCAAAACACCAATACATAATGTTCGGCTCCGCTTAAACTTGAAAGTGAATTGGCAGTACCATTTTCTTCCCATGTAATTTCAGGCGACGGTGCTCCTATACTTAAACGGGTCTCCGTTGCTATCTCATCTACTAATTGCTGTTGACCGTTTTCTAGCGCCAAATCTTTCAAGTACTTACCATAAAGGATAGTTGCAATATTGGCTAAATCGTTTTGCCGTGCTGTTTCCCATAGACCATAAAACACATCAACTTGAAAATTACCTGGGGTATTTTCTAACTTAGCCGCTATGGTCTTTATGTTTTCTTGTATGGCCCCTTCAATTTCAGCTTGCGAAGTTTGCTCTAGGGGTATTGCAGAAAAAACATAGTTAGTTAATTTGTCCTTTAAAAACCCTGAAGCCTGTAAAATGGGGTCCTCCACATTCAAATGTTTGAAATAATATTCCTTCTTATGATTAAAATAAGAAGTTACATTTTCATAACTGCTCGGTATATAAGGTTTGTTGGCGACTATGAAAGAATGAACTAATAAACCACTGCTACGCGTTTCAAAACCTTCCTGAGTTGATCTTAACTTTTCAATTATAGCCACATAGTCTTTTTTGGATGTGTTGCCCGATTGGTAAAACTCGATAAGTTTATTTTCTAAGGCGCCAATAGTTGAAAAATACGAATTGAACGTTATATTTTCTTTTGAACTGGTAAAGGAAACACCTTCTTCAAAGTTAAAATTGAAGTTTATCGTTTCCTCACCATTATAGATAACATCAATATAAAATTCATCTTGTGGAATAGCATATACCAGTCTATACATGCCTTTAACAGCATTCGCCGGTAGGTCTAGTTTAAAGTATCCGTCCTTTACTGCGGTATCCGCAACATACCTCTGACTGCCTGGTGTTAACTCATAGGCGATGAGCCATTTAAAATCTTTAGCAGGAGTGAAATTACCCGAGATGGAATGTTGTGCCTGTAGCCCAAAGACTAAAAGACACATTACAATACTAGTTTTAATTTTCATGATATAAAAAAATCAATAATCAGACCAAATTTAAGACTTCTATCGATGTGTTTGCAAAATCCCTGAAAAAGGGGATTATGCCAGCAAATGAATAGGTTATTTTTGGTTATGTTAATCCAAATAAATACTACAAATGATTTTCTTTTTTGGAACCCGTGCTTCAAAAATAAAAGAGCGAAAGTTAAAAGGAACTATATGTCCTTATTGTAAAACCCAAGACTCTTTTATTCTAAGTTCATTTAGTAAGTACTTTCATTTTTTCTGGATTCCTATAATACCGCTTTTTAAAACACATATTGCGGAATGTTCGCACTGCAAAAAGAGCTACGGAATGGCGCAATTTACCAAGGCAATGCAACGTAGTTTAGAAAACGAGAACCGATTAAACCCCGCAAAAAGGCCTTTATGGCAGGGTTGCGGATGTTTGGTGCTGACAGCCTTTTTTAGTGTTATGATGACTATTTCATTTTATGGGGTTTATATGCGTTCTAAAAATCCAGAGCAATATAAGGTAGCGACAGATCCAAGGTTACAACTTTTAAATGCTGATATGGACAGGATTTCGAAGTTGGTTACCAGAGATACTGATAGTTTAACTTTTGCCTTAAAGCAATGCGTAACTTATGATATTGTCGGGGGGTTGGATACTGAAAATATTGCATATTTCACTAAACGAAACGATAGTAGCTTATTGGTGCTATTACGAATAGAAGAAATAAAAAAGATAAAGCCAAAGTTCAGAAAAGACATTTTAGATGTGGTAAATGACTGTCTCTATGAGCTGAATGAATTAACCGAAACAAACCAAGTTTATATTGGGATTGAAGGAAAGTGGAATACGGTCTTGGTGCAAACACCTACGGATGCCGATTTAGGGGGTAGGTTTGCGGATAAAAATAAACTGTTGCCTTTTTATGGGAGCAAAGAAGTAAATTCTGAAGTTGAGGAAGTAAGGGATACAGTTCCTGAAAAATAGCTTACACTGTTAGCGAAGCGAAAATACTATTTAAAAGCTCCGTTTCTTTTTCATGAACAAAACCGTCTGCTTTTGCTATACCCTCTAGAATTATGGTTAATTGCTTCTTTTTGTCTTCCGTCATTTCTTGTAAAATGGCGATGCTCTGTTCCTTTTCAATATTTTGAGCGAACTGAATATGATTGCTGTCAAAATCAATAACACTCATTAGCTTACTTACTTCATTGATTTCGCCCTTATGCACCACGCCATCTGCATGTACCATTGAGTAAATCATTTTTACAATAGCTAATTTTTCCGCTAAATTAAATTCCATCAGCTCTGTTAAGTATTTTGGTTAGTGGTTGTCAATATAAGGATTATTGCCAGAAGTAGGACGCTGTTTCGTTGAAGCAAGAGCTATATTCGTTAGAATTTTAGTCATCAGATGCTTTTATAAGTTTTCTAATTTTAAGAAGTAGGACAACCTCTATAATTACAGTAGGAAATTGCATAATTAAACCTAATAATGATAAAATCACCAATAGGAAACAGAGCGCCGTTGCTATTTCTAATCCGCCGGCCGCATAGCCAAGGGTTCCAAATTTTTTAGCTGATTTTATAATGGAAATACCAAAAAGTAAACCCAGGGTTCCTAGTATCATGGACTCGGCAATTAGAATACCCGCAATAGGGAAAGTAGTGGCATAAAATAGTGATGCGATATCATAACTATAAAACAGGAACAAGACCACGATAAGCAATACCGAGGCAATTTTCATTAAATAGTTTTTCAGTAATCTTCCTAAAACTAAAAAACCACATATGAAAAGGGCATAGCTGATGTAGGAAATGATTTTTATAAGCAAATGCCCCGCTGTTCCAAAAACAAGTTCGCCTTCATCAAACCTATAATAATCTGCAAAACCCTCGAACGGACCAATGATAAGATAAAGAATACCAAAAACGCTAGCGACAATCAGTAAGGTACTGATAGATTTTGCTTCGCTCTCCGAGCTTACGGGAATAGTTGTGTTTAAAGCTTCTTCCGTGGTAGAATACAATTCCTCATAATCATGGTCCAATGCGGAGAGGATCGTTTTTATGGTATAACTTCTCGGAGATACTTCTCCATTTTCTATACGCTGTAAGGTACGCACATTTATATTACAACGCTCTACTAATTCTTCTTGGGTGAATCCCTTTTGCTTGCGCAGCTCAATAATTTTAGAACCTAATGCTGGTTGTTTCATCTGTTTAGATTTAAAGTGTTCAGCAATGTTACAATCAAGATAAAACCAAACCTAAGAACTTCCTAAAATTTGACCCGACATTAGCACGGCATTACCATATACAGGTGATTCACAGAGTCTAAGTGACTATTATTTTGTAGAAAATTTTACAAAGTTTCCAACTTTGTTTTTTCAATTTTCAAAGGTTCAAGTGCCAAAAATGCCCTATCTACACTTCTAATTCCATCAAAAACCAATAGCAAGCGTAGACCGTTACGGGTTTTCTTCTCTTTCATAGTACACTTTTGAGGATTGCTCTGTACGAACTTTAAAACTTTGGTAAATGCTGCCGTCTGATAAAATTCCGACTGTTGGTCTGAAATGAAGTACCCGATTAATTTGCCTTGCTTCATCACTATTTTTTCAATACCTATAGCGTTGGCAATCCATTTGATACGAACCGAATTCAATAAATCTTCCGCTTGTGGTGGAAGTTCTCCAAAACGGTCTACCAATTGTGCTTCAAACTTTTTCAGTTCGTCCTCGTCCTTTATTTGGTTCAGTTCGGTATACAGATTTAATCGCTCTGTAATATTGTTGATGTAGTCATCAGGGAATAAGAGCTCAAAATCAGAGTCTATCTGGGTTTCTTTAATGAAAATTTTATTGGCCTTACCCTCTACCTCTTCATAAAGGTCCTTAAACTCGTTCTCTTTAAGTTCATCTATCGCTTCGGCCAAAATCTTCTGATAGGTCTCAAAACCAATTTCGTTAATGAATCCACTTTGTTCACCTCCCAACAAATCGCCCGCACCACGGATTTCCAAATCCTTCATGGCAATGTTAAATCCGCTACCTAGCTCGGTAAATTGTTCCAAAGCTTCAATACGTTTTCGTGCGTCACTGGTCATGGATTCATAAGGAGGTGTAATGAAATAACAGAATGCTTTTTTATTACTTCGCCCTACGCGCCCACGCATTTGGTGCAAATCGCTCAGGCCAAAATTATTGGCGTTGTTTATGAATATGGTATTGGCATTGGTAACGTCCAAACCACTTTCTACAATGGTCGTTGATACTAAAACATCAAAGGCGCCATTAATAAAGTTCAACATTAAGGCTTCTAGCTTTTTACCCTCCATTTGACCGTGACCAATACCTACTTTGGCATCCGGCACCAAACGTTGAATCATGCCAGCAACCTCTTTGATATTTTCGATACGGTTATGGATAAAGAATACCTGTCCGCCACGTTGTATTTCATAGGTAATGGCATCACGAATTGTTTCTTCGCTAAATCGTATAACGGAGCTCTCGATTGGGTAACGGTTGGGTGGAGGTGTCGTGATTACGGACAAATCCCTTGCGGCCATTAAACTAAATTGAAGTGTCCTGGGAATAGGCGTCGCCGTTAAGGTAAGCACGTCTACATTTTCTTTAATTGATTTTAGTTTGTCCTTTACCGCAACTCCGAACTTTTGTTCTTCATCAACAATCAATAAACCTAAATCCTTAAACTTTACGTTCTTGTTCACCAGCTGATGGGTGCCAATGATAATGTCTACTTTTCCCGCTTCCAGTTTTTCTAAAGTCTCGCGTCGTTCTTTGGCTGTTCTGAAACGGTTAAGATAATCCACAGTGACCGGCATTTCCTTGAGACGTTCACTAAAAGTGCGGCTATGCTGAAAAGCCAATATCGTCGTCGGCACTAAAACGGCAACTTGCTTACCATTATCTACAGCTTTGAATGCTGCCCGTATTGCAACTTCTGTCTTTCCAAAGCCCACATCGCCGCAGATAAGACGGTCCATGGGGCGTTCGCTTTCCATGTCTTTTTTTATGTCTGCGGTGGCCGTGCTCTGGTCTGGCGTATCTTCATAAATAAAGGAGGCCTCTAGCTCATTCTGTAAGTAACTATCTGGATTATATTGAAATCCCTTTTCCAAACGTCTTTTGGCATAGAGTTTAATAAGGTTAAAGGCAATTTTCTTAACGCGAGATTTTGTCTTGTCCTTAACTTTTTTCCATGCTCCGGAACCTAGTTTGTATATTTTTGGGGGAGCACCATCTTTGCCGTTGAACTTGGATATTTTATGCAGCGAATGAATGCTTACATAGAGAATATCTCGTTCTCCGTAAGCTAACTTTATGGCTTCTTGTTTTTTGCCCTCTACGTCTATCTTTTGTAGCCCTCCAAATTTTCCGATACCATGGTCAATGTGTGTTACATAATCCCCAATCTCTAATTTATTGAGTTCTTTCAGGGTAATGGCCTGTTTCTTGGCGTAGCCATTTTTAAGATGAAACTTGTGATAGCGTTCAAAAATTTGATGGTCCGTGTAACAAACAATTTTTAAGTCATCCGCTATAAATCCTTGGTGTAAAGGAAAGACAATGGTTTTGTAATGTACACGACGACCAACCTCTTCGAAAATATCGTGAAACCGTTTGGCCTGTTGTTCTGAGGCACAGAAAATATAGTTGGTGAAACCCTTGTTATGGTTGTTGTTCAGATTTTCAATGAGTAGATTGAATTTCTTATTGAACGAAGGCTGTGGTTTGGTAGTAAAGGCAATACTGTTTTCAGCGGCCGGTTGCGCTGCACCTCCGGCACTGATTAATGTAAAATCTATTAATTGTTTTTTGAACTCTGCAGCATTTAAAAACAATTCTTCTGGTGCTGCATGTTTTATGTCTTCGGAGAGCTCCTTAAAAGCTTCAATAGCTTTAGCAAAGAAATCATCTAACCGACCAAAAAGTAAATCGGTATTCTTAGAGAAAACGACCGTATTTGAAGCAATATAGTTTAAAAAGCTTTCCCTTTTTTCCTCTATAAACTTATTGGCTACATTTGGTATGATAGTAATTTTTGTGACCTTTTCGGTAGAGAGTTGGCTTTCTACATCAAAAGTTCTAATACTATCTACCTCGTCACCAAAAAATTCTATACGGTAAGGCTGGTCATGCGAAAAGGAAAATACATCCACAATACCGCCACGTACTGAAAATTCACCAGGTTCCGTTACAAAATCTACACGTTTAAACTTGTATTCGAACAACACTTCGTTCAAGAAATCCAAAGAAAGCGTATCACCCAGTTTTATTTTTAAGGTATTCTTATCCAGTTCCTTTCTGGTGACTACTTTTTCAAAAAGTGCATCGGGATAGGTGACAACTACCGCAGGTTTTTTTCTAGAATTGATACGATTTAAGACCTCTGCCCTTAAGAGTACATTGGCATTATCGGTTTCTTCTATTTGATAGGGTCTACGGTAACTTCCAGGATAAAAAAGCACATCTTTTTCACCTATAAGTTGTTCCAGGTCATTGAGGTAATATGCGGCTTCCTCCTTATCATTAAAGACCAATAAGAAGGGGGCATCGCTACTACGGAAAACATCTGCTAATACAAAGGAGAGCGAGGAGCCCGTTAATCCTTTTACCTGTATTTTTTTATCGGATGGGTCGGTCTGGGCAATAGCTTCTCGCAGTTTTCCGTTTTTGGAAGACTGTGAAAACAGTTGTTGAATAGAGGAGTGCGTCAACCGCTAATTTTTTTGCAAAGATACGCATGCTTTAAAAAATGTACCTAACCGAATAGTAATTTTTGAAAAATCTGATAGCACACAATTTTGGTCTATGATTTGAGCTTTGAACGAGAAGCAACTTTACTGTTTTGTATGTTGTGAACTAACAGGGTAACAAGCAATAAAATACTACCTGCTAAGGCCGTGTAAGCAATAGCCTCAGAACTGGCTTTATGCCTACTGTAGATTGCAAAGAGCGCCCAAACTCCTACGCCTACAAATGCGCTCATATTTCGTTTTCGTAATACTATTATGTTTAGCACAACAGCAATAATCAGCATTGTAACGGTCCAATTGGTTTCGGAAAGAAAGCTACCGTTCCAACCCAATTTTGTTAAATACATGGCAATGTTGGCTATTGTTGCTACAGTAATCCACCCAGAGTATAACCCAATTGGCCACCAAACAAAAGCAAGGGTAGTGCGAGAAACTTTTTCTCTTTCCATGTTGGTGTTTAAAATAATTTTGAGGAGTGAAATTAAGATGCCTAGCATAATTAAGACGGATAAACCTATGTAATCATAAACACATGCAAATACCCATGTCGCATTTAATAGATTTGCCACTACAAACCAATAACCAGTTTGGGCTATAAATGCACTTTTTTTATCGCTAAAAAAAGCGCGTCGTACTTGAAATATACCATAGGCAAGTAGCCCCAAAAAGATAATTCCCCAGATGGAAAATGCATAGGAAGCAGGCGTAAAAAGGTTGCTGTACTTACCACTGATTTCTCCTATAGTCGTGTTGTTTAAACGCAAAACTTGCGAACTATAATTTACAGCAATTACCAATAGCACTGATGCTAAATTAAGAAGGGCATACTTTTTCATTTCACCTGACTTTGTGTAAAAATAGCGATTCGCTATTTAAGGGATTTCTATAATGTCATGAAGGATTTACTTGTAATGTCGCCCTTTCTTTTGAGCTTCACGGACAGGCACCTTTAAAACGGAATCTCCTAGAACTGCATATGCCTCGCAATCTGCTGTTAGATTCATAGTATAGGTTCCTGTAAATTCTCCAAAAGCGGGTAAAATCATTTGGTTCTTTTTCTTGAAGAAACAGGGCAGTCTTACAGATTGCCTCCCGAGTCCAGTAAGCTTTATGGCGGGGTGTATATGCCCTGCGAAATTAAATTGTCCTTCCCGTTCTTCTGGGTGATGGGTTAGTATGAATCCTTTGAGCTTTAGTTCTAAAACTACTACAATTCCCAAGTTTTCATATCTTAATGGCGATATAATATCATGATTGCCAGAGACTAGAATAATTTTAGCGGTTATGTTTGCTCTCCATTCTTTAAACAACTTCCATTCTTTGTTCAGTGAAGAATGAAATAAATCGCCCATAAAGACGATAGTATTCGGTTTAAAAAAAGCCACAGCTTCGTTCAGAAGCTCAAAATTCTTCTGGATTGCCTTTTGTGGCACCGCTGCGCCGAACTTTCTAAAGTGAGATACCTTTCCTAAATGAACATCACTAATCAATAACATAGATTGTGCTTCCCAAAATAACACGCCAGAGGCATGCATTATAAAACTCTCATCTTTGATTGTGATGGGGTGTGTCATTTTTAATTTATTACCAGTACTGTCCGGGTCTTATTTGTTTTTAAAACATTATATAGGGCAACAAAAGTAAAATAAACAACGGGAATAGTTTTTTAAATTAAATGCTTTAGATGGGACACCTCCCTTAATCCCTCCTTTGAGAGGAAGGGAAATTTATTTCATTAAAATAGCCGTCATTTTTTTGATACGATCCGCCAACTTCTCGCTAGATAATTTTTCCCGTAATCTATCGGTAATGATGGGGAATGAAAAGGGAGTAGCTTTTGTACATTGCCTCCATACGGTTCCTTGTTGTGCGATGCGTTCTAAGGCCATTCGTAGCCTTCCTTCTTCCAACTGGTGCTCAAAGGTTTCCGTATAGGCTTGTTGATATAGCAAATTATCGTCCTCAAAATCTTTAAACACATCAAAAAGTAGTTGAGAACTACTCTGCAAATGCTTCATTTTTATACCCTTATTTGGATATCCTGTGAAAACCATGCCACTTATAACAGCAATATCGCGGAATTTACGGCGTGCCATTTCATTGGAGTTCAGACTTTTTTGTAGGTCTCCTAACATGTAGTCGGTAGTGAAAAGATTATTGTCTAAAACTTCTTGTATATCAATTTGTTGGTCGGAGAGTAATTCAAATCCGTAGTCATTATAAGCTAAAGAGCATGTGATGGGCGAAAGTAAACTTATCCGATAGGCCAACAGGCTGCTCATTGCTTCGTGTACTCCCCTGCCTTCGAAAGGATAAAAGATATGATGATAACCATCACGACTTTTAAAAGTTTCTATCAAAAATTCTGTGGGTTTAGGAACAATGCTTTCTTCTCGCTGTTTGGAGAACATAGGTGCCAAAGATTGAATTTCTGCGGATTGTTTCTTTGTGTCAAGGGCTGCCGTATATAATTCTTGTCGTAATAATTCTGACATTTGTGCAGAAAAACTTAGTCTACCCCCCATCCAACTAGGAACTTTATTAGTCCGTTTTGTAGAATTACGAACATGGGCCTGCATACCTTTGACTCGAATAAATTCTAAATTTCTGCCAGCAAATGTAAAGACATCTCCTTGTGTGAGTTTAGAAATGAAGTACTCTTCAATTGAGCCTATATAACCTCCTTTTTGGTACCGTACTGAAATATTGGCGTCACCAACAATAGTGCCTATCTGAAAACGGTGTCGCATGGCTATTCCACGATTGTTTACCTTAAATTTTCCATCTGCCTCAACATCAATCTTTTTGTATTCATCATAGGATTGCAGGCTTTGGCTTCCCATCACTAGGAAATTCAACAACCATTTCCATTGCGTATGGGATAGTGCCTGATAACAGAATGTTTGTCTGATTTCATTATAGATTTCATCAGGATAAAAACCATCTGAAACCGCTAAAGTTGTTAGGTATTGTAAGAGGACATCATAGCTGTTCAGGTAGGGAATCCTATCCTCTACCGCTTCCTGTTTTACGGCTTGCTGCATGGCAGATGCTTCAATAAGTTCCATGGCGTGTGTGGGCAGAAAGTGAATTACGCTTTCTTTTCCAGGTCTATGTCCGCTTCGTCCCGCACGTTGTAAAAAGCGCGCTACGCCTTTAGGACCACCGATTTGAATTACCGTTTCTACAGGTGCAAAATCAACCCCAAGGTCAAGGCTAGATGTACAAACTACCGCTTTTAAACTTTCATTGCGTATGGCTTGCTCTACCCATAGCCGGGTTTCTTTGTTTACACTACCGTGGTGCATGGCCATTTCACCGGCATATTCTGGATGTTTTTCCAGTATTTTTTGAAACCAAATTTCGCATTGACTGCGGGTATTTGTAAAAAGGAGTGTCGTTTTACTGCTATTGATAATGGGGACTACATCTTCCAGTAAACGCAGGCCCAAATGACCACGCCAGGGAAAGGTTTCCATTTCTTTTGGGATAATACTTTTTACCGTAATTTTTTTATTCAATTTGGCTTTGATAAGCACAGAATTTTTTAGTGCCTCTGTTTCCGGTCCTAATAATACTTCTCTTGCCTGTTCTAAATTGCCAATAGTTGCGGATATGCCCCAAATACGCAAATCTTCGGATATAGCCTTTAATCGAGAAAGCCCTAACTCCATTTGCACGCCACGCTTGGTTCCCAACAACTCGTGCCATTCATCTACTACAATGGCCGTACAATCTTTAAATACGTTCTTATACCCTTTGGAGGATAGTAAAAGTTGTAGACTTTCCGGCGTGGTTATGAGAAGGTCAGGCATTTTGGTTTTTTGCCTTGCTCGTTCTTTAGCGGAGGTATCCCCTGTTCGGATACCAACCGTCATCTGTGTTTCTAAATCTTGAGTAATACGTTCGGCAGATTGTTGAATTTCATTGGATAATGCCCGGAGCGGAGTAATCCAAATGGCCTTTAGGCCCTTCTTGTGTTTTGTTCTATAATCCGGATTTTTTCTAATGTAGTTCAACACAATCGGAAACCAAAGGGCATAAGTCTTTCCGCTTCCTGTAGGAGCATTCAACAAACCATTCTTTCCCTGTAAAAAGGCTGTCCAAGAATCTTTTTGGAACTTGAAAGGCTTCCATTTTTGTTCTTGGAACCAGGTTTCGGCTATGCTATAAAGTTGATTTCTGTTCATGGCCTATTCGGGAATCATTGCCTTTAAATCTTCCAAGTTATTTGCTTCATGTATGGTTTTATCCTGCCGCCATCTGACTATTCTAGGAAAACGTGTGGCGATGCCGCTCTTGTGTCTTTTTGATAAAGCAATACCTTCAAAAGCGATTTCAAATACATGATGAGGTGTAACGCTGCGGACGGGGCCAAAACGTTCTAGGGTATTCTTCTTTATCCATGCATCAACTTTTCTAAATTCAGCATCCGTAAGTCCGGAATAGGCCTTTGCAAAAGTGACCAGTTCTTTTTCTCCTTGCTCATTATCTTGCCACAAAGCAAAAGTGTAATCCGTGAAAAGGTTGCTTCTCCTTCCGTGACCACGCATGGCGTAGGTGAGCACCGCATCAATAGTCAGTGGGTCTACTTTCCATTTCCACCAATCTCCTTTCTTGCGACCCACGAGGTAGGGAGAATCTTTTCGCTTTAGCATTAATCCTTCACTTCTCATTTCCCTAGCACGCTCCCGTTCCTTTGCCACTTCGGGCCATGAGTTAAAATGTAATCTTTGGGATAGGAACAATGGGATTTTTTTCCCGATCTCATTCTCACCTTCATTAGATAGTGCCGAAATTGTGCTAAAAAGATTCTCTAGAATTTTGCGACGTTCCATAAATGTCTGCTGACGGATATCTTTTCCCTCCCATTCCAATAGGTCATACGCTTTTAAAATAACAGGAACTTTATTTAATAAAGCTTTTGAAACTATTTTACGACCAATTCTGGTTTGCAGGTCATTAAATGTTCCTATTTCTTCGTTTGGGTAAGGTAGTATTTCGCCATCGATTACCGTACCATTGGGTACAACTCCTACAAAAGCTTGAAATTCTGGATATTTATCCGTCACCAGTTCTTCACCGCGACTCCAGACAAACAGTTCGTTATTTCTTAAAATTACTTGAGAGCGTATGCCGTCCCATTTATGTTCGGCCGACCAATCGTTTACATCTCCTAAATCTTGTACCGCTCCTTCGATGGCGTAAGCCAAATAGAAAGGGTAGGGTTTGGAAAGAAAATCACTTTCGTTCTCTTCCAATATCAATTCTTGAAACGTGATTTTGTTAGGGTCCCAGTTGCCCATTAATTTGTATGCTAGAATGTCCTCGTCTATTTCGGTGGATTTAGATAGTGCTCTGGTCATGAGTTTTTGGCTTACCCCAATACGGAAACCTCCTGTAATTAATTTTGTAAAAACAAATCGCTCATAATAGTCCAGCACTTTCCAATTTTCATAGAGGTAGGATTTTTTAGCATCATCCGATTTCTTTTTTAAAGAAATCATCTCCTCTAAAAACTGAGTTAGACTTTTTTCAGTAGCTTGTTTGGTAGAAGGTACTACCAGAGCAATTGTTTCTGCCAGATCGCCCACAATATGATAACTTTCTTCAAAGAGCCATAAAGGAATATTTGCTAATTCTGAAGCCCATTCCCTTAACAATGTGGTATTTACAGGCCTTGGAGGACGGCGGTGCGAAAGTATGGCAATGGTCCAAACTTTGTCACGGTCATTGGCCTTGTCAAAATAGTTTGCAAGGGCATTTACTTTTAAGGTAGTTTTATTAGTGCTATCCAAGGTTTTAATTAAGGCTGCAAAATTTTTCATGCTTTAACTGTTTCCTTTGTAGTTATAGCTTCATTTTCTTCTTCTCCGTATTGGGTTTCTTCTGTTCTGGCATCATACCCTTGTTCTCTTAAATATTTGGAAAATATTTCGGTATAGCCATGTGTGCATATAATTTTTTCTGCTCCTGTAGCTCTAATGCTTTGCAAAAGTCCTTGCCAATCGCAATGATCGCTCAACACAAAACCTTTATCAATGGCGCGTCTTCTGCGTGCACCTCTAAAGGCCATCCATCCGCTTGCCGATGCAGTAACATAGGGCACCATTTTACGAATCCAGGTGGAGCCGTGCGCACTGGGCGGCGCCAAAACAATATTTCCTAAAAGTGCTGTTTTTTTGGTTTCCTTGGTAATAAGATTGGTCTCTGGAAAGTCTACCAAGGGACGTAAAACTTTGGTCATATTTTCTATAGCTCCATGGGTAAATATTCTTCCAATATCGGTATCTAAATACTTTAGCAGCCGTTGCGCTTTGCCCAAGCTGTAACCAAAAAGAACCGAGGTTTTTTGTTCCGCTTTGTTCGCTGCCCACCATTCATTGATATTTTGTAACACCTCTTCTTGTGGAGTCCATTTAAACGCAGGGAGACCAAAGGTACATTCTGTTATGAAGGTGTCACATCTTATGGATTCGTAAGGTGTTGAAATCCCATCATTTTCTGTTTTATAATCTCCGGTAAAAACCCAGACTTCACCTTTATATTCTACTCTAATCTGTGAAGACCCGATGATATGACCCGCAGGATGTAAACTGAACTTTACATTATTAACTACAAAAGTTTCCCCCCATTCCACACCAGTAACGTTAATCTCCCCGAGCCTATGGGAAATTATGGGTACATTTCTATGATGGGTAATATATTGTTTGTGTCCCCATCTGCTATGGTCTGCATGCCCGTGTGAGATTATGGCTTTATCCACTGGCTTCCAAGGATCTAGATAAATCTTTGCAGGATTACAATAAATACCTTTATCCGTAAATTCTAAAAGAGGTTTTTTCATAGCCTTGTGAAATTACAAATTTGAGCGCAAAACAAAGTTGAGAAGTATGTAAACTATGACCTCTAAAAAAATTATATTTGTGTCCAATTAATAAAGCATTTATGTCATTCACAGATTTATATGGGAATCCCCAACACAGAAAAAATGTAGCACATTTTGCCGCCATGGCTACTTTAGCCGCATCTGACGGAATAATAACGGATGAGGAAAAATCGTTACTGGATAAGTTTGCCCGTAAGTTGCAGATTTCCGATAGCGAGTATAAGGAGGTCATGAGACCGGAAAATAAATATCCAATTGAACCGCCAGTAGATTCTGAAAAAAGAATGGAGCGTTTATACGATCTATTTCGGATAATTTTTGCAGACCATATCATAGACGATGAGGAAATGGTACTGTTGAAAAAATATGCTATTGGACTAGGTTTCTCCGAAGAGTCTGCCAATAAGGTAATAGAACGCTCTGTGGCAATATTTAGTGGTAAAATAGACTTTGAAGATTATCTGTACATGGTTAAGCACTAAGCAGGCTTATCAAAAAAAGTAAATCAAAAAGGGAGGCATTTGCCTCCCTTTTTTAATGGTATTTATCTAGAAATTCCTGAAGCTTTTCTACCATTTCTTTGCTGCCGCAGAAAAAGGGGACACGTTGATGCAATTCTGTTGGTTCAATGTCCATAATACGTGTTTTGCCCCCAACGGCTAGTCCATTTGCCTGCTCAGCGATAAATGCCATAGGGTTACACTCATACAATAGACGTAGTTTTCCGCTTTCGGTAAGGCTGCTTTTAGGGTACATATAAATACCTCCTTTAATCATGTTTCTGTGAAAGTCGGAAACTAGCGAACCGATATATCTAGAGGTATATGGCCTGTCACCTTCCTCTTGCTGGCAATATTTAATGTAGTCCTTAACACCTTGCAAGAAATGTACATAATTACCTTCGTTCACAGAATATATTTTACCTGTTTCGGGAAATTGCATGTTAGGATGCGAAAGATAAAAAGTCCCTAAAGCTGGGTTTAGCGTAAATCCGTTAACACCATCACCTGTGGTGTATACTAACATTGTAGATGTACCGTAGACTACATACCCTGCAGCGACTTGTTTATTTCCTGGCTGTAGAAAATCTTCTAAGGTAACTGGTGTTCCTACTGGAGTAACCCGCCGATATATGGAGAAAATAGTCCCGACGGATACATTCACATCAACATTTGAGGAACCATCTAACGGGTCAATTAGAACGATGTATTTATTCTGATGGTTATTGTCGTTACTGTTAATGCTAATAAAACTATCTTCTTCTTCAGAGGCAATACCACATACGATTTCTCTATTTTTTAATGTCGAAATAAATTTCTCATTGGCAAATACATCTAACTTTTTTTGTTCTTCACCTTGGATGTTAGTGTCGCCTGCATCTCCTAGAATATCTACTAACCCTGCTTTGTTTACCTCATGGTTAACCACTTTTGCGGCTAATCGAATGGCATTGATCAGTTTAGATAATTCTCCGGATGAATATTGAAATGAAGACTGATTTTCAATAATAAACTCTCCTAGGGTTTGATTTTTTTTTGTCATCGAAAAAGAAGTTAGGTTTAGACCACAAATATCGGGTATTTTGTGAAACTACATCGTTTTCGACAGTTTTACATTTTTTAAATTTATAACTTTGTGTTTTATTTGTAACAATATGGACTATACCATCAGAACTGCTCAAGAAAAAGACATGGCTAGTGTTCTTGAATTAATTAACGAACTGGCCCGATTTGAAAAGGAGGCAGATGCCGTGGAGCTTACTGCGGATGATTTAATTTGCGATGGTTTTAAGGAGAAACCTTTGTTTCATTGTTTTGTTGCTGAACTTGAGGGGAATATTGTAGGAATGGCTTTGATCTACCCTAGATACTCTACTTGGAAAGGACCTGTTATTCATCTAGAAGACCTTATTGTAACGAAAGAGATGCGTGGTACAGGTCTAGGAACGGCTTTATTGAATGAAGTGGTGAAATATGGAAATGATTTGGGTGTAAAGCGTATTAGTTGGGAGGTGATAGATTGGAATGACCCAGCCATTAATTTCTATGAGAGTAAAGGAGCCAATGTAATGCGAGATTGGGATGTGGTGCAGTTAGATGAGAAAGGAATAAAAGCGTATTTAGAAAATATATAATACTCCTCGCCGGCATGCGAGAAATTGAAAAGTAAATTTTTATGAGAGTTTTTAAATTTGGTGGAGCATCGGTAAAAGATGCTGCTGGTATAAAAAATGTGGTGAAAGTGTTGCAGGAGGTTGGTCATGAGGATACCATATTGGTCGTTTCTGCCATGGGCAAAACTACGAACGCTATGGAGGCTGTGGTTGATGCTTATTTTGAAGATAAAAACAAGATAGCTAGCACTATTCAAGAAATTGTGGATTATCATCAAGATATTTTAAATGATTTATTTCCTAATACCCATCATCAAGTTTATAAAGAAGTGAAGGCCTTGGTAGACGAGGTTACTGGTTTTCTTGCATGGAACAAATCGCCAAACTATAATTTTGTTTACGATCAAGTCGTAGGCTACGGGGAGCTAATTTCTACTACAATAATCAGTTCATACTTACAGGAAATAGGGATAAGTAATAACTGGTTAGATGTTAGAAATTTCATTAAAACCGATAACACTTATAGGGATACGACGGTATCTTGGGAAAAAACGCAAGAGAATATCTCAAAAATCAATAGAGGCATATTGAATATTACCCAAGGTTTTTTAGGGAGTGACGACAACAATTTTACTACTACCCTAGGAAGAGAAGGCTCCGATTATACGGCGGCTATTTTGGCATATTGTCTAAATGCGGATTCCGTTACTATCTGGAAAGATGTACCAGGGGTTCTGAATGCCGACCCAAGGTATTTCAAGGAGACACAACTTTTGAACAATATTTCTTATCGGGAAGCTATAGAATTAGCTTTTTATGGAGCTTCCGTAATTCACCCTAAAACCCTGCAACCGCTTCAACGAAAGGAGATTCCACTTCATGTAAAATCCTTCATTAATCCAAAGAACAATGGCACTACGGTCGGTAAGGGCGTGGGAATAGAACCAAAAGTTCCTTGTTTCATTGTTAAAAAAAATCAAGTTCTAATGAAATTATCCTCCTTGGATTTCTCTTTTATTGTCGAGGATAGTATCAGTGCACTGTTTAAACTATTCCATGAACATAAAATGAAGGTAGATTTAATCCAAAATTCTGCGATTAGTTTTTCTGTTTGCGTAGATAATAAATTTGGTGGTCTGGAACCCCTTTTAAATCAACTTAAAAGTAAATTTAAGGTGGTTCATCATGAAGATGTTTCGCTATATACTATTAGACATTTTGATTCTAAATCTATTGAATCCTTGCAAAATGGATATGAAATATTACTAGAACAGCGCGGAAAAGAAACGGTTCAACTCGTAGTAAAGTAGTACGATTTAATATTTTTTAAAGGTTAAAATAGCAGGCTCAACTAGGGATTTTGCTATATTTACCGCACGCTAATATTTTCATTCTATGGGTTTAGTGACCGCAAAAGAGATAGCAAAGGCTATCAACTTATCTAAATACGGTTATGTAGGTACTTTTATTGGCTGGCTCTTGATGAAAATTACCAGAATTTCAAGCATAAATTCTTTTTACGATAAAATAGCGCATCTAGATTGTGATGACTACGCAAAAGCTATTTTAAAGCATTATGAGATTGATTATGAGATACCCGAGGAGGATTTTAAAAGGTTACCTAAAGATGGATCCTATATTACCATAAGTAATCACCCTTTAGGGGCTATCGATGGTATCCTTTTAATGAAATTGATGTTGCCACAGCGTAAGGATTATAAGATCATGGCCAACTTTCTTTTACAGCGTATGGTACCCTTAGCGCCTTACATTCTTCCTGTAAATCCTTTTGAAGACCACAAAGATGCGAAGAGTAGTTTAGTTGGTTTTAAGAATGCATTAATTCATGTAAGAAACGGACATCCGCTCGGAATTTTCCCGGCAGGGGAGGTCTCTACCCATAAAGAGGGTAAGTTACTAGTAGATAAACCATGGGAAGAAGCGGTGTTGAAGTTGATACGAAAAGCAGAGGTGCCCGTGGTACCCATATATTTTCACGCCAAGAATAGTAAATTGTTTTACCGACTATCTAAGTGGAGCCCCATTTTTAGAACAGCATTGATTCCTTCTCAGGTCTTATCTCAGCGCAACAGACCTATTAAGGTCCGTATAGGGCAGCCTATTTCAGTAAAATCTCAAAAAGAACATAAGAGTTTAGAGGAGTACACGGATTTATTAAGAAAGAAAACATATATCCTTTCAAATGCTTATGAGAAAGAGCGACTCATAGATCAGATACCAACAACGCTTAAAATTCCCAAACCTCCAAAAAAAATTGCTAGCGCTATGCGGAAGGAGGTTATGGAAGGTGAAATTGAAAAACTTAGGGACAAGGATCGTAGACTACTCCAAAGTAAAAACTATGAGGTATTTCTGGCTAAAGAGAAAGACATGCCGTTTATTTTAAAAGAAATAGGTCGGCAACGAGAGATTACTTTTAGGGCCATTGGTGAAGGCACCAATAACGCTATAGATTTAGATGTGTTCGATTCTTACTACCATCACCTTTTTCTTTGGGATAGCGATGATAAATGTATTGTGGGAGCGTACAGGATGGGTATGGGCGCGGAGATTTTTCCAGAACACGGTATAGATGGTTTTTACCTTCAGGATTTATTTCGGGTGGAACCAGAATTGTACGGCATGATGCAGAATTCTATAGAGATGGGACGAGCCTATATCGTTAAGGAATATCAACAGAAACCCATGCCATTGTTTTTACTTTGGAAAGGCATTGTACACACAACGTTAAGACATCCGGAACATAAATACTTAATCGGTGGTGTAAGCATAAGTAATCAATTTTCAAATTTCTCCAAGTCCCTGATGATAGAGTTCATGAAGTCTAATTATTGGGATCCTTATGTGGCTCAGTACATTAGACCTAAAAAAGAATTCAAGGTTAAACTCAATGATGCCGATAAGGAATTTGTTTTTGATGAAACCCAGGCCGATTTAAATAAGTTCGACCGTTTAATAGAAGAGGTAGAACCGGGCAGTTTGCGTTTGCCGGTATTGATAAAAAAATACATCAAACAAAATGCAAAAGTCGTTGCCTTTAACGTAGATCCTTTGTTCAATAACTCGGTAGATGGGTTAATGTACATTAAAATCTCCGACCTTCCAGAAAGTACCGTAAAGCCAGTTATGGAAGAATTTCAGGCCGAGCTGGAACGTAAGTTGACAGAAACGCAACCTAAAGAAAAAGGAGCGACTTAATCTACGCCAACTTCAGTACTGCGTCGTTCAAAAAGGAGATTGTCTTTCCAAATACCATCTCTGGTTTTTCCAACTCTTTCTCGTTTACCAATGTAACGAAAGCCCACTTTTTCATGTAGTGTAATACTGATTTTGTTTTCAGGGAAAATACCAGATTGCAAGGTCCATAAACCCTCGTTTTCACTTTCAACAATAAGGTGTTTCATAAGAAGCTTGCCCACTCCATAACCTCTGGAGTTTTTACCGATATATACACTAACTTCGGCAACGCCGCCATAAACACATCGGCCAGAGACGGGAGAAAGAGCCGCCCAACCAACAACACTATCTTGCTGCACGGCAACCAACCTACAAGTTGGTAAATGCGCCTTATCCCAATCCAAGTACGAAGGTATTTCTGTTTCAAAAGTGGCAAAACCTGTGGCTATTCCTTCGGCATAGATTTTTGAAACGGCATTCCAATCATCAGCTAGCATGGGTCTAACCGAAACCGTGTTTTCTTGTTTCATATCAACAACACGTAATTTTGGTTCTATAGCTATTCCATACCGACTGAGGTACTTTTAGTAGTAAAGCAAAGTGCAATAGCGCAAGAACAATGGCTCCTGGAATGATATTTATGCTGACGAAAGTGAACAGTTCTTTTGCCATTGAGTCTGCAAAAGTAGTAACGAAGACCAATCCTGCTTCAGTTACTTTTATTTTAAGCGCTAAAACCAGAATAATCGCGGCGAAGTGAAATGCATTCGAAAAAAGGTGGATGATATATTCCCATCTGGGTAGGCCACCCATAAAATTGCGACTTTCCTTTTCGGAGTAGGCATCTACGCTTAAAACCACTAAATCTAAAGCAACTAATGCAAGCCCAGCTAAGAAAAGCGGAAAGTTAGCTTCATTGATGAAAAGTGCCCAGACGATTAACGGAAAAAGTACAGCTCTTACCGCGTGAGTTTTGTGTTCAAAAACACTCTCTTCATGATTAAAAAGCCCATATTTGAAAATGTGTAGATAAAATCCATCATAGGTTGCGAGTATCATAAATAATACTATACAAGCCGTACTTAGTGTAAATAGAATTTCCATAGCTCAGTGCTTTATTGTTAGCAGCAACCTCCACCTGGAGCGCAGCTAGATGCTTCATTAGCTTCTAAAGCAACAGGAACTCCACATGTTTCGCGTGCTTTACAATCCGTTTTTTCAATGGAAAGTTTCATTGCCAGGTTGTTTTCATCAATTGTAAAATCAGCCACAAATAACTGCGCTGTGTGAAAATTGGCATTGCTGTACTCGAATTTTACTTCGACCTCTCTTTCCATAGGCTTGATGTTGTCTACTTTGTTCAAAATACCCAAGGCCTTGTAGGCAGACATGTATTCTTCTTTTTCATGCTCGTCTGGGCTTTCCCAAAGCTGAATTATGGTTTCTTTCCAGAAATCTACCCCAGCACCACAGTCGACTGAATCTATCGTGATGTTCTTTATTTCAGTAATGTGGTAATTAGCACCTACGAACTGACCTTCTTTGTATTCAAAAAGAAGACTTTTGTTGGGATTTTCTTTTAAGAGCGATAAAAATTCGTTTGTTTTCATAGTTTATGTTTTAACAGCAATTAAATTTAGTTTTATCAAAAAAGGAATTGAGAAGGTCTTGTATTTTCTTCCATTTCTTAAGGTTTATGCAATAGCAAACCCGCTTGCCCTCAATTTCCCCGGTAATCAGGTCAATACTTTTTAACTCCTTTAAATGTTGGGAGATGGTGGGTTGCGCCAAACCTATTTCATCTACAATGTCATTACAGATACAGGCTTCTTGCGTACTAATATATTGTAGTATGGCAATCCTGGCAGGATTGGAAAGTACTTTGAATATGGTAGCAAGCTCATTCTGTTTTGTATTGAATATTTGTGTCTTGGTTACACCCATGTAATATATTTATATATTGCAATATTACGATAATAAAATGAATAAAAAAAGTCAGACTTTAGAAAATCTGACTTTTTAGTATTTAAAGGCCTTTAAACCAATCTTGGAAATAAGTACCTACCAAAAATACTGGTTTTTGTTCTCCATTTATACAGCTGATAAGACTCATTAACCATAACACAAGAGGAAGTACCCAAGCTATTAGATTCAGAATTGGAATTAAACTTAAAACTAATCCTAACAACATAATTCCGAGGACCTGTCTTAAATAAAATGCCCCTATTTCAGTTTTGTTACTACTGTTCATAAAGTAGGCAATAACCCAACCTACTAAAGTCAAATGTGCTATGATTGCTATGGTTTTTCCACTATCAGGGTTATTAGGGTCAAAAGTTTCTTTGACATCTTCTTTAAAATCCTTTGCGGCTTCTTCTGCTTTGTCCGCAAAATCACCAGCTTTTTCTTTAGCATCGTCAAAGGCATCCTCTGCTTTATCTCCTAAATCTTTTGCTTTATCCTTGGCCGCATCAAACGCATCTTCCGCTTTATCCCCAAGGTCTTTGTTCTCTTCTGACATTTTAATTGTTTTTTGGTGGTTAAAATCTTTCTAAATGTAACAAATTAATGGCTATTATAGAAAAGCTTTATCAATAGGTTCCCAAAGTTCTAATTTGTTCCCGTCCGGGTCTAGTATCCACCCGAATTTGCCATAGCTGTATTCCTCCACTTCCCCTACGACGGTTACCCCTTCTTCCTTTAAAACTTTGAGCAGTTCTATGAGGTTCTCTACCCTAAAGTTCATCATAAAAGATGAGGTGCTTGGTTTAAAATATTCTGTATCAGCATTCATAGGACTCCATTGTGTGGAGCAGTCATTACCCTCCTTGTCCTTCCACCAAAATGTACAACCGTATTGATCCGTATTCAGACCCAAATGGTTGCCATACCAATCTTTAATTTTATTCGGGTCCTTGGTCTTAAAAAAGAAACCACCCAGCCCTGTTACTCTATTTTTCATTTTCTAGTTCTTTAGAAGTTTGTGATTTATGACGTATTTAAGTCATCTTTTTGTATTCTTTTCGTAAAGGCTTACCCAATCTTTTACGCTCATCTTGGTACAGAGTTCTCCAATAAGTTCGTAGGGAATGGTTTCCATATTCTTAAAACGGACACAACTTTTGCCTATATCTAATTTGGTCTTGACATGTTTAGGGTATTCGTCTACAAACCAATCATGTAACTTAGTATCGGCATAAATTCCAGAATGATATAAAGCCACGAAATTCTTTTGTGAGGCGAGGTTAATGAATGGTAACGGGAGTTTGGTATCGCAATGATAGCCATCAGGGTAGATTGAATGCGGTACCACCCAACCTAACATGCCATAACTCATTTGTTCTTTAAAACCTTCAGGAAGGTTCTTTGAAATAAGCTCACGTAATTTGGTTAGAACCGGTTGTCGGTCTTCAGGTAGCTGTTTGATGTAGTCGTCTGGTGAATCTGCCTTGTAGTTCATGCTAGTTGTTTTTACGTTGAAGTAGCAATGCTGAAAGCAATGAAATTATAAAACCAATTACAAAAACCATCATAGACATAATGAAAAAATGCATGAACGGATTCAAGAACATTTCTTTTTCAGCGTTTAATTCTTCTTTTCGAATCTCAAATTCTTCTGCAGGTAAAGTTTGCGCTTGTTCAAGCATACCCTCATAATAATCGGTCATAAAATCAGGATTTACGAATTTTACGTAAATGATATCCAATATTCCGAAAGCCACAGAAACTATTAGACTGATTAGTACACCAATGAGCAGGGCTTTAGCGAATGTTACTACTCCATTGTTTTCTCTATCTCGAAAATGTTTAATACCGAAAAAAACGAAGAGAAGTGATACTACCATTGACGAATAGCCAATGATTTCTCCCGTGGTATTATCAACAACCTTTACTAGGCTCCAAATCAAAATAGATAAGAGACAAATGGTGATAACCCCATAAAGACCGAAACGTAGTATTGTTTTTTTCATTTTTATAAGTTTAGGTGATTTACAGCAAATATATTTTGGTCTACCCAAAACAGTCTCATACTAAAGTACCGAAATGACGGTACTAAAGTATTTGCATCTCTTTGGCAATTTGAACGGCTTGGGTACGCCTTTTCGCATTCAGCTTTAATAAAATGTTCGAGACATGCGTTTTTATGGTGCTTTCAGAGAGAAAAAGCTTATCACCAATTTCTCTGTTCGATAAGCCTATGGAGATTTCTTTGAGTACTTCGTATTCTCTTTCGCTCAAATCCAAAGCTTTGATTTTACTCAGGTCAATTTCTCCCTCTGGTAACCTTTCTTGATGCAGGCTACGTTTATTTAAGTAAACACCAATGATAAAAAAGATGATAGCGACGGCGGCTATGAATAATTCAATTTTCAAGTCTCCGCTAACGAAGGCGTATTTGCTTATCTGAAAAAGAACCAATAACGACAGAATAAGCAGACCAAAAGTAACTACGGTTTTTTTCACCTTTTAAAGTTAACAAAACTTCTTTTTGATTTTATCGACTACAGTTTGCGCGAGTTTGACTTTGCTTTCAACGGTCCAACCGGCCACGTGCGGTGATAGAATTACATTTTCAGCGTTAATCAAATATTGGAAGGCACTTGGTAGTTCTTGGTCAGCGCACATATTTTCAAAAGAGGATTTTTCATATTCTAGTACATCTAAACCGGCTCCAAGAACTTCTCCAGTTTTTAAAGCTTCAACCAAGTCTGCGGTAACCACACATTTTCCTCGTGCCGTATTCAATAGCCAAAATGGATTCTGAAACCCATTTATAAATTCTGAATTAATCATGCCAATAGTCTGTTCGGTTTGGGGGGTATGCAAACTTATCACATCACTGCGTTGTTGTAGTTCTAAAATACCTACTTGTCGGGCATCTTCATTTCCGACACCGCCTAGAATATCATAACAAATAACTTCCACATCAAAGCCCTTTAATTTTTTAGCAAATGCCTTGCCCATATTACCGTAGCCTATAATGCCAACGGTTTTTCCATCTAATTCAATACCTCGGTTCCCCTCTCTATCCCAGGTGCCTGAACGTACTTCTTTATCAGCTTTGTTCAATTTGTTAATAAGGGAGAGTAGCATTCCCAGTGTATGTTCGCCAACAGCATTGCTATTTCCTTCCGGAGCCGCTGCTAAAAAGATACCCTTTGTTTTTGCATATTTAGTGTCTATATTTTCAAGACCTGCCCCAAGTCGACCAATAAATTTTAAGTTGGTCGCTTTATCTAAAAAATCGGCATCTATAGTAAATCTGCTGCGTATAATGAGTCCGTCGTAATGCTGTATCTTCTTTTCAATTTCTGCTTTTGATGACGTATAATCTTCATCATTCTGAAAATTTAACTCGGCGAATTGTTCTAATAACAAAGGATGATTTTTATCTACGTGCAGGACTTTCATTTATCTTATATTTTTGGATAATTGGTTTGGGTCATTTCATGGGTTACGTCTCCCGTGTGGGCAGTATCCTGTTTTTCAAATAGTAATAAGTGAACCTCTTCACCATTTTTGGTCGATGGGCAATGTTCTACTCCCTTTGGTACTACTATGATTTCGCCTTCGTTTACAACTTCCGTCCTATCTCTAAACTTCATATACATGGTGCCTTTTAACACTTGAAACAGTTCATCTTCGTTCTCATGTGCATGCCACACAAATTCTCCCTGTATTTTGGCTAGAATCACTTGCATATTGTCTACCGTAGCTATTTGGTGTGGGTGCCATTGTTTCGTGAAAACGGCATGTTTATCTTTTAGATTTATGGATTTCATAGTATTAAATTATGTTCGTTTATAAAGCTGCATGGGACAGCTATTTATTTTAAATACCTAAAATGAGCTTGGCAATCATAAAATAGATAAGTATTCCAAAAATATCATTACTGGTAGTAATGAAAGGTCCTGTAGCAATGGCAGGGTCTATTCCTCTTTTATGTAGGAATAAGGGCGTAAACGTACCAATGAAACCAGCAACAACAATTACGGCTATCAATGATGTAGATATAGCTAGAGCGGTTAGGAAGTCGCCCTTCCAAATCCATGTAAAAAGTAGTAATAAGGCTGCTAAAATTACGCCGTTCAATAGGGCTAATAGCATCTCTTTTATGAGCCGGTTTCCAACACTGCCTTTAATATCATCATTTGCTAAACCTTGTACAATAATAGCACTAGATTGTACCCCTACATTTCCTGCCATAGCCGCGATCAATGGGGTAAATAAAAATAGAATGGTGTATTTCTTGAACATTTCTTCAAAACCGCCCATAATAACAGCTGCTGCCGCACCTCCAAAAAGACCTAGGATAAGCCAAGGCAATCTTGCCCTTGTCAATTCCCATATGCTATCATCTGCCTCAACGTCTTGTGAGATACCGGCTGCCATTTGATAATCTTTATCCGCCTCTTCACGAATAACATCTACAATATCATCAATAGTGATACGGCCTACGAGTCTCCCTATTTCATCAATCACAGGGATGGCTTCTAAATCGTATTTAGACATTATTTTCGCTACCTCTTCTGGCTTTTCATTGACATTTACGGCATCTACCTTAGGAATGTATATTTCCCTGATATGTGTTTCCGTAGAGACAGTCAACAAATCTTTTAGGGAGAGCCTCCCCATTAATTTTTCTTCCTTGTCTACGACATAAATAGAGTGTACCCGGGTAACATTTTCTGCCTGAGAGCGCATTTCCTTTACACATTTTGTAACGGTCCAATTCTCGCTAACCTTTACCAGCTCTTTGGCCATTAGACCGCCGGCAGAGTTTTCATCATAGCGCAAAAGGTCTACAATATCTTTTGCATGGTCTCTGTCTTCAATCTCGGAGATAACCTCTTGCACAATCTCTTGGGGAAGTTCAGCAATGATGTCCGCAGCGTCATCGGTATCAAGTTCTTCTAGTTCTCCGGCAATTTCTTTTGAGGAAAGGTTTCCTAGAATGGCTTCCCGCACATCTTCATCTAACTCTGTAAGAACATCAGAAGTTTTATCGCTGTCCAGAAGCTTTATAAGATAGGTAGCCTCATCTTCATTAAGCTCATTAATGATTTCTGCGACATCTGCATAGTGCACTTCATCCAAGATAGCATTCAGTTGAGAATTCTCTTGGTTTTCTATAAGCTGTTCTATCTCGCTAACAAGTTCTTCTGAAAGTTTAAACGGTGTCATCTGCTATTTTCTTCGTCAACGCTATAAAATCAGCAACTGCCAGTTGCTCCGGGCGCTGGTCAAATATAGCATCTTCTTTGAGAATATCTGAAAGGGAAAAGGTTTTTAAGCTGTTGCGAAGTGTCTTTCTCCTTTGACCGAAAGCTGTTTTAACTACTCGGTAAAAGAGTTTTTCATCACAACCTATTTCAAAATCTGTTTTTCTGGTAAGTCTTAGCACCCCGGACTGAACTTTAGGCGGTGGGTCAAAAACTTGTGGGTGCACCGTAAAAAGATATTCTGCCTCATAGAAGGCTTGGGCCAGTACGGAAAGAATTCCATAGGTTTTACTACCTTCCGGAGCGCAAATACGTTGCGCAACTTCCTTTTGGAACATTCCAGAAAACTCTGGAACTTGCGCACGCATTTCTAGCATTTTAAAAACAATTTGTGTTGAGATGTTATAAGGGAAGTTCCCGGTAATGGCAAATTGTTCTTCTCCAAATAGTTCTTTCATATTGTACTTAAGGAAATCACCTTCGATTACCTTGAAAGAATTTGATCCTTGTAATACCTTTGGATGTTCTAAAGGAAAACTATGATTAAGGTAAATAATGGAATCTGAGTCTAAATCCATAGCAACCAAATCTATATCCTGTAGCAAAAGATACTTGGTTAACACTCCTGTTCCCGGACCAATTTCGATAACATTTTTATAATTTTCAAAGGATAAGGTCTCTGCAATCTGCCTAGCAATACCTTCATCTTTCAAAAAATGCTGCCCTAGATATTTTTTTGCCTTAACAGGACTGGCTTGCGTTGCTTTGCCCTTATTCCCGTAAAAATCGTTTTTGTTCTTCTTCCTCTTTTTCCCCATACCTTCATTTTACTCGATAATCGAGATTTAAGCCCGCCTGCCGTACAGGCAGGTACTCTGACACTTGTATCGAATTTAAACGTGATCTTCCTTTCAATACCTCGCGGACTTACCCTATAATAATTTACTACGCTATTTTGCAATATACGTCCATGCTTTTTTGTTGGAACCTAATATAACTTCAATCCGTTTATAAGCAACACCTTCATACTCATCTGCTTTTTGTAATTCTTCCGGTGTTAGTACATATACTTTACCTCTTATTATATCTTGTTCATTTTTAGTATGTTCCAGGGTAGGGTATAGGTCAGCGACTTTGTGATCAGAAATCCTATATTCCGAAAGCTCATCTTTTAATCCGCCTAATAACCTAGAAAAAACCCCTAATTGCACCTCTTTTTCCAGCAAGGTGCCGTAGGTGAATAAATGTTGTGTAGCAGTGGGTTTTTGGACAAAAAATTCGTCTAAAATTTCTAATTCTGTTCTAAAGGAAACTAGTTTTCCTGCGAAGAGTGTTTGCGTATCTTTTCTTAGTCTAGGAGCATCTTCTTTATAATATTTTTCTAAGGTGACTTTATCCTTTACAGTAAATTGAACGGAATAGGTAACACCACCCATATCTTCTTCTACCAAAACTTTAGTCATTTTAGCGCTTAAAAATTTCCCGGTTCCTAAAACATCCGGTATGTGTTTTGTTTGCATCCAATGTATCCATTCGTTTTCAGATGCGATTTCAATATTGGTAGTAACGTTATATATGTACATTGGCCCCTCTCTTATCTCCCCAAAGGGGGTAGGATTAGTATTTCTTTGTTTATAGCTGCCAAGATAATTTATTTTGGAATTAAAAGTCCATCCCCTTGGGAAGGATTTAGGATGGGCTTTTAATTGATTGCATCTCCACGTAGCATTCTAAAATTTTTACGGGCCTGGGGAAAGTAATAACTGTCTTGATAATTATAAATTATCTTTTCGTAGTGGCTCTTGGCTTTCTCAGGCTTATCAAATATTTTTCGATACAATTCTCCTAAAGCAAAATGAGCATCGTCTGCTAAAATACCATTGCCATAGAATTCTATTATTTTTTGGTAATTGAACTCAGCGGATTCATACTTTTTTTGTGCTTCAAAAAGTTGTGCTTGTTTTAAAAGTACCTCATCCTCAATTTTTTCCCCTTTGTGATTTTGGAGTATGTCTTCTAAGACTTCAATTGCCACTTTAGTTTTATTTTGATAGGCTAAAAAATCTGCCCTAGCATATTTCTTTAATGCGGTTTGGGTAGAATCTTCCAGTGAATTGTCAGATATTAAAAGACTTAATTGCATAGCATCATTGGCAATTAGTTGTGAGGTAGAGCTGCGCAATACTTTTAGTTGCGTAAGGGCCCAGTCAAAATCACCTTTATAAAAACTGGTTTCGGCAACTTTATATCTTGCGTTCTGGCCAAGGACATCGTTCTTTAGTTTTTTTTGAATCTGAGAAAAATAGATAAGGGCCTCATTAAATTTTCTGTTGTATACCAAAACGTCTCCCAAGGTAAGTTTCAGATAGGCTGTTCCTCTGTCATTTAGAGGCAATTCTAAACTATTTTTCAGTAGTTTAATCGCTAATTCCGGGTTGTCGTTTTTAAAGGTCAGGAATTTAGCATAAGCTACTTGTAGTTGAAGGGTTTGGGTCCTGTAGCCGTATTCTTCTATAAGTTCTTCATACCTTTTTTGAATGGAGGGGTAGTCACTTTTTTTAGCGTTTAACAACTCGATGTCCAATAAATTAAGGTTGGCCTCTAGGCGTGTAACTTCATTACTTGTTTCTTTAATAATATAATTAAATATGTCCTGAGCAATTTCAGTTTCCTCTTCATCAAGCGTGGTCTTAGCTAAGTTTTCTAACCGTAGGGTCGTGCTTCCATCCATACGCCTGTAAATTGCTTTTTCTTGCCTAAAAGCACTGTTGTACTGACCTTGTTGAACAAATAGCCAGCTTAAAAGTTCGTTCCATACAATATCTGGTGTTTTTTGTGCTTTCTCGAGTAGGATTTGCTTAAGCAATATATTGTTGTAGTTTTCGGAGTCTGCGGTAATAAAATCATCTATATTTCTAAGAATGTTGGACTTTGAGGTTTTTCCATTACTCATTAAATCCAAATAGGAACGGTACATTTTATCAATGTTACCCTGCTCACCATAAATACGTGCCAATTGAAAACTATAATCCAAAACGGGATTCAGTTCCATGGCTTTGGTATAGGCTAGAACGGCCTTGTCCAACAGGCTATATTTTTGAAATTGATACCCTATGGCATAACCATAATTTGGATTTTGCTCAATAACCTGAAGGGCTTGCGAATAATAAGCATCTGCCTTATCGGTAATTTCCTGTAGTGTGAAATTATAACCTAATTCTATAAATACACTTGGGTGTGGATTTCTAAGTTCTAGCTGTTTCAAAAGAAATACCTCCGCATCTTCATAACGTTCTAGTTGCTGGTAACAAGAAATTAAACCTTTTTGATAATCTGTTCTTCTGGGATTTTTCTCTGTTAGTTTTTCATAAAAAACAAGTGCTTTTTCAAAATCACCATCAGCAAAGTACTGTTTGGCCAGAAAGTCTTCTTGGGAAAACCCTGATGCCACTATAAAAAGCATGAAAAACAGAAAAAGTTTTAAGCGCATATTCAAAGATAAGGAGAATGCTAAAAGAGGATGTTAAATAAATAGCAAGAGTATGCTAATAGCAACCGGAATGTAAAAATTTTTAATGGATGCAATACCACAAGTACACTAGATACTACCATTTGTAAAGTACCATGATAACCAAAACATTTAAAGACTTAACTTAAAAGAATAAATAGAATAAAACTTACTGTAAAATGGAAAAGCGATTTTTAAGTTCAAAAACAAAACGCTTCTATTTCAATAATGGTGAAGAAGATATTAGTTATGTTGCTATTCATGGAGATGAATTAGAAATAGATTCATCACAGGATGGGACAACCGCTAAAAGGAGAGATGCCATTTATAGGGGCAGACAGGGAAAATTAGCTGCAAATTCACCGATGTCTTCAAAACGTAGTATGGAATGCTATTTTCTGGATATTGGACAAGGAGATGCTTCTTTTATAGTAACACCGAATAATAAAAAAATACTTGTGGACGGTGGTTTAAAGGATAGGGCTTTGGGCTTCTTAATTTGGAAATACAGATTGGATAAGCCAAATACTAAAGTAGTTATAGACCATTTATTCTTAAGTCATGCCGATAAGGATCATGTAGTTGGACTGATACCTTTATTGGAACACCCTAGAATACAGGTAAAGAATATTTATCATAATGGTATTGGGCTCTACGAAGCTGGCCATAATACGGAATTGGGAACAACGGTACATAATAAATTGATTACCATTCATAATTCGGTACAGGATCTTGACGGAGCACAATTAAAAGCCGGTTTTAAGAAATGGATTGATGCCGTTAAAACATCCATGGCAAATTATAGAAGATTGGATGCCTCAAATGGTTTTCTACCAATAGGCGATGCTAGTGTTCAATTAGAAGTGCTGGGGCCTATTTTGGAACCAGATAATACACTGAAATGGTTTGGAGGTAAATCGCATACCATAAACGGACACTCCTTAATTTTTAGAATTGATTATAAGCATGTACGCACTTTTTTTTCGGGAGATTTGAATGTGGAAGGAAGTGAGCATTTGTTGGCAATCCCAGGAAACAACTTAAAGGTAAATGCACAAATTTTTAAGGCGCCGCATCATGGTAGTCATGAGTTCTCACAAGAGTTGCTGCATCAAGTAAATCCCATGGTAACAATAGTGTCATCAGGTGAAACACCAGACCATGGTCATCCACGTGCAGTATTTCTCGGTGGATTGGGGTTGGCGGGCAGAGGCAGGATGCCGTTAATTTTTTCTACTGAACTTTCGGCACTATTCGTAGATGCAGGAGATACCGAAGCTGAGGCGCATGCCATCTCTGAAATCACTACGATGGACGGGTTAGATTTCTCTAATTCTGCCGCCAATGCTGAGGCCAGACAGCGCTTCAAAAAAATATTACCGGGAATTATCAATGTACGAACAGACGGCGAAAAGATTTTTGCCTTTAGACGTGTTCAAATGGGATACCAATGGGAATCCTATGCGCTAAAATATAATGATCTATAGCTTAATCTATCTTATCAAATCCACAATAGGGAACCAATACTTCTGGTATTTGAATACCGTCCGCTGTTTGATAGTTCTCTAAAATTCCCGCTAAAACCCTTGGTAAAGCTAAAGCACTTCCATTTAAGGTGTGCGCCAATTGGTTTTTTCCGTTTTCGTCCTTGTATCTTAACTTTAATCGGTTGGCTTGGTACGTTTCAAAATTAGAAACAGAGCTTATTTCTAACCAACGGTCTTGCGCAGTAGAAAATACCTCAAAATCGTAGGTGAGCGCGGCTGTAAAACCTAAATCTCCGCCGCATAATCGCAAGACCCTATACGGTAGTTTAAGTTCGCGTAAAATGTTCTTAACGTGTTCTACCATACCGTCTAAAGCCTTGTAGGAGTTTGAAGGGCGTTCAACACGTACAATTTCTACTTTATCGAATTGATGTAACCTATTTAATCCTCTTACATGAGCGCCGTAGCTGCCAGCTTCTCTCCTAAAACACGGAGTGTATCCGGTATAACAAATTGGAAATTCCTTTTCATCGGCAATAACGTCCCTAAAAATATTTGTTACGGGAACTTCTGCAGTTGGTATTAAGTACAGGTCGTCTGCTGTAACATGGTACATTTGACCCTCTTTGTCCGGTAATTGTCCCGTGCCATAGCCTGATAGTTCATTCACTAAATGAGGTACTTGTATCTCGGTATAACCCGCCTCGGTATTCTTATCCAGAAAATAAGCGATTAATGCACGTTGTAGGCGAGCTCCTTTTCCTTTATACACAGGAAAGCCCGCTCCGGCTATTTTCACCCCTAGTTCAAAATCTATAATATCATACTTTTTGGCCAGCTCCCAATGTGGCAACGCATTTTCCACAAGTTCGGGAATAGTTCCCTCTTTAAAGATTTCTTCATTATCATCGTCCGTGTTTCCATTAGGTACAGACGGGTGTGGAATATTAGGAATTTGATACAGTAAAGTCTTTAGTTCTTCCGCAGCGGTATTTAAATCATCGCCTAATTTTTTAGATTCTTCCTTTAAGCCGGCTGTTTTTTCTTTCAAAATAGTAGCTTCCTGGGCTTTTCCAGTTTTGTACAGCACACCAATTTCCTTGGAGAGACTATTGGATTCTGCCAAAACAGTATCTAAACGTGTCTGAGTGGTACGTCTTTTTTCATCTAACTGTAGCACGTTTTCAAGTAGAGTGCTCCCATTGATATTACGCTTTTTAAGTGCGTCTATCATTTGGTCTTTTTGCTCGCGGATAGCCTGTAGCTGTAACATCTGTTAAATCTTTAAGAGTACAAATTTAAGTTAATCTTTCGGTTTATAATAGATATCTTTGTGGTGTATATCGATGAAACAAGTATGTTATGGTTTTTGAGCATTTTGCGGTTAATGTTGCTAATGTGACTAAGGTAGTACAATGGTATACGACTAATTTGGGTCTAACGATAGCTTCTCAACAAGAGGTGTCACCCTTTATGACTTTTCTAAAAGATTCTTCAGGACGCGTGGTATTTGAGTTTTATCAAAGAACCGATGCTCCCATGACCAATTTTTTGAAAGAACATCCGGCTACTTTTCACGTAGCTTTTATCTCTGAGAACATTAAAAAAGACAAGGCTCGTTTAGAAAAGGCGGGTGCTATTTTCGTAGAGGAAGTTTTAAAGGAAGACGGCACTTACTTAATTATGCTTCGCGACCCATTTCATATGCCGCTGCAACTTTGTCAACGAGCTGTTAGTTTGTAGGTTTGTTAGCTTTACTCTCGGTGTCTCGGTTTAGTTTGGAGGGTAATATCCAATCATGATGCTTATAGGGGTTCCAAGGGGTATTTGCTAAATCTGTTTTTGAGTCTATGAAAGGAACATGCGGTCTTCCGTTTATACTAATGGTAGATTCAATGAGGTATACCGCTATTTTTTCTCCATTCTGGGAATATTCTTTTTTCATATAGTTGGCAAATTGCCATGCGAAATCAGGATAAGAAAACACCTTCCGTTTTTGACTCTGATTCAAATAGTCATCAGTACGAATAAAAATCTGTTTTCCTGTGGTATGGTTCACCACTTTAAAGTGACCTCTACCATTTCTGCTGCGAAGCATCATACGCCAACTCATTCTATGACCTTCTTCCGTCCAAAGCACATTGTCCTTTATGGTATGGTGGCGTAAGGGTAACAATGCTTGAACGATAAAATACATTCCAAATCCCAGTAAAAATGATGTTTTAAAGGAGGGGTAACTTATTTTTTCAGCGAAACATCGAGTTTTGTTTTTAAAGAAAATTTTTCGGATTGTTTCTGTTTCAAAAAAGAAAACACTGAACGCTAAGGACAAATAGGGGAATATGCCGATCTGGAAAACAATGGAATTGAACAAATGGAAAAAGATAGATAGGAAGAATGCAATTTTGCGAGTAGGTTTCCAAAGCAAGGCAGGAATAATAAATAAATCGAACAGAATACCTACAGTACCAATTATCTTATGCGCCCATGGTTCTTGAAGGATCTCTCCAATTAAAAAGTAATCTGCTTTTGGTCGCATCAAGATTTTTATCATCCCAAAATCTAACCAATCTCCATATAGTTTTGCTATCGAGGCGTATACGTAAACAATTAGGAGTTGTAGTACAATTATCCATTTTACATAAGCGTACATGGAATCCTGTTTTGATACCATGTTGGTTCTAGCGTCTATGGAATAATTCCTGTGCGCTGGAAAAAGGCACATCAAAAAAGAAATTAAAATCAATAAATAATAGTGATTGTTATAAGCTGTTTTTTGCATGAGATACACCGCTGCCCAGAGTATTGTAAAGACAATAATACTAAAGCGATATTTATACCCTAGGGCAATACAAATTCCTAATGTACCCATAATAGCAAAGTAGAAATACATACCGGGTCCGGCTAAATGCTGAAGCCATTCAAAATCAATGAAAGGAAAAGTAAACTGCGGAGTTACAAGGTTTCTTTTAACCCATCCCGTAAGTAGCGCACCGAAACATTCTAATGAAACCAGTATACCAAAAAAGATTCGAAAAATTAGTAGCGAACTGTTGTCTATTCTCTGAAATAACAACCTATTCAACATATTTATCCGGATATAAATTGAAGGGCATTTTTACGATCTAAGGCCAGTTGTTGCTTAAGTGCTTCTAAAGATTCAAATTTATATTCATCCCTAAGCCGATGCAGCATATTTACCTGAATTTTCTGTTCGTACAAATCTTTCTCAAAATCAAAGAAGTGAACTTCAATAGATTGTACCTTGCCGTTTACAGTAGGATTATAACCAATGTTCATCATCCCATAAACGGTAGTCTCATTTAAAACGCTACTAACGGTATAAGCACCAGTTTTTGGTATGAGTTTATAATCTTCTGTAATGGCTAAATTTGCAGTAGGAAAATGAAGTTGCCTGCCGAGTCCTTTTCCTTTTTGAACTGTTCCTGTTAGCATATATTCATAACCTAAATACATATTCGCCGTTTCAATATCACCGCTTTCAAGTGCCTTTCTGATTTTTGTGGAACTAACGGATACATCGTCAATTTCCTGTGCGGGGATTTCTTCTACCTCAAAATCGAGGGTTTTGCCAAATGAAATAAGGTCTGAGATATTAGCGTTTCTGTTTCGCCCAAAACGATGGTCGTAACCAATGATAATTTTTTTTGATTTAAGCTTGTTTACCAAAAGGTCCCTAACAAATTCAGTAGCGGAAAGTCTAGAAAATTCTTTGGTAAATGGGTGTATTACTAAAATATCCAAGCCCATATTTTTGAGGATGGCTATTTTTTCATCAATGGTATTTAATAATTTAATATCCGTATCTTTTTGTAGTACCATTCTGGGATGAGGAAAAAATGTAAGTACCGCAGATTTTAGTCCAGCATCTTTGGCATGATTTATGACCTTTTCCAGTATTTTCCGGTGACCAATATGAACACCATCAAAAGTGCCAATAGTAATGGCAACAGGATGTTGTTGGTTGTATTTGGAAATGCTACGGACTGTATTCACCTGTATTGGAAAATAAAAGAACTATATTTGATTCTGAGATAAAAGCCCCTCAATGATTACAAAATTACGTCTAGTTTTCTCAATTACCATAGCATTTCTTTCCTTTTATGGGGCTGCGCAGAGTAATTATTGGAAAGGGGCGGAATTAAGTAGTGTCGGTAACCAAATATTACGTACTAAACTATCAGTTGAAGAAATAAAGGTTTTCAATTTAGACGATACACTTTTCCGGGCCAAGCTTGCTCAAAATCAGGTAGAACATAATTCTATCGTTTATTTTCCTGACGATAGTGGTAAACAGATTGCTTTTAGCGTCTCAGAGGCAAATGTTTTCTCTAAGGAGTTGTCCGTAAAATATCCAAACATAAAGTCTTACCGAGGCAAAAGCATGGATAATAGCACCAAACGGATTCATTTTAGTGTTTCCCCTAAAGGAATACAGAGTATGATGACAGGGCGGGGAGAAAAAGGCATGTTATTCATGCAGAAGGGTATAGGTGAAACATATGTATTGTACAACCGTAATAAGCATTCGGAAAAAGATAATGGGTTCATTTGTAAAACGGCCCCCAAACTTCTTGAACAGAATTTATCTTCAAGTGCAAAATTAGTGGATGACCGAACCTTAAGGAAATTTAGGGTCGCCATTGCGGCATCTGGAGAATATACGAATTATCATGGGGGCACTAAGGCCGATGCTTTGGCGGCCATTAACGCTACGTTGACTCGTGTGAACGGTATTTTTGAGCGGGACCTTGGGGTAACCTTAGAACTTATTGGAACTACGGACGAGGTTATCTATACGGATGGGGAAACAGACCCGTTTACGGGAAGTTTAAGTTCTCAGACCCAAAATGTACTTACAAGTGTTCTCGGTGAAGCCAGTTATGATATTGGTCACCTTTTTAACCAAAAAGACGACACCCTGGATGGTAATTCTGGTTTTATAGGTTCGGTCTGTAGGGATAACAGAAAAGGCAGTGCTTATGCCACTTTTTCGGATCCCGAGGGTGATCTTTTCGACATTGATCTCGTAGCTCATGAAATAGGACATCAATTTGGTGCCAATCATACCTTTTCTCATCTTTCTGAAGGAACTTCTGTTCAGGTAGAGCCGGGCAGTGGAACCACAATTATGGGTTATGCCGGTATTACTGGAGTAAACAACGTAGCCTCTAATAGTGATGACTATTTTCATTATGCCAGTATTCTTCAAATAAGAGAGTATCTAGAGACCGTTTCCTGCGGTGAGACCATAGACTTGACCAATGTGCCTCCAGTTCTCAATCCGGTTCAGAATTATATCATTCCAAGAAGTACGGCTTTTGTTTTAACGGGAAATGCTTCGGATACAGATGTAGGGGATATCATTACTTACGCCTGGGAACAAATAGATAATGGTATCATCACTCAGGCCACCTTTGGTCCCACCAGTCCAACGGGAGCCATGTTTCGCTCTTTCCCGCCTACTACGGCCCCAGAGCGTTATTTTCCTAATTTGGATAGGATTCTATCCGGTAACTTAACGCAGACTAATCCTGGTTTGGGAGACGCATGGGAAACAGTTTCTGAAGTAGAGCGAAATTTAAATTTTTCGTTAACGGTTAGGGATAATGCTTTGAACGGCGGACAATTGGTCTCTGATGAAGTTTCTGTTTTGGTAAGCAATGATGCTGGCCCTTTTGTAGTTACCTCCCAAAATGTAGCCTTGTCTTATATTGCAGGTGAAGTACAAACGATAAGTTGGGATGTGGCTAACACCAATTTAGCCCCCATTTCTGCTGAAACTGTTGATATTTTTCTGTCTACAGATGGTGGGCTTACTTATCCTACGCTTGTTGCTGAAAATGTACTTAATGATGGTACTCATGATATTGTAATTCCTGCACAACCTACATCCTCTGCAAGGTTTATGATAAGAGCTACAAACAATATATTTTTTGCGGTAAATAGTGTTGATTTTTCCATTGTAGCATCGGAGGTAGTGCTCAACTTCAATGAGCTCGAATATGAAATTTGTAAACCGGATGATTTAGTAGTTAGCTTTAATTATGAAACGTACCTCGGTTTTTCTGAAGAAAGTAGTTTTAGTATAGCTTCCTTGCCTACTGGTTTAAATGCTACGTTTTCCCCGCTTACCGCTAGTACCACCAACACCCCAATAGCTATAACTTTTTCAGGAACGAATAATGTGCCCATAGGTTCTTATCCTTTAACGGTGCGGGCAACATCACCAAGTATTACGAAAGAACTAGAAATTACCCTAAATATTTACGATACCACTTTTTCTGAAGTGGTATTGGTTGCACCTACGGATGGAATCTTAGACGCTTCGAAGGACCTAACCTTGGAATGGGAGTCCAATGTTCAGAATACTTCATATGAGTTACAAATTGCTACTGATGCCGCTTTTACCAATATTGTTGAATCCCCAATGGTAAGGACCAGTTTTTATATGCCAACTGCTTTAGAAAACAACACCCAGTATTTTTGGAGGATAAAACCGGTTAATGGTTGTGGAGAAGGAGTTTTTGGAACGTCTAGAACTTTTACTACCATAGATTTCAACTGCATTTCACAAGATGCATTTGGACTTCCTTTGGATATCTCATCTACTGGTACGCCGACCATTATTTCTAGAATATCATTTTTTGAGGATTTACCCTTGGCGGACTTAAATGTAAATCTAGATTTAGAGCATAGTTTTTTGGCCGACTTGGTCGTAAGTCTTACCTCGCCAGCGGGTACAACCGTAGTTTTGGTGTCAAGTTCCTGTGGAGAGGCTAGGAATATCAATGCAATCTTTGATGACGATGCCTTGCCCTTTACATGTACTGGTAATCCTGCAGTTAATGGTATGGTTAGACCATTAGGAACATTAAGCTCTTTTAACGGGGAATCTATTTTAGGAGAATGGATTTTAGAAGTTAAAGACAACGCGCCTTCAGATGGGGGTAGGCTAAATTCATTTTCTTTAGAAGTTTGTGTAGAAGGGGATTTTAGGCCCGATGCTGATAATGATGGTGTTTTTGATGATGGTGATGACCTTTGTTTGGATACGCCAACAGGACAAGAAGTAGATGCTTCTGGATGTCCTATATTCCGATTTCCTACTGAAAATTTTAGTATTAGCTTACAAAGTGAAACCTGTAGACCAAATAACGATGGTCAGATTCAAATAGAGGCCAAGGTTGGACTAGACTATGAGGTTATAGTGACTGGTGAAGGGGTTAATGTTGTGCAAAATTTTACCGATTCCTTTATGCTTCCTAATTTAAGTGCTGGTACTTATGCTATTTGTATAACGGGTACGGACGGCACTATTATTTATGAAGAGGAATGTTTAGATGTTGTTATTATGGAGCCAGATATTTTAGACGTAAGTGCAGTAGTTTCTTTAGACAACAATGCGTTAGTGGTTAATTTACAAGGTTCAACATTGTATAATGTGGAGTTAAACGGTATTGTACAACAAACCGAGCTTTCTGAGATAGCTTTAGAGCTAAAAGATGGTGTAAATGTATTAAAGGTTTCTACTAATTTGCCATGTCAAGGCGTGTATGAAGAGGAGGTTGTAGTGGCCAGTAGTAGTTCTCCCGTGGTTTTTCCAAATCCATTTTCTGAATATATTGATGCGTATTTGGGTACGGAATCTGGGACTATCATGTTAAATGTTTTTAGTGTTGATGGAAGATTGGTTAAAAGTCAGAGCTTGACTATTGAGGGGCCAGCTACAAGAATAGATCTTAGCGAACTTTTAACAGGTTTGTACTATGTACAATTCCTTGGAAGTAATAGTAAAGGAACCGTAAAAGTGATTAAAAGATGATGCGCTATATTTCACTAGTTATAATCTTATTCGTTACAATTACTAGTTGTAAAAAGAAGAATAGTCCAAAACCACCAGGGCAGGTACAGCTTATTTTCCCGGATAGGAATTCTGAATGTACTACAGGTCAGAGTTTAAATGCAGAAACAAGTCAAGTAGAGTTCCGATGGGGGGAAGGAGCAAATGTGCAGACGTATGAGCTTAGGGTTACCAATATAAATACAGGAACCGTACAAACCATTACTACCGCTAGCACATCTGCAAGATTACCAATTGCTAAAGGAGAGCCATTTTCTTGGTTTGTACGATCTAAGAACAATGAGGTTCCCGAAACAGTTTCCAGTGAAATCTGGAATTTTTATAATGCAGGTTCAATAACAACATTTGCTCCTTTCCCTGCGGATATTTTGTCCCCAAGAATGTCAGAAAATGTATTTAAGGACGTAAACAATGAAATTACCTTGTCCTGGTCTGCCTCTGACCTTGATGACGATATTCTGGAGTATGAAGTGTATGTTTCTGTTGAAACTCCACCAGGGAATCTGATTGGCACGCTTCCTGAAGACGAAACCACATTAAAAGTTAGCGTGGCACCTAATACGGTCTACTATTGGAGTGTAATCACTATAGATGAAGAAGGAAACGCTACGAACTCAGGAATTTACAGTTTTAAAGTCCTTTAGGTTAATCAGGAACCGTTGAATTGGTTCATTGTTCTAGAAATACCGGATAAGACAAAGGAATCTATAAGTTCCTGAGATTTGTTTAAGCGTTCTTCCATAATAAGGTTTTCCTCCTCGTTCCATTTGCCTAAAACATATTCCACTTGTCTCCCTTTACCAAAGTCGGACCCTACACCAAATCTAAATCTATTGTACTTTGTGGTCTGTAAATATTCTTGTGTATCCTTTAATCCATTATGTCCTCCATCGCTGCCTTTGGTCTTAACTCTAATAGTACCGAACGGAAGATTAATATCATCCGTAATAACGAGTATATTTTCCAGGGGTATTTTCTCCTTATCCATCCAATATTTAATGGCTTTACCGCTCCGGTTCATATAGGTAGATGGTTTTAGACAAAGAATGCTTCTGCCTTTCAATTTATATATTCCTACGTCACCTAATTTTACGGTTTCAAAGGAGAATTCTTTTTTATTTGCAAGTTTATCCAATACCTTAAAACCAATATTGTGCCTTGTTTCGGCGTATTCATCGCCAATATTTCCAAGACCTACTATTAAAAACTTTTTCATACTGTCATTTTCTTCAAGGAGTATAGTATCACGACCGAATAGCGATAAGAAATATTTAAACATTGACTTTTATATGTTTGATGGCCTATAAAAATACGAAAGCATCCGCCATTAGACGGATGCTTTTAATCACTTTTGAAAAACGATTTTTATTCTTGAGCTGCTTCGGCTGCAGGAGCATCTGCTCCCTCTGCACCTTCAGCACCTTCTTCTCCTTCTTCTTCATCCTCATCAACAGCAATAGCGGCACGAGCAGTTTTAACTTGTACTACAACCGTGCTATCTGGGTGTAAGATGGTAAAATCGTCATTTAATAAACTAGCCACTGAGATATTTTGACCAATTTTTAATTTAGAGATATCAATATCAAAGAAATCCGGAAGTTTGTCCGGTAAGGCTTTAATGGCAAGTTTTCTTTTTCTGAACAAAAGACGACCACCGTTTCTAACCCCTGGAGAGTTCCCTTGAAGGCGAACAGGAATATTCATGGTTACCTCTTTGTCATCAAATAACTGGTAAAAATCAATGTGTAGGATTTTGTCCGTTACAGGATGGAATTGAATATCCTGCATAATTGCTCTTACCTGTCCTTCGCCTAAGTCAACCTTTACGGTATGTGCGGCGGCGGTGTACACTAAATCCCTGAAACTTAATTCAGGTGCTGAAAAATGTAGTGGTTTTTCCCCTCCGTATACTACGCAAGGAACCATTCCAGCATTACGTAGGGCTTTTGTTGCCTTTTTGCCCACGCTTTCTCTTTCTGATCCTTTAATTGTAATTGACTTCATTATATATATTAAAAATTAATAATTCAATTGGTAAACTTCTAGCATCCTACATCAAAAATTTAGAGGAGATAGAATTGTTATTATGTACTTTATGCATCACGTCAGCTACTAAATTTGCGCAGCTTATTGCCTTTACCTTATCACTCTTTATTTCTATCGGAATAGAATCTGTGATGATCAATTCTGTTAATTTAGATTTTTCTATTTTTTCATAGGCATTGCCAGATAACAAACCATGGGTGGTTATGGCTCTTACACTTATAGCTCCTCTTTCCATCATCAAATCTGCTGCTTTGGTCAATGTGCCAGCCGTGTCTACCATATCATCTACTAAGACTACATTTTTTCCTTGCACATCACCAATTAACTCCATGTGTGAAATAACATTGGCCTTTGCGCGCTGTTTGTAGCAAACAACAACATCACTTTCCAATGCTTTGGAGTATGCGTAAGCTCTTTTAGAACCTCCCATATCAGGTGATGCAATAGTTAGGTTGTCCAAACCTAAGTTTTTTAGATAGGGTAAAAACAATGTTGAAGCGAATAAATGATCCACAGGTTTCTCAAAAAACCCTTGAATTTGATCTGCGTGGAGATCCATGGTAATAATACGTGTTGCTCCGGCAGTTTCAAGCATTTTTGCTACTAATTTTGCAGCAATGGGAACTCTAGGTTTATCTTTTCTATCCTGACGCGCCCAACCAAAATAAGGCATAACCGCGGTGATATGTCTAGCGGATGCTCTTTTGGCGGCGTCTATCATCAGTAGCATCTCCATTAGGTTTTCAGGGCCCGGATGTGTAGAACCTATAATAAAGATTCGTGCACCTCTAATAGATTCCTCATAAGAGGGTTGAAACTCTCCGTCACTGTAGCGCGAAGTAATAACCTTGCCTAGTTCCATTCCATAGGCTTCAGCTATTTTTTTGCCAAGCACCATACTCTGGGTACACGCAAATATTTTAGGTTCTGGAACTTGGTATGGCATAGTCAATTTTTTTGTTCCTTTAAAACATGGAAGTACCTGTTTTCTAAGGAGGTGCAAATTTAAAAATTAATTTGAGTTGCTAAAGGATAAATGTTTATATTTTTGATTGTTAAACCAAAATATTTTTTAGTTTTGCAGTCCTATTTGGGAATGCTCGAGTGGCGGAACTGGTAGACGCGCTGGATTCAAAATCCAGTTCTTCGGAGTGCGGGTTCGATTCCCGCCTCGAGTACTTAAAGGGAAAAGCCGAGATGTATTTCTTGGCTTTTTTATTTCTTTACACTTATCATTACCGCTTCACAACTTTTTAAGTCTGAATTAAGGATAATGTTTTCAGATGTAGAACCATCCGTAATTTCTATGGATACCGTATTAGGAGGTGCATCGCCAAGATTGTGTGCGTACAGGAAAAGGTCATTAGATTTACTAGGGTCTAACTTTACTTTAAATTCTCTTTTCCAATACGTCAGATAGTGTTTGGATACAATAGAATTACCGTTTAAAAATATAGATACAATATCTCCGTCCTGTCTACCATGGTCCCAAATTTTAATACTAATGTTCTCATTAGCAAAAGTAAGTTCTTTGGTATAGGATATTTTTCGGCCATCAAATTCTTCTCTGATTTCTGGCTTAACCGTTTCTTTTGAAGTTTTAATTGCCGTTGGTGTACTTTGTGTTTTGGTTTTTGGTTGTTTTTTCGGTTTCTTTTTTCTTTTACTTCTTTTTTTCTTAGGAGCTACAGCGGCTTGTTTTGATAGTTCTCGTTCTTTTTTTCGGGCATCCGAAGCCGCATTTACGATGGAGAAAAATGGGGTTACAAATTTTGCAATATTGTATTTATCATCAGGGAATAATTCAATACCAACAACTTGATAACGATTACCGGATCCAATGTTTTTCGCCAGTGCTATCCCTTCCGTAAAACCACTATTTTTATAGGAACCTAGTTCCTGTACTACCATTTCGTCACGAACCAAAAAAAAGCGTGTAGATTTAGTAGTGTCTCTATGCTTAACATCCCACTCTAATTTTACTAATTCAGGAATAGACCATACTGTCCCTTGTGTAGGGTAATTGATAGTAATTTCGGATTTCCCCTCTTGAGAGAAACAAGAAAACAGGCTTAGAAATAAAAAACAAAAAGAAGCGATATGGGGGAGTTTCATAGTTTAAATACTTAAGAAAAAAAGCGCTAGCAAAAAGTTTGGCTTTTAAACTTAACAATAAGTTAATGGTTTAGTGTTTATGTAACGCTAATTGCCTCAAAATGTTGGGTATTAGTATTTAATTTGGAAAAACATATTTTATTTATTGGAAATAATCCATAAAATAGGAAATAATCCATAAATTAGTCATCCCTTTTTTAGGATACAAATGCAAAAAACCATCTTACATTTAGATTTAGACACATTCTTTGTCTCCGTAGAACGCAAACTAGACAGTCGTTTAGCAGGTAAGCCTATACTTGTAGGAGGCCTAAGTGACCGTGGTGTGGTAGCGGCCTGTAGTTATGAAACGCGAGGATTTGGGATTCACTCTGGGATGCCCATGAAAATGGCGAAAGAACTCTGTCCTGAGGCGATTAGAATTAAGGGTAATGCAGGAACCTATAGTACTCATTCTGATGTGGTCACCGAAATTATTAAAGAGTACGTGCCGCTATTTGAAAAATCCAGTATCGATGAGTTTTATGCAGACTTAACGGGGATGGATCGTTTTTTTGGATCATATAAATATGCATCAGAACTTCGACAGCGAATTATCAGAGAGGCGGGACTTCCTATTTCCTTTGGACTGTCTGTAAATAAAGTAGTTTCAAAAGTGGCTACAGGACAGGCCAAACCTAATAATCAATTAAAAATAGATTATGGATTGGAAAAACATTTTTTAGCACCGCTTTCCATTAAAAAAATTCCAATGGTAGGGGATAAGACCTATCAGACCCTTAGAAATCTTGGGTTACGGAAAGTAGGTACGGTACAAAAAATGCCTATGGATGTTATGCAGCGCGTATTGGGTAAGAACGGAGGAATCATTTGGAAGCGTGCCAACGGTATAGATCATAGTCCTGTTGTTCCGTTTTGTGAACGTAAATCTATTTCTAATGAACGCACCTTTGATAAGGATACCATTGATGTTGTGAAATTGAAAGGTCTCCTGATCGCAATGACGGAGAATTTGGCATACCAACTAAGACGTGGTGAAAAGTTGACGGCCTGCATTGCGGTTAAGATTAGATATTCCGATTTTAATACGTATTCGAAACAAATCCGTATTCCGTATACGAGTGCCGATCATATTCTGATTCCAAAAATTCTAGAGCTATTCAGAACATTATATAACAGGAGGTTGTTAGTGCGGTTAATAGGTATCCGATTTAGTCATTTGGTCAGTGGCAATTATCAAATTAATCTGTTTGAAGACACCGAAGAAGCCTTGAGTCTATATCAAGCAATGGACCATATCCGAAATAAATACGGGGATAAGAGTGTAGTACGTGCTTCGGCAATGGGTAAAAATACTATAGGTAGAATGCATAATCCGTTTGATGGCAGACCACCAGTGGTGCTGGCGCATAGGAAACAGTGAAATCCCTACAATTCCCAAAGGGTACGCTTATTCGGATGGTTAGTTGTTAGTTGTTGGTTTGTAATTGGGAGTAAAAAGTGGTTAATGACTAGTACAATGTATTCGGTAATAAATAATCGGTATGTAGTAAAAAAAGCTATGTAGATTGTTTAAAAAGGGAGTGGTCAAGAGCAGGCTTGAATTTGAGTTTGACTTTTGGATTTAAACTTTAAAATATAGTTTCTAACAACTAACAACTAACAACTAATATCTATTTAAATTGTCATACATATTATAGTCTTCGTTTTGGAACCTTTTCCGAAAAAGCACTGCTGCAATTGGCGCAAGATAATCAGGTGACACAACTGGTGCTAACGGATATTAATAATACTTCTGGCGGACTCAATTTTGTGAGGCTTGCACCGGAATATGGTATTAAGCCCCTATTGGGAATAGATTTCAGGAACGGGGTAAACCAACAATTTATAGGAATAGCTAAAAACAATGAAGGTTACCTGGAACTGAATAATTTTCTTTCAGAACATCTTCATGAGGGAAAAGTATTTTCTCCCCTAGCTCCAAAATTTGAAAATGCTTATGTAGTATATCCTTTTGAGCAGGTACTTCAAAACGATCAGAACGTATTTGCGCCGCATGAATTTATTGGGATATCAATTGCCAACCTTAGAAAGTTACCCTTTTCAAGATTATCAAAATTGAAAGATAAATTGGTGGTACAGCAGCCGGTCACATTTCGGAACAAGGCAGATTTTAATGCCCATAGATTGCTCCGAGCCATCGATAACAATATTTTGTTGAGTAAGTTGGAAAAGACCGAAGAAAGTGATGAGGAAAATAAAATGTTTCCTATTGAAAACTTAGCGGCCGCCTTTTCAGAATATCGTTTTATTTTAGAAAACACGGAAAGGATCATGAATTCCTGCACCATTCATTTTGATTTTTCTAAAGAAAGAAAACCTCAAAATCTTCAAAGTTATTGTGGTACTAAGGAAGAAGATGAAAAAATGATTGAAAGACTATGCCACGAGGGACTAGCCTACAGATATCCCGATGGGGGAGCGGGTATTATGGAACGCTTGGAAAAAGAGATGAAACTTATCAAGCGCATGGGTTTTGTTTCTTATTTTTTGATTAATTGGGATATTGTAACACATGCCAGAGCCCAAGGTTTTTTCTATGTGGGTAGGGGAAGTGGTGCTAATAGCATCGTTGCGTATCTTTTACGAATCACGGACGTGGACCCCATAGACCTGGATTTATATTTTGAACGCTTCATTAATCTATACCGGGCAAATCCGCCTGATTTTGATATTGATTTTTCGCATCGAGACCGCCCAATAATGACTCAATATATTTTTGACCGTTTTGAGAATGTTGCATTATTGGGCACCTACGTAACTTTTAAGGATAAAGGAGTTATCCGCGAATTAGGCAAGGTGTTTGGATTACCCAAAAATGAGATTGATGCGCTTTCCGAAGGTAAATATGATTTTTCAAAACTTGATGGGACAACATTATTGGTACTAAAATATGGTCGTTTGATCAAAGGCATGCCCAATTACCTAAGTATTCATGCCGGGGGTATTTTAATTAGCGAAAAACCCTTGCACTGGTTTTCGGCTACGAACCTACCACCCAAGGGCTTTCCTACAACGCAATACGATATGGTCATTGCCGAAGATGTAGGTCTCTTTAAGTTTGATATTCTAGGACAACGCGGGCTTTCTAAAATAAAGGAAGCTCTTGAAATTATTACTTACAATCAACTTGAAGTGTCCGCAGTTTTTGATATTCATGATGTCAAGAAATTTATAAAAGATCCGGTAATCAACAATCTCGTGAAGACGGCTCAATGCATGGGTTGTTTTTATGTAGAATCGCCGGCCATGCGAATGTTACTGAAGAAATTGGAAGTGGATAATTATTTGGGCCTGGTCGCGGCAAGTTCTATTATTCGTCCTGGGGTATCAAAAAGCGGTATGATGCGCGAATATATTTTAAGGCATAGGAATACGGGTAGGGCAGAGAAATTGGCACATCCGGTGATGTTGAATATTATGCCGGACACCTATGGCGTTATGGTCTATCAAGAAGATGTAATTAAGGTAGCGCATCTTTTTGCGGACCTTGATTTAGGAGAGGCCGATGTATTGCGGCGTGGTATGAGCGGAAAATTTCGCTCGCGAGCGGAGTTTCAAAAGGTAAAGGAAAATTTTTTTGAGAACTGTAGGAAGAAAGATTACGACCAAAAACTGATTACTGAAATCTGGGATCAGATTGCAAGTTTTGCAGGTTATGCTTTTGCAAAGGGGCATTCCGCTAGTTATGCGGTAGAGAGTTATCAAACACTGTTCTTAAGAGCGTATTATCCATTGGAATATATGGTTGCGGTGCTTAATAACGGGGGCGGATTTTATCGCGCTGAATTTTATGTGCACGAGGCTAGGATGTTAGGTGCCACTATTCATCCACCCTGTATCAATAAAAGTTTTGTGAAGAATGTAATTTATGGAAAGGATATTTTCTTGGGCTTTGGTTACCTCCATGAATTGGAAAACCGAGTGGCAGAACGTATTTTAAAAGAACGAACGGAGAATGGAAATTTTAGTTCTTTGGAAAGCTTTTTGGACCGGATCTTTATTACTGTTGACCAAATAAGTATTCTTATCCGTATTGATGCATTTCGGTTTACAGGAGTGAACAAACATAAGTTACTTTGGAAAGCCCATCTCTTTTTGAATAAGAACGCAAAGGTGGATCACCCAAAACTCTTCCCACCTAAACATCAAGATTTTGAGATTCCTCAATTACACACCACGGACCTTGAAATGGCCTTTACACAATTGGAACTCTTGGGATTCTGTCTTTGCAGTCCGTTTGAGTTACTGGAAGATGCTCCTAAAAACAATAGATGTGTTAAGGATTTACCACGGTTTTTAAATCATTATATTGATATTTATGGATATCTGGTAACGGTTAAGCATACGAGTACCAGTAAGGGAAAGCGAATGCACTTTGCTACGATGATAGATCAGCAGGGAAAAGTTTTCGATACGGTTCTTTTTCCACCTGTTGCTGCACAATATAGTTTTAGAGGTAAAGGTATTTATCGCTTTTATGGTAAAGTGGTCAGCGAATTCGGATTTTTGAGTATTGAGGTCATTAAAATGCAGAAACAAGATTATGTTCCCGATCCTAGGTATTCAGACATGAAAACTAGCGCAAAGGTGTTCAGCGCTAAAAAACACAAATTAATGAAAAACTAGAAATATCGTACGGAAGAAGAAAAAAAAATCAACCCGTAAAATACATGAGTATTCCTATGACAATAACCACTAATAAAACGGATAAGACTACATCAATAGTATCGTAGCTTTTCTTTGCTAATTGCTTATCCTCAGCACTCAATGTTCCAAAAGACAAGCCTTTTATGGTTTCATAGTTTGGTGCAGTGGTAGCCAATGACGTTCCTATACATAAGGCCACAGAAAAAATAAACATAAAAATTGCCATGTGCGCAAAGTTTATTGTTGCAAAGGTGTACATGAAACCAGATGCCAATTGTTCTCCTGTTTGTTTAAAATGTTCAATTGCTGGCTGGTAGTATATCTCACTACCCAGCCTAGCGATAAGAAGCCCTAATCCACTCATAAGGGTGGTAATGGCTGCAGTAGAATTCACCCTTTTCCAGATAATTCCTAGTAGAAAAACCGTTGTAACCGGTGGAGCAATATAGGATTGTACATTTTGGAGGTACTGGTACATAACGCCGCCTCCAATTTTTTCCATTATCGGAATCCATAAAATTCCAAGAACAACAATAACACCAGTTGCTACTTTACCTATCTTAAGCAACTGTTTTTCACTCTTTTGTGGCATTATCTTTTTATAGATGTCTATGGTGAAAATTGTAGAGCACGAATTAAAAACGGATGCTAATGAACTCATTAACGCAGCAATAAGTCCACCGGCGACCAATCCTTTTAAACCAACTGGTAATAAGGTCTTTACCAACATAGGGAAAGCACGGTCCGCTTTTTCTACGCTAAAAAGTTCAGGGTTTTGAATGGTCAATGCAAAAGCAATGATACCTGGAATAAGAAATATAAAAATGGGTAGTATTTTTAAGTATGCTCCAAAAATAGCACCTCTACGCCCAATCTTAATATTGTTGGCAGCTAAGGTACGCTGAACGATGTATTGGTCTGTACACCAATACCAAATACCTACAATTGTTCCTCCTATGAGTAATCCGGTCCACGGAAAATCGGGGTCGGTCATGGGTCGCCACATATTAAAATGTTGTGGACTTACTTCTTTTACAGTTTCGGTCATTGCGTTCCAGCCACCAATTTCTTGGAGCCCTAAAAAGGTGATAATCAATGATCCTAAGATTAAAATAATCGTTTGTAGGGTCTCTGTATAGATAACAGCTTTCATTCCCCCAACAATAGTATAGATACCAGTAAAGATTACGATGCCTATGGCGCCACCCCAAAAGGATACCCCTAACAATTCTGAAACAACAATACCACCGGCATATATAGTTACAGATACTTTAGTGATTACATATCCAACAAGTGAAAAAATGGATAAGAACCATCGCGAACGGCTATCAAATCTTTTCTCAAGGAATTCTGGCATCGTAAATGCACCACTGCGAATGTAAAAAGGAAGGAACAACCAACCTAAAAGCAATACTATCCAAGCGTGCAATTCGTAATGGGCCATGGGCGTACCTGACTCAAAACCTGTTCCGGCCAATCCTACAACGTGTTCAGAGCCAATATTGGATGCGAAAATAGATGCTCCGATAACAAACCATCCTACATTTCTACCTGCTAAAAAGTAGTCCTCTGTATCTTTGTTCTTTTGAAGGACTACCCACACAGCGACACCAACTAAGATCAGGAAATACAATCCTAAAACAATCCAATCACCAAATTCCATAACGGATTCCATACGCTCTCTAATTAATTATTATAATAAAATAACTCTCTTCTTTAGTTTTTAACCGCTGGTGCTTTAGTTACCAACAATTTTCATATCATCTTAATAATACCGCTTTTTCAATTTCAAAAGATAAAGGAAACCTCTTAAATCTTGACAGTACTCCCTGAAACATTTAATTCCTGAATTATAACCGAGCCCTCTTCGATTCGAGTTTTTGAAGGTTGTGCGCCGCCAATGGAAATGTTATAATTTCCTGGAATCATTACTTTTTCACCATCACTATTTACAGCACTCATCTGCTCTTTGTCAATAGTAAAGGTCAAGGTTTTCTTTTCTCCTGGAGCAAAAGAAACCCGTTCGAATGAGGCTAATGTTTTATGAGGATTAAATTCATCCGCGTTAGCATTGTGCACATATACTTGGACAACTTCCTCTCCTTGTAAATCCCCTATATTTTCTACATCAACCTTTACGGTGAGGTCATTGCCTGCTTCTAGGTTGTTCGGTATTTCAATGTTGCTGTATTGAAATTTGGTATAACTAAGACCGTAGCCAAACTCATATAATGGTTCTCCTTTAAAGTATCGATAGGTTTTACCCTTCATCTTATAGTCACTGAAAGCGGGAATATCATTAATATCTTTATAGAAAGTTACCGGTAATCTCCCCGAAGGATTATAATCTCCAAAAATAACATCGGCAATGGCCGTACCACCTGCTTGACCAGGATACCAAGCTTCTATAATAGCCGGTATGTTGTCGTTTTCCCAATTAATTGATAATGCGCTACCATTCAGCAAGACTAGAATTGTTGGCTTTCCTAGCGCCTTAATTTTTTTGATTAACTCCGATTGTGTTCTCGGCAGTTTAGTATGTACACGGTCTCCACCAGAAAAACCATCTACTTTAACTTTCATTTCTTCACCTTCTAACAGCGGACTTATCCCCATACAAAGGATAACGGCATCTGCGTCATTTGCAATAGCCAACGCTTCTGATTCTAAATTGTTATTCGGAGCTTCCCACAGTAGTCTCATTATAGAATGGTCCGTATTGTTCTGGACACACTCAAAACGTATCTTATACTTTTTACCCGCCTGTAACTTTACATATTCGTATATCTTTTTTGGATGATGTACGTCGTTTCTTTCCAACAGTAATTCGTCATCTAAAAATAATTTCATGGAAGAGAAAGCTTCTCCGCCAAGTGCGTAATTTCCAGTTTTATCTACGGAAAGTACTCCGGACCATTTAACGGAATAGGTGTCTGGATTCATGTCTTTGAACGGTGGCGTAGTTCTCCAGGTAAAGTCTACCGTTTTGTCCACACGTGTATGTGCCGGAGTGCCTTCAAAAGAAGTGTTGCCATAATATTCTCCTTTTAATCCATTTGTCTTTAAAGAGTTATCTGTAAATAAAACAGATTTTGGCATCGCTTCAAAAACTGGTAAACCTTCTGCCAATTTACACCCTATTGCATAGGAAACTTCAGCTCCGGGCAGTTTTTGCTTGATGCCCTCCAAAGGAGTAACTGGGTTTGTAGGGTATCCATTGTAATTACCTAATAGCACCTCTAAATCGTTAGCATTAGAACCGATGACAGCAATTTTTTTAATCTTATTTTTGTCTAAAGGGAGGAGTTTATTCTCATTTTTTAAGAGCACCATAGATTTACGTGCGGTTTCTAGTGCAGATTCTCTATGTTCTTCTGAATCTACTACACTATAGGGTATATCGGCATATTTTACCGTTCCTTCAGGGGCCAATAATCCTAATTTTAAGCGGGCAACCATTAATCTTTTTAAAGACACATCTAGTTCTGCTTCGCTTATCAAACCATCTTCAACTGCCTTTACCAAGGCTGGGTAAGAGCTTCCACAATTTAAATCTGTCCCCGCCTTAACCGCTACGGCTGATGCTTCTTTTGCGTCCGCGCTTATGTCATGCGCATTGTCATCATAAAAATCTCGAATAGCCCAACAATCGGACACAATGTAACCGTCAAAACCCCACTCGCTACGCAATAAATTGCTCAGTTCTTGATTTCCACAACAAGGTTGGCCGTTATAACTGTTGTAAGCACACATAATAGAGTAAACACCCGCTTCTTTTACTACTTTTTCAAAATGAGGACTATAGGTATTTAAAAAATCTTGAGGACTTGGAACGGCATTGAACCGATGCCTATCTGCTTCTGGCCCACTGTGTACCGCAAAATGCTTTGCAGTTGCTACGAGTTTTAGATAATTAGGGTCATCTCCTTGTAAACCTTTTATAAATTTAACGGCCATTTCTCCGGCCAAATAAGGGTCTTCGCCATAGGTTTCCATGCCGCGACCCCATCTTGGGTCACGAAAAATATTAATATTGGGGGTCCAATAGGTTAGTCCCTGATAGATTCCTCTTTTTCCACGAGATGCAAAGTCATGATGCTTAGCGCGAGCTTCATCAGAAATTATAGTCGAAATCTTAGACATGTTATCCGTGTCAAATGTAGCCGCTAATCCTATTGCTTGTGGATATACCGTTGCTTTACCAGCTCTGCCCACGCCGTGCAAACACTCGTTCCACCAATTGTATTCAGGAATATTTAATCGAGGAATGCCGGGAGACTCGTAATGCATTTGAGATACCTTTTCCTCTAAAGTCATTTGAGCAACTAGGTCTTTGGCCTGCTCCTCAAAATTGGGCTTTTCGTACGTTTGGTTTTCCGTGCTATTATTTTTGGATTCTGAACAACCTGCAAGAAATAGAAATAGGAACAGTACCCGCAGTATATACTTTAAATGGTTCATGAAATTAGATGGTTTAGATTTAAATATTTAGAAGTATGTTTTTGATGGCATGGTGTTACGCTGTACTTGAATTAGTTTTGTAATGCCTGTATAAAAGCCGAATAAGCCTTCTTTTTGCCAAATGAGCTGTCAAATAACAATGGCCAATCCGGAAAACCGTAACGTGGCGTAACCCAGGAGTCATCATCCTTAAGTCCCCAAATTGTTAAGGCATATTTGTATTCATTAGGAATGGCATTGTAAACCTCTACTACTTCATAGACTTTTTGAGCCTGCTCCATATCTCTTTTTTCGGAAAACTCTTTAATACTTCCTTTAGGGTTCGTTTTTACATCCAATTCTGAAAAATGAACCAAAAGCTTCCGGTCTACAATGAGGTCTGTTGCCGTTTTCAAGGCGAGTTTGTTCGGAAAATTATAATCAATATGCATTTGATATCCTATCCCATCAATTAAGCTACTATTGATTAAGTCATCAACAATTGCAAAAGCTCCTTTTTGTTTTTTCGAATCGAAAACTAAATTATAATCATTGTAGAACAATTTTACCTCTTTGTCCGCATTTCTTGCGAATTGGAAACATTTTTTTACGTAATCCGTCCCCATACGTTCTAGGAATACGGATTCTCTAAAATCTGAAGTGCCATCTGCAATAGCCTCATTTACGACATCCCAAGAATCAATTTTACCTTTATATCGTGTTACTACAGCTGTGATGTATTTCTCTATGATGGACTCAAATTCTTGATTGGTTCCCTCAAAAGTCTTTAAAAAGTCAGGCGTGCTCTCATGCCATACTAGTGTGTGCCCATGAATGTTCATGTCATTGGCTTGTGCGAAATCCACGATGAGGTCAGAATTTGTCCAATCCAAACTAAGATTTCCTTCTTCATCTATGCCTTTGAAGATACTTCTCATCTTCATGGCATTCTCTGCTGTAACGCTATTAAATTCCTTGGTATACAAAGCACTGTAATCAGTGTCTTGTACCCGTGACGGATTTACCGCTATACCTACTAAAAAATCTTTTGCGGTACTTTTTAGTCTTGAATTTTCCGGTATACTTGTACTATCATCATACCCGGTAACTTCTACTTTGTCCTTTACGACTAGCGCAACATTATCAAATTGAACGATTTGCCTTTCAGTGCCGGAAAAAATATCCACACCTATTTTAACTCTTCCAACTTTTGTAATATCAATGCTTTTTTCGTGATTGTTCGGGTCATAGGCATAGCCGAATTCAGCTAAATTTATTTCGATGGTTTCCCATTCACAAGTGTTCTTCACAAAGGAATACTGCCAATTTACATCGTTGGTGCAGCAATCGTTAGGTCCATCCACTAGAACAATATTTATTTTTGTGCCAGGTGCTCCTCCACAATTAATGTCCATTCTGAGGAAAACATTGGTTATAGTTTTTTCTTTCAGTTTCTTTTTTGGGATAATCCTGAACGTGATATCGGATTGGCTTACAATGTAACCTTCGTCTTTTTTGCCGTTCCAGATTTGTTCGTAGAATTTGCCATCACTATTCGGCTTAGCACTAACAACCCCATGTGAACCTAAATCACCATAAGATTGCCACTCATTGGGTAATATGCCCCCTCCGTCAAAATCGGTAATTAAATAGGTAGTTTCTTGTTGAGCAAAAGTCAATTGCATGAGAAAAACTAGAATAGTCGAGAGCATTACCTTAGCCATTGTAATATTCATGATTGTATCTATCTTTTAAAGTATTGCATAGTAATGTTTCATACCGATTTGGTGTAATGGTATTAGAGGCAAAAAAGGATTATTGGCGTTTTAAGTTAAAGGGTGAGTTAATTTAGTAATAGCTCACCCTTTTAATTTTATATAAAGTTAATTGTCAATGTTTAATTTTATTCCGGACAAGACCCGAGGTTATCAATATAGAATGTCCCAGAAACATCTTCACCTGGTGCTATAAAGAAGGTAGGCTGGTTGTATTGTCCTGTGGGTGCAAAAGGCGCTCCGGTGTCAATGCCTAATGCTCCTCCGTCAGCAAAACCTGCTACTGCAGTGGAAAAATCGAATCTAAGTTCTTCCCATCCTGTTCCGCCATGCGCTACACCAACTTCTACTTCTCGTTCCGTTTCATTATTGTTGGGGTTTTGTTGCATATTCAGTCTAAAGGTCACTGCGGCGCTAGACCAAACCAGAACTCTCACCACCTTGTTTTCAGCACTAAAATCAGCAGGGGTAGAAAGTACTGTGCCAAATCCATCAAAATTGCCACCGCCATCCTGTACTACCTCTAGAACATTGGTTGCATTTGGATTTGCACCCGTCTGATCTGGATTAGGAACTACTTGAACCGTTACTCCATTAAATCCAAAAAATTCTTCCCCATTTTCAAAAGTCAACGGACTTCCAAAAATAGCAGCGCATGGATCCGTTTCCTCTTCCTCTTCTGATGCACTGGTATCATCACCAGGACATGCTCCAAGGTTGTCTATGTAGAACGTTCCCGATACGTCCTCACCAGGAGCTATAAAGAAAGTAGGTTGATTGTATTGCCCCGTTGGGGCAAAAGCTTCACCATTTGCTATTCCTAAAGCTTCACCTCCGTTAGCAAAAGCTGCGACCGCATTAGCAAAATCAAAGGTTAGTTCTTCCCATCCGGTTCCACCATGTTGCACACCAACTTCTACTTCTCTTTCTGTTTCATTATTGGTAGGGTTTTGTTGCATATTTAACCTAAAGGTTACGGAAGTAGTCGACCACACCAAGACACTTACCATTTTATTCTCATTACTGAAATCTAGAGGAGTTGACAGTACGGTGCCGAATCCGTCAAAATTACCTCCTCCATCTTGGACTACTTCCAAAACATTAGTGGCGTTCGGATTTGCTCCTGACTGGTCTGGGTTTTGCACCACCTGTACGGTTACACCATTAAACCCAAAAAACTCTTCACCATTCTCCAAAGTAATAGGACTATCGAAAATTGAAACGCAGGTGTCCATTTCCTCTTCTTCCTCATCCATAGGGTTATCCGACGAAGTGGTATCGTCTCCTGGGCATGCACCAAGGTTGTCTAGATAAAATGTTCCGGAAACGTCTTCTCCGGGTGCTATAAAGAAGGTAGGCTGATTGTACTGACCTGTGGGCACAAAAGGCGCCCCAGTAGCAACACCTAATACTTCACCTGTGTCAACAAATCCTGCTAATCCATTGGCAAAATCAAAAAGAAGTTCTTCCCATCCCGTTCCGCCATGAGCTGCGGCAACTTCAACTTCGCGTTCTGTTTCGTTATTCGTAGGATTTTGCTGCATATTTAATCTAAAGGTCACGGCGGAAGTAGACCATATGAGCGCTCGTACTATTTTGTCTTCACCACTAAAATCTACTGGGGTTTCTAATACGGTTCCAAAACCATCAAAATTACCCCCGCCATCCTGTACGATTTCCAGTACGTTGGTAGCATTGGGATTAGCACCAGATACATCAGGATTTGGTACTACTTGGACATCAACACCGTTGAATCCGAAAAATTCTTCGCCGTTCTCAAATGTAATTGGGGCGTCAAAAATTCTAGCACAGGCCTCCATTTCTTCCTCCATTGGTTCTTCAGGAGGCGCCACACCACCACCTTCACAAATACCAACATTGTCCAAGAAAAATGTTCCTGCCACGTCATCACCAGGGCTTATAAACATTTGAAATCTAATGTAGTCTCCGGTAGGCACAAAACTTGCACCATCGGCAATTCCTAGAGCACCATCAGGATTACCGGTAAAACCTGCTATGGCATTAGCAAAGTCAAAACGAAGCTCTTCCCATCCGGTTCCTGTGTGGATTAAATTTACTTCTGCTTCACGCTCTGTTGTATTATTAGGGTCTTGTTGTACCGTTAGTCTAATAGGTAGTTCTACATCTGACCAGAAATTTAATCGCACCACTTTATCTGTCGAGGTAAATAATGCGGGGCCAGTCATTTGAACTCCAAATCCATCAAAATTACCACCGCCATCTTGTGTTATCTGCAATACATTAGAATCTTCTGTATTTGCACCAGAAGGGTCTGGGTTAGGAACAACTTCTACCTCAGCGCCATTAAACCCAAAAAAGAATGCTGGTTCATTACCGCTATCAAAGGTTACGGGCGCACTGAATATCTGTGTACATGGGTCTGCTGGTGGCACAACTTCAAACGTTTCTTCTGTTATGCGGCCATTTGGAGCTATTGCCCTAAGTGTAACAAAAAAGTTTTCTTCTGCCTCCGGATAAGTAAAGCTAATTGCTTGTTGTAACCCAATCGCGACTGGTGCTTCTCCAGGAATACCGGACAAGACCTCAAACGCAGTTGCTCCTTTTGCAGTAGGAGTAATGGTTACTAAAAATGGAGCTTCATCATTTTCAAAGACGATATTTGCCTGCACTTCGCTGGGTGCCGGACCTTCATTTAAAATGGCATCAAACCCTCTGTCTCTATCGCAAGAGGCTAGGAAGGATAGGACTGTTACGAAAAAGACTAATCGTACCGTAAAAAATTTCATAGTTTGGTTTATTTTAGATATAATGAATACAATATAACTTTTTACTTTCTTAGAAGCGCTTATTGACATTCTTAAGAAAGGTGTTTGCAACATTTGAAGCCTAAAATGCTACAAATTTTATTTTTATTAGATTCGAAATACCTTTAATTGACAAGCTAATTGAATTGGGAATGGTAAAGGTTAAAATAAAATACTCCAAGGTTTTACAGCTTATATTTCTATTAGCTTTTTTGATAAATTCAAGAGAAGTCGCTTCTCAAATTGACTTCAATGCTTTAGAATTTAATGTGGTCAAGGAGAATATTTTTCAACGCCCCATAACTACTATGGTCAAAGATAAATTCGGATTTATCTGGATAGGAACGGATGGCGCGGGGCTATATAAGTTTAATGGTCTATCCTATACGTATTATGGTCACGATTTAACGGATGAGAATAGCATAAATAGTAATTCTATTAGCTCCTTATTCCTAGATAGTTCTGGGAGATTATGGATAGGTACAGATGCAGGTTTAAGTAGCTACGATGATAGACAGAACTCTTTTGTAAGAATTGAAACAAGAGTGGGGAATTTAAAGAGCGAGAACTATACGAGTGTGTTGTGTTTTGCCGAGTATAAAGGAAAATTACTTATCGGTACTTATGATGGTATCAAGGAGGTTGATGGTGAGAATGCATCTATAAAAAATTATGGATTAAGCGGAGTTCCTATATTGGACCTACAGTATTCTACAAAGGGAAATTTGTATATAGCAACGAACCAAGGGCTTAAATTAGAACATTATTTAAACAGAGGAGAGATACAGGATTTATCAATTTCTAACCTTAATAACGTCCCTCATATCACAAAACTACACCTTGATAAAAGAGAAAACCTTTGGATAGGTACTTTAAGAAGTGGGGTGTTTATGGCTGATTTAAAAAAGGTAAGGACATCTTTCACAAAGTTAGCTATTGTAGAAAGTACCACTATGGCTATTACTAGTGGCATGGACCATGTGTTTGTAGCTGTTGAAAATGAAGGACTGGTTATTTTAGACCTTACGGGTACTATAGTTAAACATTATAGGCAAGATGTTCGGGATGTTCGCAGTATAAGTTCAAATTCCGTTTGGTCCATATTATTCGATGGAGAAAATAGACTTTGGTTAGGATACTATGAAAACGGGCTTGGCTTCTTTGATGAACATTACAAAAAGTTCAAATCTATTTTAAACGAGGATGCCGATAGAAGAATCCAAGCCAATGATATAAGGGCTTTCGCTAAAACTGAAAATGGCAACCTTTGGATTACCCAAGCTAATAACCGTATTGATATCCTGGACACCCAAACAAAAAAAATTACTAACGTATATGGTAGTTCTGGTTCTATCTATAAGGGTTTAAAAGAGGGTATTTACTTAGAGGATGTATTTGCTGATAGTAAAGGTAATATTTGGCTAGCAACGTGGGGAGAAGGAATATATCTTTTGAAAAAGGGAGGTAAAACATTTATAAATTTTACTAGTGAGAATACCTCTGGTGCGCTTACGACTAATAAGATACACTGTTTCACGGAAGATGCCTTCGGAAGAGTGTGGATAGGTTCATTCTTAAAAGGTGTTTTTTATTTAGATCCAAAAACCAATCAAATTAAAGCACCTTCCAGCGAGTCCTATAAGAATTCGGGAATTGCGGAAAGAGATGTACGAGTTATACATCATGATAGTAACGGCAATATTTGGATAGGTACTTCCTCTGGATTGTACCACATAGAAATGAGCAATGAAAATGATTTTAAGGTCATTGCCCATGGCAATGCGATTTCTTCGAAATTCGGAGGTCATCCAAGTTCTAATCGAATATTGGATATTTATGAAACCCAAGATGGAACGGTTTGGTGCGGTACTAACGGTGGGGGATTATATTCCTACAATAAAGACAGACAGAATTTTGAACGGTTAGCCCTGGATAACTATGATTTAACCTACGTTAATGCTATATATGAACCTATAAAGAACGAACTCTGGCTTAGCAGTAAACAGGGAATTTTGAGAGTTAACCGTACTACAGGTAAGGTGGAAAAGTTTACTACTCACGACGGCCTGCTTGAGAACTATTTGATTGATCGAGCCTTTATAATGGATAACAATAACACCCTCTATTTAGGGACTAAAAAAGGTATAAATTATATAGCGCCACAAGATATTGCTTATAATCCCCATTTGGCAAAACCTTACCTAAAGGATGTTAAACTTTTTAATAGAAAAATTGATAAAAAAGATAGCATTAATGCTTTACACTGGACGCCAGAATCCAACAGTATTACCCTTAGGCATAATCAAAACATATTAACTATTGACTATGCCGCTATAGCGTATACTAGACCTGAGAAAAATCAATACGCTTATTATTTAGAAGGCTTTGAGGAGACTTGGAATTATGTGGATTCTAAAACAAGTGCTACCTATACCAATCTTGCTTCTGGTGAATACACCTTTAAGCTCAAAGCTTCTAATAACGATAATAAATGGAACGAGGCCTCGGTAATACTACAAATCCAGGTATTGCCGCCGTGGTGGAAAACGGTGTGGGCTTACCTGCTTTATTTACTTCTTTTTTCGCTTGTTGTGTTCTCAGGAATGTATTTATATAAAAAACGAATCAATGAGATAAATACCTTTAGGTTGGAACGTGAAGGAAGAAAGCAAAAAGTAGAACTTCAAAAACAGAAACTACAATTTTTCACCAATATCTCTCACGAATTCAGAACTCCTTTGACCTTAATTATAAATCCAATACAAGAGCTAATAGACTCTAAGGAAACTACTATTTCAAAAGCCACTACTCAAAAATATCATATCATCAATAAAAATGCAGAGCGACTTTCAAGATTGATCAATGAATTAATGGATTTCAGGAAATTGCAGTCCAATAAGTTCAGGCTTCAGGTAGATGAGTTTAATCTTGTGGAGAATACGAAAAACATACTCAGCTTTTTCAATGAAGAATCTAAAAGAAGGGCAATACGTCTAGATCTTAAGTATACAAAGAAGAATTTAAATATTTGGGCAGATAAAGGGATTTTAGAAAAGGTATTATTTAATCTTTTGTCCAATGCATTTAAGGTTACACCAAATGAAGGTAAAATTCAAGTGCGCATAGGCGAAATCGATAAAAAGATATTGCCCTTAATAAGTGCAGAAAAACAAATTCCGGTTGTTGAGATTCGTATAAAAGATAATGGTCCTGGAATTGACCAAAAAGACTATAAGAAAATTTTTAAAAGGTTTTATCAGGTTAGTGAATTGAATAAATCTTACTACGGTAGTACAGGTATAGGTTTAGAAATGGTAAAGAGTTTTGTTGAACTTCATAAGGGCACTGTAGAGGTAGAAAGTGAATTGGGGAAAGGTTCTATTTTTAAAATTGTTCTTCCTTATGGAAAAACGTTTTTTCAAGATTCTCAATTGTTGGAATCTGATGAGCCGCTACAAGAAATTACCACCAAGGGGGTGTTGAAATCAAAACCTGAAGTGTATGCCATTGAAGATATTCTCTCAAAGAAAGAAGTAAAAAAGAAGTTACTTATCGCCGAGGATAACGTAGATCTACAGGATTACCTTGTTTCCATATTAGAGCAAGATTATGAAATAATTTTAGCTTCCGATGGTCAAGAAGCATGGTTAAGAACTATGGAGCATCGTCCGGATATTATAATTACTGATGTAATTATGCCGCTTATGGACGGTATTGTATTCAGCGAAAAAATTAAAAAGGATCCTACCCTAAATCATATTCCTATTGTAATCCTCACTGCAAAAGACCTTGCAGAGGATAGAATTAAAGGACGTGAAGCTGGTGCAGAAGCGTATCTTGTTAAGCCTTTTAATACCAAGGAACTCAAAGTGGTGTTGGAGCAACTGCTATTGAAAAATAATCGCCTTTTTCACCAGTCCGCTACAACGGGTCTTCCAGAAATCAATACAAAAGAAACGGATTTTAATGATCAGTTTATTCAAAACGTGGTGGATTACATTCAAAAAAATATAGAGAATACGTCTTTGAACGTAGAGAAATTATCTTCTCACCTATGCTTAAGTAGAAGCCAAGTTTACCGAAAAATTAAATCGTTGACAGGACTCTCTCCTATAGAATTCATTAGAAGGGTTCGTCTAGAAAAATCTAGAACACTTTTCCAAAACGATAAAAATTTAAATGTTAGTGAAGTAGCTCATAAGGTGGGGTTTTTATCGGCATCTTACTTCACGGTATGCTATAAAAAGCAATTCGGCGAGCTTCCAAAGGGTCGCAAATAATATATTTCAACTAGTTCCCATTGCACAGAATAGTGTAGGGAGATGTTGTTAAAAGCTCTCTGAGCCCAATTATTTAGAAGGGTTGTAATAAATGCAACATATGAAATATTTATTGCATCAAATAAGTTCCCGTTAACTTCCTGTTAAAATTAACTTGCACTTGACAAATCTGTCCACTACGGGAAATACACGATAATTTGGATGATGATTTGACTTTCTATTAAAACTTAACTAATCAAACAAATGAAGCTAAAGAACTTATTTTTTGCCCTGTTACTTATCACGATGAGTCAGGCAATAGGTCAGGTTGTTACTGGGGCCGTAACTGCAAGTGATGGGCCCTTGCCTGGTGCAAATGTTATCGTAAAGGGAACCAAGATTGGTGTAGTCACCGATTTTGAAGGAAATTATACGATTGATAAATTAGCTAATGGAGATGTTTTGGTATTCTCCTATATCGGGTTTAAGCCAAAAGAAATTACGTATACGGGGCAAGCACGGATTGACGCCCTGTTAATTGAAGATTTGGTAAGTCTTGATGAGGTGGTCATCGTCAATTATGGAACGCAACGAAACACACCTGTCTCGGTAGTTAAGGCAGAAGCATTAAGCGAGTTTCCAACAACAGACATTGGACAAGCTCTACAAGGTCGAGCTGCAGGTGTTACCATTACAAACGGTGGCTCCCCTGGATCACAGACCTTGGTGCAAATACGAGGGGTAAATACCTTTGGTGACGGTACGCCACTTTATGTAGTTGATGGTGTATTCACGAATAGTATTAATAGTCTTGATTTGGCCAGTGTAGAGAAAATAGACGTTTTAAAAGATGCTGCTTCTCTTGCTGTTTACGGTTCCAGAGGAACTAACGGTGTTATTTTAATAAGTACCAAAAAAGGTAAAGTTGGTAATGCTTCATTTTCTTTTAATATGTCCTCAGGTATCCAAGAATTCAACCGTCGTTATGATGTGTTGAATACGGAACAATATATTCAATTTACGAGAGAAGTAAATGCCTTGACAGGTGAGAACGGTGGTCCGGACTTTCCTATTGGAAGGGTAAATTTGAATCCTAATTTTGATGGTGACGGAATTGATACCAATTGGCAGGATGCCTATTTTAGACAAGCACCTATTTTGAACATTAGTGCAAACGTAAACGGCGGTAGTGAAAAGGCTCGCTTTAATGTCGGTGTATCAAGATTGGATCAAGATGGTGTTTTTATCGATACTGGTTTTACAAGGACTACCATTAATATTAATACCGATGCTAATATCAGTGAATGGTTAGAAATAGGCCAAACACTTTCTTTGAGCCAAAATGAAACAACTTTACCAGAGCGTGATGGTGGTAGAGATCCTTTTCAGAACATTTTGGGACAAGCACCTTATATTCCGGTAAGAACCGAAACCGGTCTTTTTGGAGGGACTAATTCTTTAGACCTCAATGATTCTAGAAACCAAATTAGGATACAGAACTCACAAGATAACTTAACTAGATTTTCATCTGCCATAGGCAGTTTGTATGGTAAATTTAAAATTGCAAATGGCCTAACGTTTAGATCGCAGTTTGGTCTTAATGCTAGTTTGTTATTGCAAGATAACGAAAGAAGGGCTTTTGCAGAGGACGGTAGTTTTGCGAATCCAATAAATTTTATTGGTAAAACAAGACAAACTACTTCACAGACTATTTTTACGAATACTTTGAATTTTGATAGAGACTATGGGAAACACTCCGTTAATGCATCTGCAGTATTAGAACAGACACAGATACGCTTTGAGTCTGCTTCTATTTCGGATAATAATGAGGTTTCATCAGAAATCCCAGAAGTTTTCTCGCCTAATGCGAGAGCCACATCATTCTCTATCCCTGAGAATTTGAATTCTATTCTCTTCTTAGGAGGTTACGAGTTTGATAATAGGTATTCTATTAGCGCTTCGGGAAGACGCGATACATCTTCTAGGTTTTCTCCCGAAAACGCATCACAATGGTTCTTTTCCGGATCATTTGGGTGGGATGTTTCTAACGAACCTTGGTTTAAAGTAGATGCCATGAATAGTTTAAAGTTAAGGGCCAGTTATGGTGAAACCGGAAATAACCGAACTGGTAATGCTGTCAATCAGTTTTTGCCCACTTTAGGTCTAAACCTTCCATCTTCAATAAATAATGAGACTTCAACGGGTATAAGTCCAAATAATGCTGCAAACCCGGATTTAAGATGGGAAACACAAATTAAACAGAACTATGGCTTTAGTTCGGCATTCCTTTACGATCAAATACAATTCAGTGTAGATTACTTTAAGAACAGAAGTGAAGATTTATTAATTCCAGTAGAATTACCATCTTCTGCAGGTATTCCTGGAAACTCTCAAACAGGTTCCACTGTAATCAGAAATGTTGGTATTGTAGATGTTGAGGGCTACGAAGTAACATTGGGTTATAATGATTATAAGGGAGAGTTCAAATGGAATTTTTGGGCTAATCTTACTAAAGCGGATAATGTCGTAGAGAGCTTAAGTGGCACGGGAGAACCTATTGAGCGTGCACGTCTCAACCCACCTTTTGCATCGGCCTTAAATAGGTTGGCTGTTAATGAAGCGCCATTTCACTTTTTTGGATTGGTTGCGGACGGTGTTTTCTCAACACAAGCACAAATAGATAGCGAATTACCAAATAATTCTACTGCCGCCGTACCGGTGCAGCCAGGTGATGTTCGTTTCCTAGACCTTAATGGAGACGGTCTTATTACTTTGGATGATAGGGATGTAATCGGTAATCCTAATCCAGATTTTACCTATGCCGTTAACCTTAGGGCAGAATACAGAGGCTGGGATTTTGATGTGCTTTTCAATGGTGTGCAAGGTGTGGATGCGTTGAATAGTAATATATTTTACCTCGAAGGTTTGGATAATGGATTAAACTATGGTACGCAGGTATTGCGTAGATGGCAAAATCCTGGTGATATTACGGATATACCACGTTTCAGATTCGGTTCAAACATTAACAATGAAATATCTAGTAGGTATATTGAGGATGCCTCTTACCTTAGATTAAGAAACGTAACTGTTGGTTATACATTTCCAACAACTATGGTTAACAAGTCCGGTAATGGTATCATTAAGAAATTACGCTTCTATGTACAAGGGCAGAATTTAGCAACTTTTACCAATTATTCTGGACTAGACCCGGAGATAGCGCCGTTTTATAATGCCGCCGGCTTGGTGGATGGTTTAGGAATTGATAGAAGTGCACAGCCTAGACCTATTACGGTCTTAAGTGGAATCCAAGTGGAATTTTAAATAAATAAATTGTTAGAAAGATGAAAAGTATCAAGAATTATTTTATGAATGGTTTAGTGCTTCTCTTTGCATTATTCCAGACATCGTGTGATGATGATGTTCCAGTAGAGAATACGAACGCTTTGAACCCGGAAATTTTCTTCGAAAGTCTAAGTCAGGTTGAGGCGGCCGTTAATGCAAGTTATAACCAATTTCAAATCCTGTATCAACGTGTAGGTTATGTATTTCCAGATGCCATGTCAGATGAAGTTGTGTCTAGTGGTGATCCAAACTTTGCACCGTATAATAGATTTGAATTTAATGCTACACTTGATAATATTGCACTTTATTGGACTTCCTGCTTTAATGGTGTAGGAGCTTGTAACTTTGTTATTAGTAACGAAGAACGAATGAGAAATAACTCGACATCAGCGAATTATACGCAGGGTGATGTAGATAATGCACTTGGTCAGGCGTATTATTTAAGAGCATTATATTATTATCATTTGGTCAAACGTTTTGGGGGAGTTCCTTTAAAACTAACTGTAGAAACAGCAACTGAAGATACGGCAAGAGCTACTGAAGCTGAAGTTTATGAGCAAATGATAGCCGATTTAATCTTATCTACACAGCTTACCCTACCAAAAGGAACCACGGAAGTAGGAAGGGTGACTAAGGAAGCTGCATATGCTTTATTAGGAAAGGTGTACCTACACAGACAAATGTATACAGAGGCCAAGCAGGCTTTTAGCAACGTGGATAATCACAGTTTACTTCCTATAGAAAATTATAGAGATAACTTTAGTGAAACAGGTGAACATAATGACGAATCCATGTTCGAGATCGGTTATAATGGAGAGGTTGGTACGGAGGCAGAGCGTTGGTCTCAGACTGGTATCGGAACTTCGGAAGTTACTTTTCATTCTCAGGATTATACTGGTTGGGCCAATGCTAGACCTTCGGCTAAAGTAATCGCTGAATTCGAAGATGACGATCCAAGATTGGAACAAGCGATACTTATTGATGGTGATAATTCCTATGGCCCTGGTGAAGCTTTTCAATTTCCTTGCCCTGGATGTGTTGGAGGTCCTGTATGGTACAAATTCAGTCAGCTTTATGACGAGCAAGATGTATCTGAGAATAGTGGTGTAAATGTTCGTATCATGCGTTATGCCGACGTAATTCTAATGCAAGCGGAAGTTGAGCTGAATCTTAATAACAACCAAGGCGCAATAGATTTTCTAAATCAAATAAGAGACCGTGCAGAAATGCCACGATATGGAACTGCTACCATGGATGCTAGAGGTTTTCCGGTAAACACTTCGGAACAAATATTCAATGCCATTGTACATGAGCGATTTGTTGAACTCAGTGGTGAACAACAACGTTTTGATGATCTGGTGCGTTGGAATTTGGATGACCAAGAGCTTTCTATCTTCCCGGATGCAAACTTTAATAATGCGGACGGATCATTGCGATTGATACGGAATTATGACCCCAATGTGCATAGGGTAATGCCTATACCGCAAAATGAACTGGACAGTAACACGGCCATAGGCGAGGGTGATCAAAATCCAGGGTATTAAAAAATTGAGTTAGTCAAGTTAGGTGTGATAATGGGCGGAAATTTTAATTTTCGCCCATTTATCTTTTTATTAGTTTTAGGATTGGAACGGGAGTAGCTAACCAAATGACTAAATCTTTTGCGGCATGAAAGGTAAAATTTATAATCGTTTCGACGTCATTGTCGGAGTATTCAAATCACGATTGTTGAGTAAAATTAAAAGTATGTGGAGAACCTTTGGAATAGTGCTTGTACTAATTGTCTTTGGTTGTGCCGATAAAGTCGACAAAGAAAATGGCAAGGCAGCCGTTAAAGAACAGCGTATTTTCACTAAGCTCGAATCTAAAACCTCAGGATTGAGCTTTGAAAACCGTTTGGAAGAAAACGATACCATTAATTATTTCACCTATCCTTACATCTATATGGGTGGTGGTGTGTCGGCAGGAGATATCAATAATGATGGTCTTACAGATTTATTTTTTACCGGTAACATGGTGCAAAATAGGCTATACCTAAATAAGGGAAATCTAGAATTCGATGATGTTACCCTAAATGCTAAAGTAGGAGGTGATCGTAGATGGTATACAGGCACTACCATGGCCGATGTCAATGGAGACGGTTTTATGGACATATATTGCTTGGTTGCTGGACAATCTGGAAATAAGCAAAACCAACTTTTTATCAACCAAGGAGATAATTCTTTTGAGGAACAGGCTGCTAGTTATGGACTAAACGATGCGGGCAATAGTGTGGATGCTACTTTCTTCGATTTTGATAATGATGGTGATTTGGATGTGTATGTAGCTAACTATCCCATTACACCTTTTGAATACAACAGTTATAATTATAAAATGCGTATGGACCGCGTTACCGATATAGAAACAGATAATCTTTATAGAAACGACGGCGGAAAATTTACAAAGATTACAGAAGATTCCGGAGTAAAATTATATAGTCTTTCATTGAGTGTAACAGCCTCCGATTTAAATGATGACGGATGGACAGACCTCTATATCTCCAATGATTTTGGAACTCCCGACTGCCTTTACATTAACCAAAAAGACGGAACTTTTAAAGACGAGATTAAAGATGCGACTTCCCACACTTCTTTTTACGGAATGGGCGTAGATATTGCCGATTTTAATAATGATGGTTTCTTAGATATTGTACAGATGGATATGGATGCCGCTACAAACCGTAGGTCTAAAGCTAATATGGCTAGTATGAATCCTGAGCTCTTTGCTAATATAGAACGGGTTGGCTTTCAATACCAATACATGCAGAACGCGCTGCAAATGAATACGGGATATAGCCTGGACGGTGTTCCAAAATTTAAGGATATCTCCAGGTTGGCCGGGGTCTCTTCCACAGATTGGAGCTGGGGACCCTTACTGGCGGACTTTGATAACGACGGTTTCAAAGATTTATTCGTGTCCAATGGTACGCGGAGGGAAATTAACAACAAGGATTATTTTAATAGTTTAAAAGGGGAGAAGAAACATAAAGACAGTTTATTGATTAAAAGTCAACGAATTCCTTCAGAACCCATAGATAATTTTATGTTTAAGAATAATGGTGATCTAACCTTTTCAAAAACAAATTCTGCATGGGGTATAGAAGACAAGGGTTTTTCCAACGGCTCCGTTTATGCAGACTTGGATAATGATGGCGATCTAGAATTGATAACCAACAATATAGATAAAACGGTTTCCGTATTTCAAAACCATAGTTCGGAAATCAATAATCATATAACCCTATCTTTTAAAGGAAACGTTAAGAATAACAATGGCCTAGGAACTAAAGTCCATGTGTATCATAATTCAAAATATCAAACCCAAGAAGTTACTTTAAGTAGGGGGTTTCAATCATCAGTAGCTCCGAAACTCCATTTTGGTCTGGGACAAGACGATAGCATCGATAGCCTAATCGTAGTCTGGCCAAATTTTAAAAAACAAAAACTTACAGGAGTCAAAGCCAATAACTCCTTGGTGCTTAAGATAGACGATGCAAAAAGTACCTTTAAAAATACGATTGCGACCAATCAATTGTTCAAAAGTAACTCGGATACTTTAGCTCTTTATAAGCATAAGGAGAATACTTACGACGATTTTAAAAACGAAATCTTATTACCTCATAAAACCTCGCAGTTTGGGCCTGGATTAACAGTGGGTGATTTAAATGGAGACGGATTGGATGACTTTTATGTAGGAGCTGCCTCTAAATACCCAGGCGGACTATTTTATCAAAACATGGACGGTTCTTTTGAGCAGCAAAAGTTTAAACTATTATTGGAGGACAGAATGCACGAGGATATTGGTTCTCTCATTTTTGATGCTGATAACGATGGGGATAATGATTTGTACATCGTTAGTGGCGGTAACGAGTTTGGGCCAAACTCTCCATTGCTTCAAGATAGATTGTATATTAATATGGGTGCTGGTAACTTAGTAAAAAGCCAAAACGCCCTCCCAAGGATTATAACGAGCGGAAGTAGGGTCTATGCCTGTGATTATGATAAAGATGGCGACAAGGACCTCTTTGTGGGCGGTAGGCTTATTCCAGGGAACTATCCGTATCCGGCATCGAGCTATATTTTAGAAAATGTGGGTACCAAGGGGAATGCTAAATTTGTAGATGCTACCAAAAACATGCTTCCTGTCCTTAATCGTTTGGGTCTTGTAACGTCTGCACAATGGATGGATTATGACAATGACGGATGGAAAGATTTAGCCGTTACCGGAGAATGGATGAAACTTAGAATGTTCAAAAATCTGAAAGGGGAAGGGTTTGAGGAAACAACTGAGGCGCTAGGCTTGGACGAAAGTACCAGAGGTTGGTGGTTTAGCTTAAAGGCTCATGACGTTGATGGAGACGGCGACTTGGACTTGATCGGCGGAAACCTTGGTGAGAATTACAAGTACAAAGCTAGGGAAAATGAAACCTTTGATGTTTTTCTAAACGATTTTGATGGAAATAAGACCAATGACATTGTATTAAGTTACTATAATGATGGGGAACAATATCCTGTTAGGGGAAGAGAATGTTCTTCACAACAAATGCCATCAATAAAGAAAAAGTTCGAAAATTATGATGCCTTTTCTAAGGCTACCTTGGCAGATGTTTATGACGAAGAAAAACTTGAAAGCGGCATTCACTACAAAGTCTCTTCCTTTAAAAGTGCTATATTCATTAATAATGGCGATACATTTGTTCGTCAAGATTTACCTATACGAGCTCAAATAGCTCCGGCCAATCAAATACTGGTAAACGATTTTGATGCTGATGGTATTAAAGATATCATTCTTGGTGGTAACCTTTACGCCTCCGAAGTGGAAACCCCGAGGGCGGACGCCGGTCACGGAACCTTCTTAAAAGGTATGGGAGAAGGAGATTTTAGAGTACAAGACTCAAATGAAAGTGGACTTTATATGGATGGGGATGTAAAGGATTTAAATCTTATCAATGTTCAAGGGAAGAGTTACATTATAGTGGCCAAGAACAATGACTTTTTGAAGTTTATACCTGTAGCGCATAACTTAAAAATTTAATGTTTTTTAACGCTTCTTTAAAAGTTAAAAAAAAGGCGAGCTGAAAAGCTCGCCTTTTATAGTTTAAATAATTATTTAAACTTAATTATTAGGCTCAATAATGGCATCGGCTATATTACCGAATGGCCATGTTAAATTATTTCTATTGAATATCGCAAGACCGTCATTGGATACTCCGCTATTGCCATTGTCCCACCAAACACTTGCAAAACCTCTTTCAGCAGCCGCTTCAGCGTAAAAGGAAGCATGTTCTAGACGGTCGGCTAAGTTATTTTGATTCCCAGAACTCCATTCACCCAAAACAACCGCTTTTCCATTGTCCGTAAATTTTGCTTTAATCCTGTTCATCTCCATGGTAAGTTGTGTTTTGTCATCGGTAGATCCCCAAGTTTGATCCGTACCCTCCAAAGTAAAAGGAAATGGAAAATAGGAATGTAGTGATATTAAAGTTCTTGGGTCATCGTTAGGTATAATGAGCGCATCCATAGCCACGGGAAGCGTACTTGCCGCATACGTCGAAATCATAATTTGACGTAAAATATTATTCCCTCCCGTTGCACGTATGGCATCTAAACTTACTTGGTGGTATTGGTTAACTGCCGCCCGTCCTTCGGCGGTGCCGCCGTTCCACTCATTTGGCGTATTCTCGTGTCTTGGCTCATTTAAGGTTTCGAAAATCACATAGTCGCTATATTTTCTAAATCTATTGGCGATTTGTGTCCATAATTTGCCCAGCCTATCACTAACTTCGGCTGTCTCTGCCGCAGTTGGTATAATCCAAGTGTCGTCGTGGTGGACATTGACTATCGCATACATATTATTCGCTCTTGCGTAGTTGACTACTTCTTCAACTCTATCTAACCACGCCTCTTCTACGGTATAGTCAGGAGCTGGACCTTGATGGAATCTCCATGTAACAGGAATCCGTAGTGTTTTAAAGCCCCTAGCGGCAACTGCATCAATCATGGCTTTAGTTATTCTGGGATTTCCCCAGAAAGTTTCATCAGGACCCTCGGCATCTAAACTATTACCAATATTCCATCCTGTCTTCATGTCCGCGGTAAAGTCAAAAGCAGAAAGGTTTCTGAAAGTGCCATCATCAAATTCACTTGCAGCTCCCTCTTCACCCCCGTTTGGTTCTTCAACGGGATTTTCATTACCCGTATTTTCCTCTTCCATGGGTTGCTCTTCTTGGGGACCTTCACCTTCTGGAATAATGGTAATACTACCGCTATCCGAATCGCAAGAAAATAGAAAAAATATAAAAACTGTAAATAGAAGAAAATGTCTCATATGCTTTTTTTACAAATTTAATTATACAAATACTCAATACATATCCTATATGATGTAAAAATTAAAAGAAATGTAGCATCTGCACTTTTTATTCATCTATTTAGAATTTTAATAGGTCTTTATATTGTAATCTGGATGCATCAGTTACTCTTATTTCTTAGGGTACAAATACCAATTAAGAGTAATAAAGTTGGTACAAGTGTGAATAGAAATCCTTGGTACCCATAGTGTTTTGTAATCCAAAAAATGGCATATAAGTTAAGCCATCCTATTATAAATAGGATGAGCCATTTTTTATATTTCTTGACGATTTTCATGGTTACATATATTTTTCACCTAATTAATAATAATCGTGCGATTATATTTAGTGCTACAATGACAATGAGTTAGCACTATAGCTTTTTTATAAGCGCATGGAATACCAACTAAATTAATCAATTCGGTATAGCTTCACCTATAATGGTGTCGCCGGATAGTAGTTCAAAAGTTTCATTTTTGGGTGCGTCGTCATGCAGGACTCTTGAGAGGACTTGGGCTACATCCGCACGACTAATGGAACCCTCTTTTGACAATGATTTCCCTAATGATATTTTACCAGTCCCCTTTTCATTTGTTAAAGCTCCAGGCCTTACAATTGTGTATGGCACGGAGCTAGACTTCAAATATTCGTCCGCATTGTGTTTAGCTTTGAGGTATTCTTTAAGTTGCTTAGCTTCTTCAGGAGCATCCGCACCCATAGAGCTGAGCATGACAAACTTCTTAACCTTTGCCTCATGGGCGGCGTCAACCATTTTTTTAGCTCCTTCTTGGTCTATTTCAACTACCTTTTTACCACCAGAGCCGGCGGCAAATACAACCTTATCAATATTTTTAACGGTATGTGAAATATCCTGCTCTAGGTCTCCAAGTACCGTTTTCACTTGGTTAGCTTTAAATTCTGCTGACTGACTTTCTTTGCGAATCATCGCTACAGGTTCAAAATACTGTGATTCCTTAAGTAAGCGAACAACTTTTTTTCCTGTAGTGCCCGTAGCACCTACTACTAATATATTTTCCATTTTTTATTTTTTCTGATTATGATCTTGTGATCGATTTTACATTTACGAATTCTCTGATGCCAAAGCCTCCATGTTCTCTTCCGTAACCGGATTCTTTGACGCCCCCAAAGGGCATGTTAGGATAGGCTAGTCCAAAGGAGTTAATTTTTACCATCCCCGTGTCAAAATGATTCTTTGCCAATTCCATTGCTTTATCTTCATCTTTACTAAAAATTCCGCCGCCTAGACCAAATTTACTATCGTTGGCAATACGCATGGCGTCTTCATTATCCTTTGCTTTGATCAACGAGGCTACCGGGCCAAAAAGTTCTTCTTTGTAGGCGGGCTGATTAGGTTTAACATCTCCAATTACCGTAGAAGGATAATAAAAGCCTGTGGTGTCCGGTATTTCTCCACCACAAAGAATAGTTGCGCCTTTCGCTACACTATCTAAGACCTTTTCATGTAATTCTTCTCTAAGGTCTTTCCTTGCAATAGGTCCCAAGTCCGAGGTTTCTTCCATTGGATTCCCCATTTTCATAGTTTTCATAATGCTCACGAATTTTTCTTTAAATTCCTCGTAAACGGAATCTACCACTATAAATCGTTTTGCAGCGACACAAGTTTGTCCATTGTTATACAGTCTTCCTTTTGCACAAGTTTCGGCGGCCAATTCTACATCAGCATCATCCAGAACAAGGTAGGCATCGTTACTGCCCAGTTCTAGAACAGTTTTCTTCAGTACTTCTGCAGATTTTTTGGCAACATATCTTCCCGCATCAGAACTACCCGTTAAGGTAACTCCCCTTACGAAATCGTTCGCAATGATTTTGTCCGAGGTATCGTGATTTATGATGAGGACTTTAAAAACGTCTTTCGGTAATCCTGCTTCTTCAAAAATTTCGCTGAGCTTTAATGCGCAGCCAGTAACGTTCTTTGCATGTTTTAATAGTACCCCGTTACCTGCCATTATATTTACGATGGAATAACGGATGGCTTGATAGAGCGGAAAATTCCATGGTTGAATCCCGTAGATCACTCCAATTGGTGAATAGAATATTGTTCCTTTACCCCCATCTTGAAGCTCCCTATGTTCTTCCTGTAATTGTTTTAAACCTTCTGATGCGGTATAATTACATATTCCGATACACAACTCAATTTCTTGATAGCTCTGTTTTACCAGTTTACCCATTTCCCGGGTCATTAATTTAGCATAGGAATCTTTGTGTTTTTCCAAAGCCTTAGCTATCGATTTTAAAATTTCCGCACGCTCTTCTAGTGATGTTAACTTCCACTTTTTAAAGGCAGTATGGCAGTCTTCCACAGCTTGTAGTGCTGTATGCTCCGTCATATAATGATAGTGTGCAATTTTCTCCTCTGTTGTTGGATTAATAGTGTTGAATCCTTCAGTCTCTTTACTCATGGTCTATTTTTTAAGAATATTAGAATTAGGCTTCTTGTATTACTTTTGCTTTCGGGTAATCTGTGTAACCTTCTTTGCCTGTGGTATAAAAGGTGTCATTATCCCACGATGCCAATTCTAAATTGTTTTTAAAACGTTCAACTAAATCAGGATTGGATATGTATAATTTTCCATAGGCCACTAAATCTGCATTACCATTCTTAATAACGGCATTACCTTTTTCTTGGTCAAAACCTGCATTTATCATTAAAGTGCCATCATACATTGGACGATATCTTTTGGCAATTTCGGTTTCAGCATACGCGATATCGGAAACATCGTTGAAGGGTTCTGAAAGATGTAAATATGCCAGATTATAATCCATGCTTAATTTTTTTATGATATAGTCAAATGTTGGTATGGTATCCTCATCCATGGTCATACCGAAAATTCCGTGTAAGGAGGGATTCAGGCGAACACCAATGCTATTTTCTGGCATGGTTTCCTTGATAGCATCGATAATTTCAAATAGGATTCGCGCCTTATTTTCATGAGACCCACCGTACTCATCCGTTCGTTGGTTGGATGTGCTATTGAAAAATTGATGTAAAAGGTATCCGTTGGATGCATGTATTTCTACACCATCGAACCCAGCTTCCACAGCGTTTGCTGCGGCCTGTTTAAAATCGCTTACCGTTCTATCGATATCTTCTTTGGTCATGGCTTTGGGCACTACTGTTTTCTTTTGCCCTTCAGGAGTGTAGACCTCCGCATCCGGATTCAGTGCAGATGGGGCCAATGGTAACTTGCCGTCATGAAAATCAGGATGCGATATTCTGCCTACATGCCATACTTGAATGTAAATTCTTCCTCCTGCATTATGTACTTCCTCGGTAACTTGTTTCCAACCTGCTACTTGTTCTTTGTTATGAATACCAGCCGTGTTGATGTATCCTACGGCTTCTTTAGATATCTGAGAACCCTCGGTGATGATAAGACCGGCACTAGCGCGTTGTTGGTAATACATGCCATGTAAGTCATTTACAGGTCTGTTGTGTTCATTGTTGGCACGACTTCTTGTCATTGGCGCCATAACTACCCTATTCGGTAATTCTAAATTTCCTAAAGTATACGGTTGTAATAGTTCTTGTTGTTGTTTCATTACAGCAAATGTTTTTTAATTAGTAAAAATGAATGGTGCCTTGATATTACTGCACCATTAAACGTTAAAATAAATTTTCGGGAGCGCTCTAAGAATGAGCTGCGGAAAAGTAATTTTTGGTAGTAAAATCTTTTCGCTTCCTTCCGATACAAAAGTACTAGGACCTTGAGACCTTTTGTAACTGTATCACGAGGAATACTGTCTTAAATGGATTTTCGCAAACGGGCTAACTGTAATACAAGGATGAGGTATTTGAAATTTTGACGAAATAAACTAGCATCACTATTCTTAAACAAAAAAAGCCCTCAATTTTTTGAGAGCTTTTTGCGGTCTGGACGGCCCCGAAGCGTCGGGGGAACACGCGACCCAGAATACCCATAACTTTCAAAACAAAAAAGCCCTCAATTTCTTGAGAGCTTTTTGCGGTCTGGACGGGACTCGAACCCGCGACCCCCTGCGTGACAGGCAGGTATTCTAACCAACTGAACTACCAGACCGTGGCATTTAGCGAGTGCAAATATATACTGTTTATCTAATTGCACCAACATTTTCTTTTAAAATATCGATTAACTTAAATGAATTTCTGCCTTTCGACTAAAAAAGTATTTAAAACATTAGAGAAATTGGCGTTAATGTCCACAGGAACATATTTAATTCTATACTGTGAACATTTTAATTTTATTTGAGTTAGGTAAGTGGTAATAGCCTCCTCATAGGCTTCTTTTACATTGTCGGCATACAAGTCTAAATGCGCACCTGTTTCAACATCTACAAAGCGTTTTGGGGTGTTTTCAAAGTTAAAATATTGTTCGTGTTCTTTGTCCAAGAGATGAAATAAGACCACCTCATGCTTGTTGTATTTTAAATGGCGTAAGGCTTCAAAAAGTGCATCATCTGTTTTCTCTGTTTGGAACATATCCGTGAACAAAAATATAAGACTTCTTCGTTTTATCTTTTCTGCTATTTGATGCAGGTAGGTATAGGTTGCTGTTTCTTTCGGGGGTTGGGTGGCCAGGTTAATTTCATTTAATTTGGCCAGTAGCATTTGAAAATGCCGTTCACTTCCTTTTTCTGCAACATAATAATTGTAATTGTCCGAATAAACACTTAGCCCTACCGCATCTCGCTGGCGTTTTAGTACATTCATAAGTGCAGCTATGGCTAAAGTCCCAAAGCCAATTTTGTTTAAGTTATCTAAACCTAGTTCTTTTATCTCCGGATAATACATGGAGGCGGAATTGTCTAAGATCATATGGCAACGAAGATTGGTCTCTTCCTCGTAACGCTTGGTGTATAGTTTGTCACTTTTTGCAAATAGCTTCCAATCTATATGTTTGGTACTTTCACCGTTGTTGTAAATCTTATGCTCCGCAAATTCCGCAGAAAATCCATGGAAGGGACTTTTGTGGATGCCACTTATAAAACCTTCCACAACTTGGTTGGCAAGTAGCTCTAGATTTTGAAAAAGAGACGCTTTGTTTAATTCTGATTGTAAATTCACAAGAATAAAGATATAAAAAACGAAACCCTTAAACAGATAGTGGAGTAGTTATAAATAAAAAGAGCTGGTTTATGCCAGCTCTTTTTATTTACTATGATTAGGTGCTTCTTCCTATAACAAGGCATCTATAGCATCTGTATACACTTTCTTTGGAGAAACGCCTACTTGTCTGCTTACAATTTCACCACCTTTAAATACCAATACGGTAGGTATGTTACGCACACCATATTTTGCAGCGAATTCTTGATTGGCATCTACATCTACCTTGCCTACAACGGCTTTACCATCGTACTCGTTACTCACTTCATCAATGATAGGACCTACCATTCTACATGGACCGCACCAAGCCGCCCAAAAATCTACTACTACAGGTTTGTCACTTTTTAAAACTACTTCGTCAAAAGTAGCATCTGTTATTTCTAATGCCATTTTAATTTACTTTTATTGATTGTCCAAAGTTAGTCAAATAATCCACTTGTTCCTTACAAGCAGCGAATACGTTTTGACTATCAAGCTATTGATTTTAGTAATAATTGAATTAAAGGCGTATTCTACCCAAAAAAAAAGCCTTCTCAGTAAAGAGAAGGCTTTAAGTATGTTGTGTAGGAACTAGAATTAATTTAGCCTTTCGAACTACAAGCTAAGCTAACCTCGGGTCCTTTATCGCATTCACCCTCGTAGACTACTTCTCCTTCTAGGTTCGTTGCAACGATGACAAATACATCGCCCTGTTGGGTTGTTGTTATTTTCAGTTCAGAGGTGCCTTCTATGACCACTTCGCCGCATTCCGTAGTAATAAGGCATTGTTTTACCCCTGTATCTTCCTCTGCATCATCATCTTCTTCCTCGGTGCTCCCATCATTAGTTTCTTCGGTTGTACTGTCATCATCACTATCGTCTTGACTACTAGAACTACAGCTTACAGATACATTGGCGCCTTTCTCACATGTTGCTTCGTATACGACTTCTCCATCACCATTCTTAGCTACAATTACATAGTTGCCATCAACCTGGTTTACTGCTACACTGATATTGGATGTATCTTTTATCACCACTTCTTCACAATCTGTGGTTATGGTGCATTGCTTTACATTCATGTCTTCGCCGTCCTCATCTTCATCATCATCATTATCGCCAGTTCTACCCAGTGTGATTTGATTTTCCGTTCCATCGGGTAAAGTGACAGTGGCAAATTCATCACAGGTGCCATCGCCATAATCCAATGTAGTTGTGCCCTCGCCAGTGGTGTAGGTTTTTATGCCAGAAACGATAAACCTACAATCGGCCCGTTTTATTAAGGCCGAGGTAATAGCAACTTCAAAAGTATCTTGTAGACCTGTATACGTATAAGAACCAGTGATACTTCTTACATCGTCTTTATAGGTTCTTGTGTCCGCACCTTCAATAATTTCAACAGTTCTATTGCCCACTCGAGTTACGGTACCCATTTCCGTCGTTATACTAATATCTACGGAGCCGTTCATTTCGGGATTTCCGTTTTCATTACTAGCTATCCATACGTGACTTTTTGTGCCATTTGTAACACGACCATTAATGGTTACATCTTCAATAGTCATGGTGCTTTCAGAACTTCCCTCTCCAAAAGTGGTTGTCCTTATGATGGTACCGGTAATAGCATTGCCATCACGGTCTTCGCATTCACCGTTAAAAGTTAGTGTAATGGTGCGTGACATCTCTGTTCGTGTCATCGTAACGTCCATACAATTTCGAAAAAAAATGCGGTCATTACCATCGTTATTGTCTGATTTTGAGCTGATTCTGAACGGGCCAAAATCACTTGTATAAATAGCAATATTGTCTAAAGCATTATCTGCCTCATCAATTAGGTTTTCTATATTGATTTGTGCATTAATGCTTTCTAAAGTAGTGTCGTCCAATGGTTGTGTTTCTATTTTTTCTGTCTCGCAGGAAAAGAACAGTAGGGCCGTGGCGAGAAATAGGACATTAAAATGTTTCATGATTAAGTGTTATTAGGTTTATGGTCATAAAACAACTGAGTATAGAAAAACCCTACCTAGACAAAAAAGAATAAACCTTCTATGTTTAATTTACTCTAGTAAATGGCAATGTTATGGGTACGTACTTTTACAGCAGTTTTTACACTATCTATTTGTATGACCATGGATTTAGAGGGCACTAGGGGCATGTGGCAGGCAATACAATCGGTCATTGAGGTGTCGGTTTGTTGATGCTCATTTTTACAGGAATTATTGGATTGCGAATGGCAAGAAATGCATTTAAGATTGAAATTTTTGGATTTGCCTCTTTCATTTTCATGGGGATTGTGGCAGGTAGTACAATCCATTTTAGGGCTATTTTTAAAACAGGCACTACTTGTAAGTAAGCCATATTGGTTACCGTGAACATCTAAGGTAACATCATTATCTTCTTGGTGAGGATGATAGAATTTGTTCAGCTCATCACCTACCAAAAAGCTAAAAGGAGGTTTAATGGTCGCTCTGTTGCCTCCAGAATGGCATAGTGCACATGCATCTAATCGTTGTTGTCTTGATAGTTCTTGATATTTTAGAATATACTTAGCGGTCTTGACCTTGGGATTTTTTTGTTGGTACCCTACATGTTTCGCGGCAGGCCCATGACAGCGCTCACAATCAATGCCGTAAATAATATTGTTTCGGTCGTACCGGTTGCCACTTTTATTTATACTGGTATTCTTTGCAAACGTACTATGGCACTCCATACAACGTGCCACAACGGGTCTTTTTGCACGTAAGTTTTCCAAACCCGGACTGTTTGCCCAGCGATCTGCGGGAGTAAAATAAGAGGTCTGTAGTTGAAACAGTTGGTCATCTTCCCAGCCTAAATAAGACTGACCTTTTGTTCCAGAACCAAAAACGATTTCTATAGGTAGGTAAAAAGACTCTAGCTCTAGTTGGTTGTGAATAAAGTTTGCGCGTTGGTAAAACCCCGAATTGGTTTCCGTTAGGGTGAAAACCGCTCTGTCCTTAAAGGTAAAGGTGTTTTTACCTTCTTTAAAACTACCTTTAATACTTAAAGAGTCTGCCCTTGCAGAAGTTTTAAAATGGGCGGTGTTTATATGACTGTCATAAATATTCTTATGGCATTGGATACAAGTAGCGCTGCCGACAAATCCGTTTCCGTTCTCGTGGGTAGCTACGGGCTGTATTACATAATAATCTGTAGCTATTTTGGGATTCTTGCATTTATAGATCAATAGGGCTAGGCAAAAGAGAAGGCTACCCAGTGCAAGGTTTTTAGCCAGAACAGATACCCTCCAATTGCAGTGCATTTACAGTTTAATTTAATTTAAAATGTACCTCTTGTTCTTCAAGTATATGTAAAAGTTCACTTGTTATTTCTACTTTTTGTTTTCTGCTGGATAAGTTAACTTTTATCTCTTCTTCCATTTCATAAATAACAAAATTTAAAGGGTGATTTCCTTTATGGGAAACCAAGGTGTCTTTTAATTGGTGGATACCTTCTTCCTTTAATTCGTCAATATTAAGTTTAATAGTAAGTTTTCTCGCGTAGGTTTCCATGACATCTTGAAGCAACATAAAACTATTGAACTGCATTCTAGGGTCGCCTTTTTTTCCCGTTTCTCTATTTGTCCAGCCTTCGCGAATAAAAATTTTCACGTAGGCAAAAGAGTTTATCATAAGAAAGTGCCGGAATTTTAAATATTCCTCACCAAAAATCCGGAACTCATAAGAGTCTGTGTAATCTTCCATAGTAAAAGCCGCCCATCCCTTTCCATTCTTGGAAATACGGTGCTGTACATCTGTAATTACCCCTGCAATTGTAAGTTCTCGGTTTACATAATTCGCCATATCGTTAATATGGGAAATCCCCGCATTACAGAACGCTTTTATTTCTGTTTTAAAGTCGTCCAGCGGATGCCCGGAAATATAAATACCTACCACTTCTTTCTCTCGTCGTAGTTTTTCCATGGTGCCCCACTCTTCGCATGGTGGTACTATGGGCTCAGGGATTTGCGCCTCGCTCATACCACCGAACATATCCATTTGAGAGGAGTTTTTGTTCTCTTGATATTTTGCAGCAGATTTGATAACCTTCTCCAAGAAAGTGATGCCATCACCTTCGGTATGGAAATACTGTGCCCTATGCGTAGTTCCAAAGGAATCGAAACCACCGGCAACGGCTAGATTTTCAAAAGCTTTTTTATTGGCCGCACGAAGATCAATTCGCTTTGCTAGATCAAAAACGGAGTGGAAATTCCCATCTTTTTTGCGATGTTCCACGATAGTTTCCACTGCAGAACGTCCAACACCTTTAATAGCTCCCATTCCAAAACGAACGGCTCCTTCTTTGTTTACCGCAAATTTATAGTAAGACTCGTTTACATCGGGACCTAAAACGTCTAAGCCCATGCGCTTACATTCTTCCATGAAGAAGGTCACCTGCTTAATGTCGTTCATGTTATTACTCAATACCGCCGCCATATATTCGGCAGGGTAGTGGGCCTTCAAATATGCTGTCTGGTAGGCAATATAGGCATAGCAGGTAGAATGACTTTTATTAAATGCGTAGGCAGCAAAAGCCTCCCAGTCTTTCCATATTTTTTCTAAAACTTCCGTAGGATGACCATTGGCCGCACCTCCTTCTAGGAACTGAGGTTTCATTTTTTGAAGTACGGCAAATATCTTTTTACCCATGGCCTTACGCAGTACATCTGCATCACCTTTGGAGAAGCCGGCTAACTTTTGCGATAAAAGCATCACCTGTTCTTGATAAACGGTAATACCATAGGTCTCTTTGAGGTATTCTTCCATATCAGGAAGGTCATAGGCTATTTCTTCATCACCATGTTTTCTTGCGATGAAGCTAGGAATGTATTCCATAGGACCTGGACGATACAGCGCGTTCATGGCGATGAGGTCGTCAAAAACAGAAGGTTTTAGGTCCTTCATATGTTTTTGCATTCCTGGAGATTCGTATTGGAAAACCCCTACGGTCTCTCCTTTTTGGAAGAGTTCATAAGTTTTTTCATCATCCAACGGAAAATCATCCGGTACTAAATCAATACCATGTTTGGCCTTTACAATTTTAACGGTATCCTTTATTAGGGTTAAGGTTTTAAGCCCCAAGAAATCCATCTTTAGTAGACCGGCACTCTCCACAACGGAGTTATCGAATTGTGTAACGTATAAGTCCGAGTCTTTGGCCGTTGCCACAGGCACAAAGTTGGTAATATCGTCTGGGGTTATAATTACCCCACAGGCATGTATTCCTGTGTTTCTAACGGAACCTTCTAAAGTTCTTGCCATTTTCAGGGTCTGACCTTCAAGGTCGTCACCATCATGTATATTTAAAAGTTGGTGTATTTTTTCTAAGTCTTCTGTGCGGAATTTCTTCTTTAGTTCCGCGTCGGACTTTCCAAATATCTTCCCCAATTTTGACATGGTGGGGATTAGCTTTGCAATCCTGTCTGCATCACCTAAAGGTAAATCTAGCACACGTGCCGTATCCCTAATAGATGATTTAGCTGCCATGGTGCCATAGGTAATAATTTGCGCTACCTGATTAGCACCGTATTTATTGATTACATAATCCATAACACGGCCACGGCCTTCATCGTCAAAATCAATATCAATATCCGGCATGGATACCCTATCTGGATTTAGGAAACGCTCAAAAAGTAGGTCGTATTTTAAGGGGTCAATGTTGGTAATGGTTAAGCAATAGGCCACCACTGAGCCCGCGGCAGAACCACGTCCGGGTCCTACGGAAACATCCATGTTTCGTGCTTCGCGTATAAAATCTTCGGTAATGAGGAAATATCCGGGGTATCCTGAATTTTTAATGGTATCTAGTTCAAAATCAATACGTTCCCGTATTTCTTCCGTAATCTCAGCATATCGTTTTTTAGCGCCTTCGTAGGTGATATGTCTTAAATAAGCATTTTCACCACGGTTACCACCATCTAGCGCATCTTCAGGGTCCTTGAAATCATCGGGGATGTCAAACTTGGGTAAGAGTACATCTCTGGCCAGTTCAAAAGGTTCAATCTTATTTACAATTTCTTGCACGTTTAAGATGGCCTCAGGAATATCCTGGAACTTTTCCTTCATCTCCTCTTGAGATTTGAAGTAGTATTCTTGATTGGGCAGGCCATAACGATATCCGCGACCACGACCTATAGGCGTAGCCTGTTTTTCACCATCTTTGACACAAAGTAATATATCGTGCGCCTCGGCATCTTCTTTATTACAATAATACGTGTTGTTGGTAGCCACAAGTTTTACCTCGTGTTTTTTGGAAAATTCCAATAGCACTTGGTTTACACGTTCCTCATCTTCTTGTCCGTGACGCATTAGTTCTATATATAAATCGTCCCCGAACTCCGCTTTCCACCAAAGGAGCGCTTCTTCCGCTTGGTTTTCCCCTACATTTAAGACCTTTCCTGGGACTTCTCCATAAAGATTTCCGGTAAGGACAATAATATCTTCTTTATACTGCTGAATAACTTTTTTATCGATTCGTGGCACATAATAAAACCCATCCGTATAAGCTATAGAGGACATTTTGGCAAGATTGTGATAGCCTTTCTTGTTCTTGGCCAATAGCACAATTTGATAGCCGTAATCCTTTACACTTTTGTTGGTATGATCTTCACAAACAAAAAATTCGCAACCAATTATTGGTGTTATTTCTTTTAGGAGTGCTTCCTCTCCCGCTTCTTCAGCTTCCTTATTTTTTGCTTTTACCGTTTTATTATGAGCACTAATTTCCTTTACGAAATGAAAAGCACCCATCATATTGGCGTGGTCCGTTAAGCCTACTGCAGGCATTTGTTTATCGGCCGCCGCTTGTACCAATGATTTAATATTTATGGTAGATTGTAATACCGAGAACTGCGAATGATTATGAAGATGCACAAAAGTGGCATCTTCCAATGATTTGATGTTCTCATTGATTTTCTCTTGGGAAACACCTCCCGTATCCTTTTCCCATAGGGCGTCCGCAATTTTTTTAGAAGCCTTTTTTAGGTTGATATGTTTTAAACCAATGAGCTGTATTTCTTGCGAATTGGCTTCGGAGAAATTCTTAAAGTAATCTGGTTGTACGTCTAGCTGCTCGGTGGTGTACTGTCTTAAACGCACCAGTTCTAAAAAACACCGGGTTGTTGCTTCTACATCTGCAGTGGCATTATGTGCTTCACCGAAGGGTTTGCCGAATAGATGTTGGTGCAGCTCTGTAAGTGTGGGTAGTTTAAATTTTCCCCCACGACCCCCTGGAATTTGGCAGAGTTGGGCGGTATGCTCGGTACAGGTATCCAGGACCGGTAAATTTTGTAAGGGATTCTCCACTCCCATGCGGTGAAACTCCGCTCCCATAATATTTAAATCGAAACCTACGTTCTGACCAACAATAAATTTGGTCTTTGACATTGCCAAATTGAACTTTTCCAAAACCTCATTTAACGGAATGCCTTTTTGTGCCGCCAGTTCCGTAGAGATTCCATGTATTTGCTCTGCATCGTAGGGAATGTTGAAACCGTCTGGGCGTACTAGATAATCTTGATGTTCCACAAGGTGACCCATATCATCATGTAACTGCCAAGCAATTTGAATACATCTGGGCCAGTTGTCCGTATCGGTATATGGTGCGTCCCAACGTTTAGGAAGACCCGTGGTTTCGGTGTCAAATATTAAGTACATATGCTATGTTCAAAGTGTTTAATAGCCTTACAATTCCGAAGTAGGAATAGTCTAAAAAAGGCAAGGTTAAAATTAAGCAAAAGGTATTGGCTTAAAAAGAGGAGTTACTAAGAGTTATTAACCTCTTAAATTACAATTATCGCTATCTTAGAAAAGATAAAAACGTTATCGAATGAAAACTAATCTTGGACTTACGACAATATGGTATTATATACTATTATTTTACTTGATAAGTGCTGCCATGGCCCGTGGTCAGAAGCATCAAGTAAAAGCGCCCAACTTTATAGTCATTTTCGCAGATGATCTTGGATACGGTGATTTGGGTGTTTTCGGAAATCCGTCTATAAAAACTCCAAACCTTGATAACATGGCTTTTGAAGGTCAGAAATGGACTAATTTTTATGCGGCGGCCAGTGTTTGTACTCCTAGTAGGGCGGGTCTGCTGACCGGGCGACTGCCTGTTCGTAGTGGTATGGCAAGTAACAAGAACAGGGTATTGTTCCCTGATTCTAAAAATGGTTTGCCTGCTTCCGAGATTACCCTGGCCGAGCAACTTAAAGAAGCAGGTTATACTACCGCAGCTATCGGAAAATGGCATTTGGGCCATAAGGAAGATTTTCTGCCTACAAATAATGGTTTTGACTCCTATTTTGGGATTCCGTATTCCAATGATATGGATAGGGTCGTTCAAAAAGGAGGAAGCGAATATTGGAATCAACCGGACGATTCTATTAAAACAACGCATTTTAACGTACCGCTACTTAGGGGAACCCAAATAGTAGAACGCCCTGCAAATCAAAATAATATTACAAAGCGATATTCCGACGAAGCTGTTGCTTTTATCAAACAACAAGGCGAGAATCCTTTCTTTTTGTATTTGGCCCACAATCTGCCTCACATACCTTTATTTGCGTCTAAAGAATTTTTAGGTAAAAGTAAGCGCGGATTATATGGGGATGTGGTAGAGGAAATAGATAATGGCGTTGGAAATATAATAAGTGTTTTAAAGGAGAAAGGTTTTGATGATAATACTATAGTCATATTCACCTCTGATAATGGACCTTGGTTACCGTTTAAGAACAATGGCGGCAGTGCTGGGTTGCTTCGCGCGGGCAAGGGTACTACTTGGGAGGGAGGCATGCGGGCACCTACGATATTTTGGGGTCCTGGTCTTGTCGAAAAGGGTGTGATTACGGACCTTGGCTCAACGCTTGATTTATTTACTACGTTTAGCGCTATGGCGAATATTCCAGTTCCAAATGGTACTATCCATGATGGTGTGGATTTAAGCAAAACCTTGTTACGTGGTGCACCTAGTTCAAGAAATAGTATGCTGTATTATCGGGGTACGGAATTGTATGCCGCGCGTTTAGGGGATTATAAAGCGCACTTTATAACACAAGGAGCTTATGGAGAATTTGGTAAGCGTATAGTATACGATGTTCCTTTACTATATAACTTGGCATATGACCCAGGGGAGCATTTTAATATTGCGGATGCCCACCCTGAAGTTCTGAAACAAATTGAAAACCTTGTTCTTGAGCATAATTCTCAACTGGTAAGAGGAAAGAATCAGTTGATAGACCGGGAATAGTATGCATAAAAAAACCGAGAAATTTTATTTCTCGGTTTTCTAAATTGTATTAATCTATTAGGATACCAATTCCTCGTATCTCTTATTGATATTCAAAGCAGCCTTAATAGCGTTTCTTTGTTTTATCAATAAATTTTCCGTCGAGGGTGGTAAAATCATATCATTATCCTTCAGAATATCGTTGTACTCCTCTAAACTTGCTTTTTCGCCGCGTTCTACTTCTTCCAAGATTCGCTCTGTTTCGTTTCCAGTGAGTGTGGCGGTCAAATTCATCCAGGTTCTATGCAAATCTCCTTTAATGCTGCCCCCTTTTTCTGGTAATTCTCCAAAATTGGCTATTTCATCTTTTAATTCATGTCCAAAATTATAGCGCTGCTGCACTCTTTCGTTCAAAAATGTTTTTATCGACGGATTATCAATCTTTTCTTGGGCTAATTTGAATCCCTTTTCCGCATCGTATGTACGGGTTAATAAATCGTTTAATCTGTTTGATACTTTTTCTGTGTACTTCATTTATCTCTTATCATTTTAGTTCAAATGTGTTATTGTCTATCAATAACTACACTACTTAAATTAAGAGAATATTTCAAAATCACAAGTATTTACGGGGGTTTAGCAGGAGTTTAACGACTATGCACGTAAATGTTAATGCTATTTAACACTAAATGCTAAAATTGACGTACAAAATGGGGCAGTATAAAAGTGAATGTTATATATTTGCAGCCCTTTATGGGAATAATTTAAAATAGAATTAATAATCGAGGGTCGGGCACCCTACAAAATTAATGTGATATGCCAGTAAAAATTAGATTACAGAGACACGGTAAAAAAGGTAAACCATTCTATTGGGTTGTTGCGGCAGATGCAAGAGCAAAGAGAGATGGTAAATTCTTGGAAAAATTAGGAATCTATAACCCTAATACAAATCCAGCAACAATCGAGTTAAATGTTGATAATTCTGTACAGTGGTTACAGAACGGTGCGCAACCAACCGATACGGCTAGAGCTATACTTTCATACAAAGGGGTGCTTTTAAAGCATCACTTACTAGGAGGATTGCGTAAAGGAGCTTTAACAGAAGAGCAGGTAGAGGAAAAGTTCAATGCTTGGTTAGAAGAGAAAGAAAAATCAGTTGCAGACAAAGTTGGTGGTTTGGACAAGGCTAAGGCCGATGCTAAAGCAAAAGCACTGCAGGCAGAGAAAGAAGTGAACGAGAAAAGAGCTGCTGAAGCTGCTGCGGCTGCATTGCCTGAAACTCCAGAGGACGGAAGCGCTGAAGAAGAAGTAGAAGCCTTAGAAGAAGCTCCTGCTCCGGAAGCTGCAGTTGAGGAAACTGAAGCTCCTAAAGAGGAAGCTACAACTTCAGAAGAAGAATAGAAAGGTTACGATGCGCAAGGAAGAGTGTTTCTACCTCGGCAAAATCGTTTCAAAATATAGTTTTAAGGGAGAAGTCCTTGTCAAGTTAGATACGGACGAACCTGAAGTTTACGAGAAAATGGAATCAGTATTTATTTCTTTAGGAAATAATCTGGTTCCATTTTTTATTGACAGGTGCCGTCTTCATAAGTCCAATTTATTACGGATTGATTTTGAAGAAGTGAAAACAGAGTCCGATGCGGATAGAATTATGGGTTCCGAATTGTACCTACCACTCACGTTGCTGCCCAAATTAACAGGGAACAAGTTTTACTTTCACGAAATCATTGGTTTTACCATGATGGATGCTGTACATGGAAATATTGGCATTGTTCAGAGTGTGAACGATACAACAGCGCAAGCTTTGTTCGAGGTCTTAAAGGAGGAGAAACAGCTTTTGATTCCTTTAACTGACGATATTATAATAAAGGTAGACAGGGATAATAAGGTTATTTACGTAAACACCCCAGAAGGCTTGGTTGAACTTTACTTAAGTTAATCTGCTTTTCCTTACACATATTTTCGGTTTTATTCTAACCTAAAGCTTTGTAGTACATCATTATTATTCCCTACCAGAACATGGTTTTTTCCTGCAACTTTTAAGGTTGCCATTTGTTTGGCATCTTTTGCGGCGTAGAAACCAATTTCCGCTCCTCTTTGAGCAGTAAAATTTCCTTTACCGTCACCAGTAAGTAATAATCCGGTTCCCGCATCGTTTCTAGGCGTTTCTATCTCTGAAACAAATAGATTGCCAATGGCCAAAATATCTGCATGACCGTCTTCGTTAAAATCTGCTATTTGCATATCATTGATATTGGTAAGCTGGGCTAGACCTGGTAGTTGGGAAATCTTAAACTTACCGTTCCCTATATTTTCAATATAAACAGAAGCAAAAGTATCAGCGACATAATGCAGCGCATCCTTTAATTGCTTTTCTCCGTAAACTTCCTTTAGTTCTAGTGAAGCGAAAGCGTCGTATTTTTTTATCTTATCCTTTAAGCCAGGGATTTGTTGCGATGAACAGGAGAAACCACGAAGGGGGTAGTGCTTTTCATTATTGTAATAACCAAGCACAATATCTCCGTTCCCATTAGCATCAAAATCATTATAAAAGATGTCAAAGGGTTTTTCCGAATCGGTCTTGTACTTATAATTAAGACCTAAATTACCTGCAATGAAATCCATGTCACCATCGTTGTCAAAATCCCCTTGTTCAATACTGAACCACCATCCTCGGGTTTTTTCAAATTCAGGGTGGTCTACTTTAGTCAATGTTCCGTCTTGGTTATCAAAAATGGTAATGGGCATCCATTCTCCGGTAAGAATTAAATCTAAATCTTGATCGCCGTCATAGTCGGACCATACTGCATCGGTAACCATGCCTATTTCCTGAAGTTCCTTGCTGAGCGCTGCTGTGCTATTAACTAATTGGCCATTATCATTGATCAATAGCATGCTAGATGTAGGGTTCGGATATTGATGCGGCGTATGTCTGCCGCCTACAAAAAGGTCCATATCGCCATCATTATCATAATCGGATGCTTTTACTACTGCCCCGCTTACTCTATCAGCATTAAGAATAGCACCCTTTTTAAAGCTCCCTGAGCCATCATTTAGATAAAGACGGTCTGTATAATGAAAATCGTTTTTTTCATAAGCATTACCTCCGCTAACTACATATAAATCCTTGAAGCCGTCCCTATTAATGTCAACGAAAACAGCATCGACATCTTCATAGGGTTTTTCTTTTGACCAGAAGTTTTCGTTGGAAGATGAAAAATTACCATTTGCGGTTTGCAAGAAAAGCTTTGGACGCTGTTCTGCGGCACCTCCAACATAAATATCTTCTAAGCCATCATTATTTACGTCTCCTACAGCTAATGCAGGGCCAAATTGAGATAGTTTGTGTGGAAGTAATAGCTGTTTTTCAAAATCATCAAAATTATTTTCTTGATGTTTAAAATTGGCGTCAAAAGAATCCGTAACATTTTTGAAAAGCCCTTGCTTAGAATAATCTGAAATAGGGCGCGATAAATTAGTAGCTTCGTCCATGCTTAGCTGAAGCACTTGATTGGCAGCAATAGCTTTTTGTACGGTACTTTTGCCATTTGGCCAACGTATTACCAAGCTGTCCACTTCTTTATTTCTTGAAAGTCCAAAATGAACCAGAGGCTCACTTGTGGAATAAATACCGCGGACATTGGTAGTTTCTTGTGTTTGTAGTCCGTCTGCCGTATAAATAGTGATACGTGTGCCAAATAATGGTTTATTTTCACTATCCGTAAGTTGAATACGGAGGTAATTGGCATTGTCAAGACTTTCTGAATTATTACGATAAATGAAGGCCTCTTCATTGATATTATTAACTACCAGGTCTAAATCACCGTCGTTATCCAAATCCGCATAGGCGGATCCGTTTGAGAAAGATTCAGAGTCAAGGCCCCAATCGTTGGATATTTTCTCGAATTCTAGGTTGCCTTTATTTTTATAGGCGTAATTTTTTAAGGGTTGAGAAGGAATCATGTTGACCGCTTTTTCTAAGTCTACAATATCCCAAATGCTCTTAATCTCTCCTCCATTAGGGTTTTTGGATAGCCAATCCGTCCTAGTGGTGTTGATGTAATTTGCGATTTTCTTATCGGCATCCGTATTTCGTATATCCCTTAATAAACCATTGGTTATATAGGTGTCCTTTAGGCCATCATTGTCAAAATCTGCGATTAGATTGGACCAACTCCAGTCTGTCGCTGCCATATTCGCATATTGCGCTATATTGCTAAAGGTCCCATTGCCATTATTAAGTTGCAAGGTGTTGTACATATATTGGTATCCGCCACCATCGGCTACTACCTTCCAGAATGAACTGATGTCCATTCCGCTCATATTAGACTTTAATCGGAAGTTATCTTCTGCCACCATGTCTAAGACAAAGACATCTAATGAAGCATCATTGTTAATATCCGCCACATCAACGCCCATGCTGTAATAGGATGTTTGCTTTAAAGCACCTTTTTCCATACTGGAAAATGTCCCGTCTTGGTTATTGATGAACAGGAAATCCGGGGCGTAGAAATCATTGGCAACGTATAAATCCGTCCAGCCATCATTATTTAAATCACTTGCGGAAACAGCATTAGGAAATCCTGTTCTTTTTATTCCGGAAGATGCTGTGACATCTAAAAATGAATCTCCTTGGTTTTTATACAATCGTAAAGTGTATTCGGGTATTAAAAGATTGTCCGCATCAAAATATTGCGATAAACTTCCTGGATTGGGCGGTTGTGTTAGTAGGAATAAATCTAAAAGACCATCTTTATCATAATCTAGAAAAGTTGCATGGCGCGTTCTTTGGTCGTTGGCAATATTATAGGTCTCGGCCATTTCATCGAAGGTGCCATCCCCTTTATTGATGTAAAGTAGATTTTTTCTCCAAATGGGGTTTTCATCATAAAGTTCTCGACTTACATATATATCTAAGTGTCCGTCATTGTTTATATCTGCTACAGTAACTCCTGTAGACCAACCGGGGATATCTTGAATTCCCGACTGAAGGGTATGGTCTTCAAAAACCATGTTTCCTTTATTAAGGTATAACTTATCCGGAACCATATTGCCTGCAAAAAAGAGATCCTGTAGGCCGTCCTTATTGAAATCACCAACACCTACTCCAGCACCACCATAGAAATTAGCGTAAAGAAAAATACTTTTGTCCTTATCATCTTGGACTTTGTTAACGAAATCTACACCCGTATCGGATGATTTTAATAATGTAAAGCGTTGCTGTTTCGGTTGCGAGGGTTCTTTTTCGGCATTACAAGAGCATATGAAGAGAACAAAAATATAATAAGGTAAATAGCCTGCTTTCATAAGTACAAGATACTATTTTGTATAAAAAAATAAAGGAGAGTTTCCCCTCCTTTATTAACTCAATTAAAACTAACTCAAACTTTACAAAGATTATTTATAAAGTATTTTAAATACTATTCAACATCCCACCAAACTCTAGTGGTCAAAATATCCGGACCTTGAGCTGCTATTGCTGCTTGATAATTGTCTGCATTAACCGCTGCTTCGTTTTCCGTCCATGTTAATCTTCTTGGAATAGTTCCTCCTGTTTCATTACCTGGGAAATTTACAGGTACCAATGTAGGGAAACCTACTCTTCTCCAGTTAGAAAAGGTCTCATATTCATTAAGGAATGTAGCTACCCAATATTGGTTGGCAATTTGCTCTATTGCATTAGCGGCGTCATAAGGATTGGCGGCAAGGTAGGTGTCAATGTCCGCATCGGCTATGGTAGCAGCATCTGTATACAATGACAGTTGTTTCATTGCAGCTCTAACACCATTGTTATAAGCTGTTTCCGCATCACCACCGATACCCCAGCGTACATTGGATTCCGCTATCATAAATTGTACTTCAGCATAAGTTTGGAAAATCATAGGAGCTTCAAAAGCGGCTAAGATATCTCTATTTGGCTCTGCGTAAGCATCCGTGTTTTCCTCGCCAGTCATCTCTAATAACATGGCACTATTTAAACCGTTAGGAAAGCCTATTAAATCTTCTGCGGCCGTACTTCCATCTCCTCTTCTGGCGGCCAAGATAGGCAGCCTTGGATCATTACCTGCTTGTAAAAAGTCGATAAACGTCTTACTCATTCTTGGATTACCATCAGCAGCAAATACTTCAGAGATACCATTTCTGTTATTATTATCATGTTGAAGATAGAAGATGTCATCATTTGATTCCATTACGCCACCAGCGATAGCTTTGGTTGCCCAAGATTGTGCGGCTGCTGGATCAACTTTGATTAAACGTAGTCCCAAACGAAGCATTAACGAATTAGCTAATTTTTTCCATTTTGCTTGATCACCGTTGTAGATTACATCGGCAGCGCCAAAACCTGAAGTGCCACTACTTAAAGCAGCTGCGGATTCTTCTAGTTCATTCAACATGTCTGGATAGATTTCACTTTGTGCATCGTATTTAGGTAGAAAAATACCTTCCAATACTGCCTTACCAGCTTCGCTATAGGGAACATCCCCATATAGGTCGGTTAAACGTGAAAAAGCAAACACTCTCATGATACGAACAATTGCCTTCATTTCATCTGGAGCTTCCTCTTGATCTAATTGAAACATTAAATCTTCAATTGTCTTTATGGCATTACCATAATAACGGTCCATTAATGAAGAGGCGTAACCTCGGTTCCAAGTGTACTTGTCACCATCCCAATAACCAGCGGTTGTTGCAATATGTTGCATCATGGTCGACTGGTAAATCATACCTGCTCTCCAATTGTCATAACGCTCACTGGAAATAAACTTCTGCACAGCAGTTAACTTATTGGCCGCTGCAATTTGCGGTGGTCTTGTAGGATTAACGTTCAGTTCGTCAAATCCTTCATCACAAGCGCCTACTACCAGCGCCATCATAAATAAACAAATTAATTTTTTCATACTTTTTTTTTTAAAACTTTAAATTGATCGTTAAACCGTAATTTCTTGCGGAAGGAACACCAAAATATTCCAAACCTTGAGAATTACCTACGTTATAGGCGCTTTCAGGATCAATATTGTCTATGCTTCTAGAGATATAAAACAAGTTGGAAGCAATTACAGAAACATTAACACTGGTAAGAAAAACATTCTCTAACGCCTTCTGTGGTAGTGTGTAACCTAAACTTAATTGTCTAAATTTAATATAATCCGAGTCTTCTACAAACTCCTCTGCTATATCGTTTATCTCACCCCAGTAGGTCTGAAGGTTTTCTGGAGCTACTGTAGTCGTAAAGGGTTGGTCCGTAGCATTGTCGATTCCAGATACCGTTAAACCAGTTTCTCTACCTTCCAAGGTTTTCTTATGTAGACCTACGCCATAAAGAAGTGTATTTGTTCCTGAGAAAATCTGCCCTCCAAATTTACCATCTATTAGGAAATTAAGATTAAAATTCTTGTACGTAAAGGAGTTTGTGAAACCCATTGTTAAGGGAGCAACACCTTCACCTAAAATTTTACGTTCGCCCTCAACAGCTCTTGGAACCCCATCAGCATCTATGTCATATTTAATGACACCATTGGCATCTCTTTCGTAAGAAACCCCTACTATAGTACCATATCTTTCACCAACGCGATGTGTAATTCTTACATTACGTGTTCTTGGTTCATCTAAATTAACATCTGAACCTACATCATCCGTAGCTACAACTAAACCTTCGTTGTATGCGCCGTTTATGGAAACGTTCCAATTTAAATCAGCTGTTCTTATAGGCGTACCGCTAACCAAAAATTCAAAACCTTTATTGGATACCTTACCTAGGTTTGCACTAGCACCTCCATAACCGGAGAATGAAGAAGTGGCAACGTTTACAATATCGTTCGTTGTTTCATTGCTATAGTATGCTAAATCAAAGGAAAGTCTGTTTCCGAACATTCTTAAATCTAAACCTATTTCAGATTCATTTTTACTAAAAGCTACTAGATTGGCATTGGGAACACTACCATTACTAATATTACCGGTAGGTTGTCCGTTTAAAGGGTTACCAAAGATTTGGTACGTTAATCCTAACGTATAAGGATCTTGGGCACCACCTGCTACTTCAGAATATCCACCTCTTAACTTTAAAAAATCTATAAAAGAGGGCATTTCAAATGCATCGGATAAAACTAAACTAGCGTTTATAGATGGGTAGAAGTCATCATTAGGTGTTGTCTTTCCTGGAAATGATAACGTGGAGAACCAGTCATTTCTTCCGGTAAAGGTAATGTAGGCCCAACGGTCGTACGATAATTCTAAGGAACCATAAACGGAACCAATTTTACGTTCTGAAAATTCTCTACGTCTGTTCTGTGTTACCGTGTTTCCGATATCCTCTAAACCAGGAACGATGAAATCACCACCTCCTAAAAAGAGGTTTTCGCTTCTTAAGTGGTTTGAGTTGGCTCCCACTAAAGCTGAAATGGCAAACTTATCCGTGATATCGCGCTCGGCGGCTAAAATGATATCCGCGTCTACTTGATTTGTTCTTCTTTCGGATTCTGTTAAACTTCCTAAAGGTTGAAATCCGGTTCCAAAAGGTGTTACCTGCGTCCTACGTATAACATCATTATCAATACCCATTCTTCCTGTTAAGGAAAGCCAATCGGTAAAGTCGTAACGAAGTGTTGTTGAGGCGATAATTCTATTTCTTCTGTCTTGCTGTCTAAAGTTAAATGCAGCAAAATAAGGGTTAGTGACGAATACATTGTCTGTTAGTTGTCTCTCTTGTCCATTTTCGTCTGTAGCTGGTTGTAAATCAGTAACATTTAGGTTTCCGGGAAGTAGACCAACAGAGAAGTTTGCGTTGCCAGGACTATCTGATAGCCTTGGTCTGTTCTGTACTTTTTCTATAATGTATTTAGCGTTTACTGTACTGGTTAACTTATCTGCCAAAACAGCCGTTGTGTTTAAGGAGAAAGACTTTCTGTTAAAGCCTGCATTTGGTAATACATCTTCGTTTGTAAGGTCAGAAACGGACATTCTATAAGAAAGATTCTCTTTTGCCGAAGTAAGTGCAACGGTGTTTATAAATGTAGTACCTGTTCTATAGAATCTGTCGATATTGTTACCAGTATAGGAGTATGGTCTTGAAACACCATCCCATTGTGGTACGGAAGATCCATCAAAACGGGGTCCCCACGAATTAAATCCTGCCTCTTGCGCTCCTCCAGCGTTCGCCGGTTTGGCACCTAAAAGTCCTTGCCCATATTCAGTTTGAAAATCCTGTAAAGAAGTATCTACTTGGTCAAAGGTTACCTGACTGCTGTATTCCACACCAAAACCTTCTTGGCCTTGACCGGATTTTGTAGTAATGATTACCACACCACCCGCAGCACGTGAACCGTATAAGGCTGATGCAGCACCACCTTTTAATACTGAAATAGATTCGATATCATCTGGGTTTATACTCGAAATACCATCTCCACCATCAGAACCACCCCACAAACTTGCAGAACCGTTATTGCCATTGCTAATCGGAATACCGTCGACAACATATAAAGGTTGGTTTTCACCAGAGAGCGAACTAGAACCCCTTATGATAACCCTACTAGAGCCTGCCGCTCCGGTAGAATTTTGCGAAATGTTAACACCTGCTATCTTACCTTGTAGGGAGTTGATTGCATTAGGTGTTTTGACCGTTGCAATTTCTTCTCCGCCTACTTCGGTTAAAGAATAACCAAGTGCTTTGGTTTCTTTCTTTATACCAAGAGCGGTAACCACAACCTCGTCCAATTGGCTAGCATCTTCTGCTAGTGAGGTGTTTATGGTGCTTTGTCCGTTTACAGCAACTTCTTTTCTTTCAAAACCTAATGAGGAGAAAACTAAGGTTGCATTATTTCCCACACTTATGGTATAGTTACCGTCAAAATCGGTAGAGGTACCATTCGATGTGCCTTTTTCTACAACATTGACACCGGGCAGTGGTGTGCCAGAATCATCTGACACCGTACCGGATACTGTGCTGTTTTGTGCAATTACCCCTTGAAAGAAGAGTAATGACACAAGAGTCAGAAAACTTAAGATTTTTTTGTTCATAAATTTTGAGTTTAGTTAGGTGATACTAATATGAGTACTAAAAGTGATGAGATGACCACTAAAGCCGAAAAATATTCGACTAATAACAGTCGTGAAAAGCTAAAGAACGTATTTGCGAAAACACTACGAACGTTAAATTATCCTTAATTTATCTTGAAAATAAGCTTTAAAATATAAATAAAACGTTAAAATTCAATGAAATCTAGTGCTCCAGATAAATTTTAAGTGATTTGTTATTGACTAAATTTTCATGCGAAATGAAAAACTTATTCAATGTTTTGGTACCACTTTGTAGCTTTGAAATTTTACCCCTCCCTATCTTAATAATTTCGATTTTATCTTTCCCGTAATACTTTTCATTAAGGTGTATGGTTGTTTTATCAAAACTTGGTGTGGTTATGGCATAAATTGGATTTGCAGGATTAATAGGATAAATTCCCATCAGAGAGAATACGGCCCACGCGCTCATGGTACCCGTGTCGTCATTCCCAGGTAACCCTTCGGGTTTATTCTTGTAGTGTTGTTTCAAAAGTTCTTTTACTTTTTCCTGTGTTTTGAACTCCTCACCACCCACGTAGTTAAAAAGATAGGGATACATAATATCTGGCTCATTGGCCATATCAAATTGACCAGAGCTAAAAACTTTCTCTAACTGTTGTGAAAATCTTCTCTTCCCGCCCATAAGTTTCATAAGTCCGGGAATATCATGAGGTGCCATAAACGTATATTGCCAAGCGTTACCTTCAATAAAACCTACATTTTTAATAAAATTAGCTCCGTTAGTCGGGTCATAAGGGGAGAGCCAACTGCCGTCCTCGTTCTTTGGTCTAAGTAAATTCAGGTTTTTGTCCAACAATTTTCTATATGATCTAGAACGTTGAGAAAAACGTTTGTAATCTTCTTTTTTGCCTAGTTCTTTAGCTAATTGTGCAATAGCATAGTCACTAATATTATATTCTTGAGTTGTGGAGACAGAACCGCTATTGGTGGTAGTTGTCGTCAAATAGCCGTATTTGAGATAATCTTCTAAACCAGGCCTTAGCGGATTGTCCTTTAGTTGATCCGCGCTTTTAACCATAGCTTTATAGGCCAATGCAATATCAAAATCCTGGATTCCCTTTAAATAGGTGTCCGCTATTATGATACCTGCGGGGTCCCCAACCATTGTAGTGGTTTCTGTAGCATTGAGCTCCCATTTTGGTAACCATCCAGATTCATCGTAGATACGGAGCATACTGTTTATCATATTGGATTGCTGTTCTGGATATACCAAACTCATGAGTTGGTGCAAATTTCTATAGGTGTCCCATAAGGAGAAGACCGTATATCTTGTGCCATCGGTTTTTAAGGTCTCTCGGGTGCCCATTTTCGGATATTCACCGTTAAAGTCATTAAGTGTACTTGGGTGAATTAGTGTGTGGTATAGCGCCGTGTAGAATTTAATTTTGTCCTCCTCAGAGCCTCCTTCGACTTCAATTTTTGATAAATGCGTATTCCAATTTTTTCGTGTTTTTGTTAAAACCGAACTAAATGTGTTATTGCCTACCTCTTTTTCAAGGTTTTCTCTGGCATTCGCAATACTCACATAGGATAGACCAATCCGCATCTCAACATTAGTAGGTTCGTCAAAATTATAACGCATATAAGCTCCGATACTGTCGCCTACCACTTCCTGCCTAAATCCTTCTTTCAGTAGCGTCTTACCATTGTAACTGCCTCCATGAGATTGCATCCACTGCGTTTCAATTCCCTCCATTTTAGATGATTTTTTCCAAATTCCATATGCGGTTGCTGGTTCTGAAAATTGCGCAACGAAATAAAGCGGATAGGCCTCTTCTGGTTTGTAATAACAAAAAGACCCTACCGTGCGGACGCCTTCTATTTCAGTAGGAGAAACTATGCGTAAGCTTGCTCCCTGCTCATTGGTAAGCCCTAAGCCCATATTCAATAGAATATTGGCCCTGCCTTTTGGAAAGCTGTATTTTGATAGGCCAACCCTGGTAGATGCTGTGGCTTCTACCTTAATATCGTATTTGTCCAATCGGTTGGAATAATAACCGGCGCTGGAAACCTCTTCGCTGTAGGTGGAGCCATATTTCAGATAATCGGTCTCCAACGCACCTGTAGTTGGCATCGCCAGTATAACTCCCAATTCTGGACATCCAACTCCACTAAGATTGGCATGGCTATATCCTGTTAGGAATTTATTTTCGTGGACATAGGGAGTAGATAACCATCTACTATCTTTTTCTAAGGGCAGATTATTGAGTCCCGCTACATTAAAAGGCGAGACATTGGCCATGCCGCGCACCGCAATTGGTCCAGGATTGGTAGTGCCGAAATTTGATGTGCCAATAAATGGATTTACATATTGCGTATAGTCTTTTTCTATAGTTGATTGCGCTTGTATTTGAGTTTCTGGATAAAATGCCAAAACTAGCATCATCCATAAATAATTTAAGCTAAGTTTCATTCGATACGTGTTTGTAAACTCTTTAAAAATTTCTATTCCATTAGGTAACTTTCAAATTTTCCGTCATCATGGATGACCATTTTCTTGTTGGTAAAGGGGCTCGTTGCCCAAATATCAAACCCGAAGTTATTCTTTTCCAAAATTGGTGTTACGGGTTTTCCGAGTATTATTTTAGAGCTTGTAGTATAGGTCCTGCCATTTTTTCTCCAGATGACTTTACCCTTATTTTTATCGCTATGGTCGCGGTATAGTTCATATAAATACCATTTAATATGTTCATCTTCAGGAATGGTAAAACTGGATTTCGAACCAACGTTATCCGCAGAAAAATATACATATCCCCAATGTTCTGGCTCATGCATATTAATAACGCCTTGTGGCGACCATACCCAATTACTTTCGTGAAGATAGTTGCCTGCGGCATCTTTCTTCCTGGAGTAACGACCATCGGTTAAATCGTGCTCCCAATTGACTCTCGAAAAGTTGATACGCCAGAATTTATTCTTCGGAATAACGGTTGTTCCTCCGGGAGGTGTTGTAAAAGACCAAGGAATAGCGATTTCTGCTGTCCATCCTTTGTCAATATCTTTTGAATCATTAAGAGAGCCATTAATATGCACGGCAGACTTTAATCCTTTAAAGTCCCAATCGCTAAGAATATATCCGCCGTTTCGATATGGTTTTGACAGGAACAAATCCCAAATTGTATTGAGAGCGTTCATTTCATACTCATAGTAATTATGTGTGTCGCCATCTGGGTCAATAAAAATTTCAAAATCATTATTGTAAAAAATAATAGTATCTTTTTTCTTTAAAGTTGCCCAAATATGGGGTTCCTTTATTTCGGCTAAAAAATAGAGATACTCCTTGTCCCATATCATTTTAAATCGAGTGTTGTACGTAGCAGCTTTTACGCCTTCAATATCCTTAAAAACCGATGACCATTTGGCATTCTTCCAAGAAACTTCATCTGCTTTTCCATTTACCTGTATTTCCTCTGTGGTATGCTGAGCTATATAACTTTTAGGTATGTTTTGAGCGAGTAATGATATAGAACCTAGATAAAGCGCAAAAAGAAGCAGTGCAATTATTTTTTTTGTCTTTAAGGATGTGTTGCTCATAATAGTTTATAAACTGTTATTCTTGGTGAATTCCACAATCTCGGATAATCTCCCGAATACCAGGCCTACAACGGTATCCGCAGCACCATAATAAATAGCTACTTTATCCTCCTCATGGGAATGTAGGGAAGCGCATGGAAATACAACATTGGGCACATCTCCCATGCATTCATAATTGGTTTGTGGAGAAAGTAAATAGGGTTTGGTTCGGTACTTTACAATTTCTGGATTATAGGTGTCTAAAATTGCTGCGCCCATAGAATAACGAAAGCCATTGCACGTGTTTATAACACCGTGATAAAATATGAGCCATCCTTCTTTGATTCGAATGGGTGCAGAGCCAGCCCCTATCTTTGTGCATTGCCAGGCACTCTCAGTAAACGGGGCTACTTTCATTACACATCTATGTTCTCCCCAGTACTTCATATCTGGGCTATAACTTACATAGATGTCACCAAATGGTGTATGGCCATTGTCGCTTGGTCTGCTCAACATCGCAAATTTTCCATTTATTTTCTCTGTAAATAATACTCCATTTCTATTAAAGGGTAAAAAGGCATTTTCACATTGATAAAATTCTTTAAAATCAAAAGTATATCCAATACCTATCGTTGGTCCATGATATCCATTGCACCAAGTTATCCAATAGCGGTCTTCAATAAAAGTTACCCGTGGATCATATTTGTAATCAGAAGCAATCATATTGGTATTACCTTCTTTAAAATTGATGGGTCGGTGTTCAATGTCCCAATTGATACCATCCGAACTAAAACCTGCAAATATGTTCATCTGAACAGCTTTGTTATCGCATCTAAAGACTCCTGCAAAACCTTTGTTAAAAGGTACTACCGCACTATTGAAAATACTATTGGATGTGGGTATGGCGTCCCTTTTGATTATAGGATTTTCACTATACCTCCAAAGAACTTCAGTATGTTCTTTTGGTTTTTCTTGCCATGGAATAGAATTCACTATGCTTTACGTTTTAGGATTAATTCAAAATATAATTAATTGGGCTGTCTTTAATCTGGCATTTTTCTGATGTTATCCAACCAGGTGTATTTAAGTATTAAGGAAGTACCTAAAAATACCAGTAATGCAATAAGAGCTTTGGGATAATCTCGTATCATAAAATAAACAGGTAGTACAATCATGCTGGATTGCCAAAGGATACCAATAACACAGTTCATCATATCCCAATAGAACCTATTGTTCGATTCTATTTCTTCACCATCTTGTTTTATTCTTTTAAGAACAGGGTCCCAAAAACCCCAGGGTCTCACGCTTTTGTAAAAAGATTTGAGGACATTTAAATCTGTTGGCTGTGTTAGAAAAGTACCTAAAAAAGAGCCCAAAAGAGAAAATCCAAAAATAATTGGAAACAAATAGATAGCGTGCACGTTACAAAGGTCAAATAGTAAGGAGTCTTCTGCTAAGTTGGCCTTGTTTTGATCAAGCACAAATTGTAAGGTAGCAATTAATAGACCTGCCAACATGCCCCAAAAATAACCCCAACCATTAAAGCGCCACCATATCCATTTTAAGAAATTGGAAGCAACATAACCTCCGAAAAGTGCACTCGTAATCCATAATGTCAATGAATTTATGGAGTCTGCGAAGAAGCCCATGAAAACTCCAAGAACAACCACAAGAAAGGATGCAATATGGCTTACTTTAATATAGTGTTTATCTGTTGCTGTAGGTTTAAAATATTTCTTGTAAATGTCATTTACAATGTATGCAGGTCCTGCATTTACAAATGCAGAGAATGTTGACATAAATGCGGCCAAAAGTCCTGCCAAAAGAAGCCCCTTGATACCTACAGGAATATGATTATTGATAACCTTGGGAAGAATAATCTCTAAATCGGCACCACTTAAATTAGGATTTGCGGCCATTTCAGGACCAAGAAACACCAGGGCGATGACTACTATGCCAGCAATTAAAAGATACCTTGGAATAAAAAGTACCAGATTCGTGAAACCACTCATATAAGCTGCTTCTTTAACGGATTTAGTAGACAAAATTCTTTGAAGGTCGTAACTTGGTGTTGGTCCAGCTACACTTGCAAAGAAACCTTTGAAGAGTGTCATTCCTATTAAGGCACCGAACATTTTGTAACCTTCGGAATCTATTAGATTATTAAATGCTTGAAACTGTTCACTCCAATGTGTTTCTAGCTGTGCTCCAAAAAAGACGTTTTTCCATTCTGTGGAAATAATGGTGTTGATTTCAACGTCCGTTACGGTAAAAAAAGCGTATCCTGCGACCAGAATACCAGCAATGACCATAATCCCGTATTGAAGAACCTCCGTAGCTACTACAGAGAACATACCTCCTTTAACAGTATATATTGTGGTCAAAAAAATAATTATTAGGGCGTAACTTTGCTCTGAATTTAAAAGTACGGAACTTCCTATTTCCAAGGCCAAATCCCATGGGAGTATTACGGTCATGAACTTTCCTATACCTTCAAAAAAGTAAGCAATGAAACCTACAGCTGCAACGATGGCAAAAACAGCTACGATACTATGTGAGGCTCTGCCTGCCTTACCATCTCCAAACCTTGTTAGAATCCATTCCGAACCTGTCATGATATTGGAACGCCGTATCCAAACTGCGAGAAACATCATTATAAAAATCTGGTTCCAGATGGGCCATAACCACATGAACATGAAACTTTTGGCGCCATAGAGGAAAAGTAAGCCTACCATCCAAGCGGTTCCCGAGACATCGAACATGCCAGATCCGTTACTTAATCCTAGGTAATACCATTTAATGTTATTGCCACCAAGAAAGTATGACTTTAGACCTTTAGATGCTTTTTTTGATACCCATATTCCCACAGCCAAAGTGAGCAGCACATAGAGAAATATAATAAGAGCATCAATAATGTTCATTCTGTTGGTTATACTTTTTTATCTTAGGTTTTTGAGTACTTTAGTCTAAGATATTGTCGATGGTTTTGGAATGTATTGAGAGTAAATAATTTTAAAATGTTGGGAAATTTCCTCTCAAGTAGAATAAAATTAGACCAACAACCCTCTGCTAGTGCTAAACGTCAAAAAAACCCGGTAGAACAGCTTTAATGAACACAAATAATAAGATAGGCGAATTTTTGGGTAAAACGAATTCCTCGTCTAATTATGGAATTAAATATTGGCATCATATCGTTTTTTGGTTGGTGTATTTCATTTTTAATACGGTAAGGTGGAGTAGTATTCATAATGACTTTCTTTATTCCTTAAAGACCAATCTTATCGGTTTTCCGATACATATGATGCTTGCCTATTTCAACGTCTATTATCTAATGCCCAAATTCGTCTATAAACAAAAGTATTTGCTATATGGTTTAGGGATTTTTGGATCCTTGGTAATAATGTTGCTTGTGAAGTTTAACCTTACTTATTACTTGGTTAGTAATGACGTTATGCCAGAAGGACAGGAGGAAACCAATAGCATAACCTTCGCCTATTCTGTAACTACTATGATTGGGGAGGTCTATGTGATGTCTTTTTTTACTGCCATAAAATTAACGATAGACTGGTTAAGGGAAAGTAGTAAATTACATGATTTGGAACGAAGACAATTAAAGACCGAACTAAGATTCTTACGGTCACAGGTTTCACCACATTTTTTCTTTAATACTTTAAACAACATTTATTCGCTAACACTAGAAAAATCTGATAAAGCACCAGAGGTAATCTTAAAGTTATCCGAATTAATGCGATACCTTTTGTATGCTACCAAGAAAAGAAGACAGGACTTAACCAATGAAATAGAGTGTATTCAGAATTATATTGACTTGGAACGGATTCGGTTTGATGATACCTTGAAAATTGATATTCATATTTCTGGCAATCTAAATGGGTGTAGTATAGCTCCAATGCTCTTGGTACCATTAGTGGAAAATTGTTTTAAACATGGTGCCAGTAAAAATATAGGTCAAATGAAAATTAATATCAACCTTGAAGTTGAAGATGGACAAATGACCTTTAAAATATCCAATAATATACCCAATGCAGATAGAGCTACCAACTTTCCCACGAGATCGGGAGGTATAGGACTGTCTAACGTAAAAAAACGGTTAGAGCTTGGATATGATGACAGTGATTATGATTTGTCGATTTTTGAGGAAGATCAAATGTTTAATGTAATTCTTAAACTGAAAGTTATATGAATTTAAAAGCGATTGTAGTAGATGACGAACCCTTGGCAATTAATGTATTAAAGAACTATATTTTACAAGTAAAGGAACTGGAGTTGGTCACAACTTTTTCCAATGCCATGGACGCCTCCTCTTATTTAAGGGACAATGAAATAGATATTATGTTCTTAGACATTAATATGCCCTATTTAGATGGATTAGAATTCTTAAGTACCTTACATAAGAAGCCTTTTGTAATAATGACTACAGCACATGAAGAACATGCATTGAAGAGTTTCGAATTAGAGGCAATTGACTATTTGGTCAAGCCCATTTCTCTCCCTAGGTTTTTAAAATCTATAGATAGAATTATTGGTTTAAAACAAGTAGCGTGTGCAACAAATAGCACTAGGAAGAAGGAAAAACCAAGTATTTTTGTTAAGGTAGATAAGAAAAAACTTCAAAAGGTCTATCTGGATGAAATTATGGTAGTGGAAAGCTTAAAGGACTATATAAGAATTATTACCCCAACGGCAAAGTTCATTATACATAGAACGTTAAGTAGTTTTACGGATGAACTACCATCAGACCTCTTTTTGCGAATTCATCGTTCGTATACCATAGCTATAGATAAGGTAAGTGTTGTTGAAGGGAATAGCGTTGAAATAGGGGGAATGAGATATACAATTGGTAGGAGCTATCTGACCAACGCAAAAAGTAGAATATTACCAAATTTCAATGCAGAATAAAACTATAAAATTAAGAAGCACATTCCTTTTCTGTGCGCTAGCTTTAGCTTTTTTTACAGGGTTAATGATGAGTTGTGCGGACAGGAGAGCCAAGAAAGAAACCATAGATAGGCCTCCAAATGTAATACTCATTTTTACGGATGACCAAGGCTACAACGATGTTGGTGTTTTTGGCGCTACTGATATTGCAACGCCGAATTTAGATCGGATGGCAAAAGAAGGTACAATACTAACAAGTTATTATGCCGCACAAGCGGTTTGTTCAGCTTCTAGAGCGGGAATTTTGACCGGTTGCTATCCTAATCGTATCGGTATCCATAATGCTTTAGGTCCTGGTAATACACATGGTATTAATGCTTCGGAAACTACTTTGGCAGAAATGTTAAAAGCAAAAGGATATGCCACGGCAATTTATGGAAAATGGCATTTGGGGCACCATAAAAAGTTTTTGCCCACTAGACATGGTTTCGATGAGTGGTTTGGTATTCCATACTCTAATGATATGTGGCCCTATCATCCACAACAAGGTCCTATTTTTAATTTTCCCGACTTACCCTTATATGAGAACGAGACGGTGATAGATACCTTGGAGGAACAATCACAATTAACCACTCAAATTACGGAACGCAGTGTTTCCTTCATTAAAAAGAATAAGGATAATCCTTTCTTTTTGTATGTTCCCCATCCGCAACCACACGTGCCTTTATTTGTTTCGAATAAATTTAAAGGTAAATCTGATAGAGGACTCTATGGTGATGTGATTATGGAGATCGATTGGTCTGTTGGTCAGATAATGGATGAATTAAAGGCGAACGATTTAGAAAGGAACACCATAGTCATTTTTACGTCGGATAATGGCCCATGGTTATCTTATGGAAATCACGCCGGTAGTGCTTTTCCACTCAGAGAAGGCAAGGGAACTGCTTGGGAAGGTGGCCAGCGAGAACCTTTTATCATTAAATACCCTAAGGCTATTCCTGCAGGTAAAACAATAGATATTCCTGTAATGGCAATAGATATTTTGCCTTCGATTGCAGAAGAGACCAAAGCTCCCTTACCTGACACTGTTATTGACGGTAAAAGCGTATGGAAACTTTTAACAGGTGAAGAAAACAAGAGTCCTCAAGAGGCTTATTTCTTTTATTATAGGGTCAATGAACTTTTTGGCGTACGTTATGGAAAATGGAAATTATATTTTCCACATCGCTACAGGACTATGAACGGTCAAGAGCTAGGTGCGGATGGCCTTCCCGGAGATTATAGAATGATTGATATGGAGGAAATTGAACTTTATGACCTGGTGAGTGACAAAAGTGAAACCAAAAATGTGGCTGAGCAAAATCCAGATATCGTAAACGAAATTAAGCTATTGGCCAACGATATGCGTTTTCGTTTGGGAGATGCCTTATTGGATTTAGAAGGTTCTGAAACTAGAATGGCAGGACAGTTAGAATGAGTAAGCCATTTTATTTTAAACAGTTTGCTGTTCATCAAGATCGTTGTGCCATGAAAATTGGTACGGACGGCGTGTTGATCGGTGCATGGACCTCATTAGATAATAATCCTATGTCTATTTTGGATATCGGAGCAGGAACCGGGCTTATTGCACTTATGCTAGCTCAGAGAAGTAATGCGGAAACTATAGATGCCATAGAAATTGATGAAGACGCCTATGAGCAATGTGTAGAAAATTTTGAAGCCTCACCTTGGGGAGACCGTCTTTTCTGCTATCATGCCGGCTTAGATGAAATGGTCGATGAAATTGAGGCACCTTATGATTTAATTATTTCTAATCCGCCATTTTACACGGAAGATGTTTCCAGTGGAAACAGCTCCAGGGATAAAGCAAGACAAAATAGTGCCCTACCTTTTGATGAGTTGTTGGCTAGTATTCCAAAACTACTATCTCCTACCGGTATCTTCTCGGTTGTAATTCCATTTAGGGAAGAAGATAATTTTTTAGCGTTGGCTTTGAATTACGGCTTATACCCTAAGCGTATACTTCATGTAAGGGGTAAGGTCACTTCTCCATTTAAAAGGTCTTTGCTCGAGCTTAGTTTTAAGAAGACAAATCCTGTTATTAAAGCTCTGAATATTGAAATAAAAAGGCACGAATACACGTTGGAGTATACAGAACTCACCAAAGCATTTTATTTAAAAATGTAACAATAGTGTTTTTAATCGTTATATTTCTTTAATTACCTTTGATAAAAATATTGATTATGAGACCTGACCTATTTGAAGCTCCTGATTATTACAACTTGGACGACTTATTTTCAGAAGAGCACCTTCTCGTAAGAGATGCTGCACGCCAGTGGGTAAAAAGAGCTGTTTCTCCTATTATTGAGGAATATGCGCAAAAGGCGGCTTTTCCAAATCAAATCATTGGCGGTCTTGCCGAAATTGGCGCGTTTGGTCCCTATATTCCGGTTGAATATGGAGGTGCGGGCTTGGACCAAATAAGTTATGGTCTTATCATGCAAGAGATAGAGCGTGGAGATAGCGGTGTACGATCTACAGCCTCTGTACAATCCTCTCTAGTTATGTATCCGATTTTTACCTACGGTACTGAAGAGCAGCGTAAAAAATACTTGCCAAAATTAGCTAGCGGAGAAATGATGGGCTGTTTTGGTCTTACAGAACCTAATCACGGGTCAAACCCGGGAGGGATGGAGACAAAGTATAAGGATATGGGCGACCATTATCTTTTAAACGGCGCTAAGCTATGGATATCTAATTCCCCGTTTGCTGACATTGCAGTAGTATGGGCCAAAAATGAAGAAGGTAGAATACACGGTTTAATCGTGGAAAGAGGAATGGAAGGTTTTTCAACTCCAGAAACTCATAACAAATGGTCGCTTAGAGCATCTGCTACGGGAGAACTTATTTTTGATAACGTTAAAGTACCAAAGGAAAACTTGTTGCCCAATAAAACCGGACTTGGAGCTCCTTTAGGATGTTTAGATTCTGCTAGGTACGGAATTGCTTGGGGAGCTATTGGTGCTGCTATGGATTGTTATGATACGGCTTTGCGATATGCCAAAGAACGGGTACAGTTTGGGAAACCCATTGCCGCTATGCAACTGCAACAGAAAAAACTGGCCGAGATGATAACTGAAATCACAAAAGCACAGTTACTTGCTTTTCGTTTAGGTCAATTAAAAAATGAGGGTAAGGCTACTACGGCACAAATATCCATGGCAAAACGGAACAATGTGGATATGGCTATAAAAATTGCCCGTGAAGCAAGGCAGGTGCTTGGAGGTATGGGAATTACAGGCGAGTATAGTATAATGCGCCATATGATGAATTTAGAAAGTGTTATCACCTATGAAGGAACACATGATATTCACCTTCTTATTACCGGTGCAGATATCACAGGTCATCAGGCCTTTAAATAAAATAACATATTCCTCAAATTGCCTTAACATATAACCAAAGAGAACGAATTATTTTTGAGCTGTTCTTTGGAACATACGTTCTTATTTTTTGAGTTAGTTAGAGCCGATGGGAGCATCGGCTTTTTTATGCGGTTTATTTTCTGAGAATAAAACGTGTAAATAACATCAAATATAGTTTTCACCACAATTTTGCTATAGTTTACAACAATTTGTTTCAAACTGGAGAGCAAGGAGGTACTTTTACTATGTAATTAAAACGAATTATAATTTTTCATTTTCATATAGTGTTCTCGTAAAAGAGTCTGATTTTAATTAATCGGACTCTTTTTAGTTTGTATTGGTCTTAAGCCGATAAATCGTTGGGTTAGCGCTTTGTTAAAAAAAGAAAATCATTAATTTTTCAGTTACCACTACGCTAATAATTCTGGAAAATAGTTCGCTAAAATATCCTGTATTTCTTTCTGATTTGCCCACGCTTTTTCTGAAAAAGCAAATAAACTCTTACAGCGGTCCAGATTCTGATTCTCATAGGAGACTTTGTAATACTTATTATTGTTCAAATAATCTGTCAAAGCTCTTAACCCATGGATAAAGGGCATAAAAACAGTTCCTAATGGCAAGGATGCTAATTCTGCTTTTGTTAGGAAAGATGAATTGCTAGAGAGCCCTTTTACGAAAGATTCCAAGAGGTTAAGATTAAATGTTATTTTACTGTGGTCCTGCTCGTCTTCAGGCGCGGTATTCACAATAGTGCGTACGGTATCTCCAAAATCATAAAAGAAATATCCCTTCATAATAGTGTCCAAATCAATAAGGGCAAGCGCCTTATTCGTTTCCTTGGAGAAAAGTATATTATTTAATTTGGTATCATTATGGCAAACACGCAACGTAAGTTTGTCAACGGGAATAGTCTTTAGTTTTTGTAAAGTGCTTTTTGCATATTTGATAGCGGCATCGGCTATTTCTAATTTTGATGGATCAGCATCTCTTAGGGCATCCTTAAACGCTACGGACCTGTGAGATAGATTATGAAAATTAGGAATGGTATCCGCATATTCCATAGGATTTTCATGTTGTAGCAAGGCATGAAATTTTCCAATTATTCGCCCCGCTTCATACGCAATATATTCTTTAGTAGTCGTATTAAATGTGGTGCTGTTCGGAATAAAAGTCATTAAACGCCAGTACCCATCAAAAGCTTTAACATGGTAGTTGCCAGATGTTGTTGAGACCATGATTATTTGTGCGTAATCAGTTGCTTTGAGCACCTTAAGAGCGCTTGATACGTTTTGCATTAAACCATCAATATCTTCGAAAATATCGTGATTAATACGTTGTAGAATATATAAGGGTTTGTCTGAACGGGATACCAAAAAGGTATCGTTTATATAACCAGCGGTTAATACCTTTAGATGAAAGGAAGTTACATCGATAGAAAAATACCCTAGAACAATGCGTAATTCTTCTAGGGTATAATTACTATTTTTTAGTTCCATAAGGGGGAAACATACTGTCCTTGCTTGGTCTTGCTAGAAAGACTTTCCATGGCCTTTTCTTTGTCACTGGCATAAGTAACACCAAACCAATCTCCACCAGATGGAATGCATTTAACTTCTATTTCCTTGGCTTGTAGCATTTCTTGTACCATAAAAGGCAGGTACAACTCGCTATTCGCAATACGGTCTTCGTCCTTTAGAAATGCTCTAAATTCTGATTCTATCTTATCAAAAATTGATGGTCTACACACCCAAAAATTCATACTGGCTTGCTCTTCTCCCGTAAATTCTAGTTCAGAATCTTCGTCTAATACCACATCGCCTTTTTGTACAAGCTTTAAACGTTCTTCTACAGAGACAAGATTGTCCCCAGAAACTTTACAAACACCTCTTGAAACTGAGCCATGTTCGGACAGCGTGTCTTTTAGCGTATATCCTAATAAAGAATAGGCACTATCATCAGATTTCATGAAATCAGCAGCTTTTTTGTAAGCAGCCTGACCGTAAAAATCATCAGCATTAATTACTACAAAAGGTCCTTTGACCACATCTCTGGCAGTCCATACCGCATGTGCCGTACCCCAAGGTTTTTTGCGTTCTCCGGTAAAGGTAACTCCAGAGGGTAGGTCTGTAATCTCTTGTGCTAAAACATCAAGTTTTACATGTTCAGGAAGACGCTCGCTAAGGTAGTCCTTTAAAAAAGTAACATTCTCTGCTTTGGTAATTACTACAATTTGTTCAAAATCATTTTTGATAGCATCATAAATAGCAAATTCCATAAGGAATTCCTCTTTTGGCCCTAACTCGTCAAACTGTTTTAATTTTCCATATCTACTACCGCTTCCGGCAGCCATTAAAAGTAGTGTCATGGTTATTGATTTAGGTCGCAAAAATAAGAATTGCTGTGTTAAGTAGATTGTATTTTAGTTGTACGGTAAAGAAATTAAGGTAATCTTTTTAAAAGGGTACCTAATTTTCATAATTTACTAATTGAAACCAACAACACTATTTTTGATATGGCTACGAGACGAAATTTCATTAAAAATACATCAATCGCAAGCGCAGGCTTATTTGCGGTTCCAAGCTTTGCGACCAAACTTTATAGTCCGGCGGATAGGTTAAACGTAGCGCTGATTGGAGTAGGGCTAAGAGGAACTAACCATCTTCAAAACTTATTACTTCGAAAAGATGTTAATATTGTTGCTATTTGTGATATAGACGTTAACAGGATTACCATAGCCAAGGATTTAATTTCAAAATCTGGAGCAAAAGTGCCTCAAATATTCGGAGCTAATGATTATGACTATAGAAACCTTTTGGATTTGAAAGAAGTAGATGCCGTTATTATTTCTACACCTTGGTTATGGCATACACGTATGGCAGTAGATGCAATGAAAGCGGGTAAATATACAGGTGTTGAGGTTTCTGCATCGAACACCATGGAAGAATGTTGGGATTTGGTGAATACACACGAGGCAACGGGCTCACATTTGATGATTTTAGAGAACGTAAATTATAGAAGGGACATCTTAGCCGTCCTTAATATGGTTAAAGCGAATGTTTTTGGCGAACTGGTGCATTTTAGATGCGGGTATCAACATGATTTACGTCACGTGAAATTCAATGATGGAAAAACCGCCTATGGTAGAGGGGCGGAATTTGGAAAAAAAGGAATTTCAGAATCTAAATGGCGTACCAATCATTCTGTGAAGAGAAATGCTGATGTATATCCTACGCACGGCTTAGGTCCAATTGCCGTAATGGCAGATATAAATCGTGGTAATAGGTTTATGTCGCTAACTTCCAATTCTACTAAAGCCATTGGTTTACATAATTATGTCTTACAAGTTGGAGGTGAAGATCATCCCAATGCCAAGGTCAAGTTTAAACAAGGTGATGTTATTACGACTACGATAGCTACAGCAAACGGAGAAACGATAATCATAACGCACGATTGTAATTTGCCCAGACCCTATTCCTTAGGGTTCAGGGTGCAAGGGGCCAATGGATTATGGGAGGTTGATGGAAATAGAATCTATGTGGAGGGTAAATCAGAACCACATCGTTGGGATGAAGCTACTGACTGGTTGAATAAGTATGATCATCCTTTATGGAAAAAATACGGTGAATATGCTTTGGATGCAGGCCATGGTGGTATGGATTTTTTTGTGTTGAATTCTTTTGTGGAGTCCGCAAAAGCAAATATAGCTCCCCCCATGGATGCTTATGATGCGGCAGCGTGGAGTGCCGTAACTCCACTTTCCGAGCTTTCTATTGCCAATAATGGGGAGCCTCAAGATTTTCCAGACTTTACTAGAGGCTTATGGATTAATCGTAAGCCCTATAAATGGATGAAGGAGGCATATTGACATAATGCAGAATTAACTGGTTTTCACCTCATCGATTACTCTTTATTTTGATCATTTTCCACAATTTTTAGTTCTGATTCGATAATTGGCGAATCAAACTTTTCTTTTTCCCGGTCCCTTAAAAAGCTTTTGGACTTAAGAATATGTGGCGCATATGAAATTCCTAGTGCAGCCAGACCTATACCAAATAAAGTAGGAGCGCTGATAAAGAAATCACTGAAAGAAAAAATTCCGATTATCAATATAGTTGAGAAAGGCAAAGAGCAGGCTAGTACATTGACCGCAAAATTTATATCAAAAGTAGGTTCCGGATGTTCATCTCTCTCCTCCATGGCGTTAATGGCACTCATATGGGCAAAAGGCCAGAAACTACAAGAACTTTGAGGAAAAACTACTAGTAATAAAATAAGTGCTGGGGTTAAAGAGGGAAATAGAAAAACAAAAATACTGGAAAGGCAAAAGGTAAGTCCAGCTCTTCGGATTAACATGTTTATAATTACGCCGAATTCGCCAGATTTAATACGCACGGCCATTCCAATAAACAACAGAACCAAAGGTGTCATTAGTACTTTCATGCTAAGTACGGTATTTTCAAGAAAACTAGGTAGTGATGATAAGTTAAGCCCAACAGCCAACATTATGAGTCCTAATACAATTACTATGTTAATGGGTTCATTAAGTAGGGACATTATAAGACTTTTCATCTTGCTTTTTGTTGAGGTGGTTTTATCTTTTAGTGCCCTTAATTGGTACCAATGCATAGCAAGCATGTACAAAAGAATAAGACCGAATATTTTATTTCCTACATCTGCAATCGCGGCTAAGGCTAAGGAGTCATCTCCTAAATACACCACAATGAAAGGAAAACAGGATAGTCCTGGCGCCAATGATGGCAGGAGCATCATTAAGGTACGCTTTTTTGCATTTTCCTTAATCGGAAGGGTGACCGAAAGTAAGTATTTAGATGCTAAAAGCATCAGAAGGTTAAAGGTCAATGCCAGTATGGGAAAAATTAATAGCGTGCCTTTTAATTCTATTTTTAACAAGGCAACAAAAATGGTCGCAGGAAGGGCAACACTTAGGATTAGTACCTTAACTCCCTTTAAATCTTGCTTTGCTACTTTCCTTTGCAAAAGAAGTCCTAACCCAATAATTATAAGAAGTTCTAAAGTTTTTTGAAGTGCAAAGTTCATAAGATTATAGATATAAAGGATATTTAATTGTTTAGGAAGAAAGCTAATAGAATAGCCCTAAGGAGCTGAATAAAAGATGATTACCGAGCAATTATCTAAAAAATCCAACTCCAGGGCTAATTCAAACTTAAACTAGCACTTTTTCAAGGGCAGCTGTAAACAGCTTCATTTCATCCATAGTACCCATGCTTACTCTGCACCAGTTCTTATTATAGATTTCAAACGCCCTGACCCCAACACCTAAGGCAGTCATTTTTTCTAAGAAGGGTTTACCCTCCATTTCAATTGGGAATAATATAAAGCTTGTAGAAGATGGCACGTAATCGAAGCCCATGCGCTTTAGGTTTGCGTAAACATATTCTCTACATTCTTTGTTCAATGTTCTTGATTTGTTCTTAAAAGCAACATCATCCATACTAGCCATTGCTGCATATACGGATGGTAAGGTGATACCCATACCGCCGCGAGTAACTTTTTGAATGACTTCTAGGGTTTCTGGTTGAGCAACTACATAACCTACGCGTAAACCTGCCATTCCCTGAATTTTAGAAAAAGTACGTGCAATGATTACGTTCTTACCTTCGTTAATCAGGGATACCATACTTTTTTTAGCACCGTCCTCTAGGAAGCCTAAATATGCTTCATCAACAAAAATTGGAACTTTTGCCGAAACCCTGGAACAAAAATCCACTAGTTCTGCATGATCGGTCATGCTTCCTGTTGGGTTATTTGGATTACAGATGTATACTAATTTGGTGTCAGAATCAATAGCGGCTTCCATAGCTGCTAAATCGTGAGACCAATCATTCTTTAGTTTTACCGGTTTCCAAGTTGCTCCGGTTGCCTCTGCAACTTTAATCAAGGACATGTATGCTGGATCAGCGGAAACAATGTTCCCTCCGTCTTTAAAGAATACCATAGCGGTCTTTTCCAAAAGATCGGATGATCCAGGACCCATCATGATATTATCTTGCTTTACACCCTCTTCCAAGGCAATTTTATCCATTAGTTGGTATAATTCCTTCCAGGCGTAACGGTTGCCCATTGGAGCATATTTTTGCATGGCATCAACAGCCATGGGAGACGGTCCATAAGGATTTTCGTTGGCATTTATTTTTGCAGCCAACTCAATAGGTTCTGCAGGTGCATACGGTAAATACTCCTTAAAAAATGGAGTGTAAGGAATATTTCCTTGCGCATCCATTTTAATAGGTTGCGACGGAAATGCTCCATAGGTCAAATAAGGTGCTGCCATTACTCCGGCAGCAGTGAGAACGCCTCTTTTAAGCCAATCTCTTCTGTTTACTGTTGTTTTCATTATGTGCTATATTTAAGTTAAAAATTCTAATTTGAATCTACTGGATCCGCATTAACTCCTAAATTTCCAGACGCCACAATGGTATTGTCCGTTTCACTGAGGTAAATGTTAATATGCGAATCCATAGTTAATATCGAATCATAAAAGTTGGTATCGGCTATTAAAAAAAGCTTATTGTTATTTAGCTCACCTGTATCACCGGATACGTCATCTAAGGTCAGCATTGTAGCACCCGCCGACTCAACAGCGCCATCTAAAACCAATGCGGGATGTAAAGTACCGGGTATGGTATTGAATAGCGAGATTTGCACGAGCGTTTGGTTTAAGCTGGTTTCCCAAAAAACTATTCTTCCATTTACATTTGACCCATCTGGGTCGGTAGAATCTATGGTATAGGCCGTAAATGTATCCAAGGTGCCTCCGCCAGGAGCAACCTCTTGAGCTGATTCTAGTCGCTCTAAATCACAGGAAGTAGCAACGGACAATACAACTACCACTAAAATTATTCTTGTTATATAGGTTTTCATAATATTTTTATTTTTGAATATCATACTATTGTTTTAGAAACTAAATGTTGCTCTTGCTGAATAAAAAGCGCCTAGCGCACCTTGCTGTCCACCATTATAGAGTAGAAAGCCTCTTTCCTCTTGTCTTCGTATATCAGGATATTGATTAAAAATATTTTGACCTGTAAGGGTGAAAGCTAAGTTTTCCGAAAATTGATAGGTTACGCCAATATCGTTTACGAACTGAGCCGAAAATGTTTGATCTGAAAATCCTTGAGATCCCGCATCAGGAAAATTTTCGTCCACTAGGGTGCCTAAACCATCATCAAGACGGGATACTTCTCCAAAATAAGTGCCTCTTAAATTGGCAGACCATCTTCCTAGGGAATAAGACACAGAAGCAATCATGGTCGTGTTCGGGTTGCCAACCTCGTATTGTCCTATTACCGCTCTATCTATATACCTGGCCTCAAGATCTTCATCTGAAAGAACCGTGTTTAAATTAGGAATGTTGGCTCCCTCAAAAGTTCTGTCCATAAAAGTTCCTGAGAACATAACACCTAACAATCCATCACCAATACGCTCATTATAATTTGCTACAACTTCAAGACCCTTTGTGCTGATATCACCTCCGTTTATTCGAAAGCTGGCCAAACCTGAACCAATAATCGGTTCTAAAGCCGGAGCATCGGTAGCACTGAAATTCCCGGTGTCAAACAAACGGTCCGAAATCTGTATATCAAAATAATCTACGGTTAGGTCTATTTTATTGAAAAGTTTTGCAGTAAAACCTACGCCAAAGTTTGTGGATTTTTCTTCTTGAAGAGCTGTAATACCAATCGCCTGTGCAGCGGAACTCCCATTAGGAAATACGGTGCCATCAAACGGTACCAAATCAACGAAAAAGGTAAAAGTATGCGAATAGTTAAGCTCTTGTAGGGATGGGGCCCTGAATCCCGAACTAAGCGAACCTCTGACAGCAAAGTTATCCGTAATTTTATAACGTGTGGCGAACTTCCCAGTGAAAACGCCACCAAAATCTGTGTATTGTTCCGTTCGCAAAGCTCCGCTTACGAACCACTTATCGGTCACGTCAAGTTCCGTATCCAAATAAAGGGCTGTAACCGATCTAAATTCATTGGCTTCATTTTCAGGCGCAAACCCTCTAAAACACTGAGAATTTGGACTGTGCTGATGGACAGGAAAAGAACTAACGCCTCCAAAGGGAAGCACTAATGCATTACCATCGTCGCCAAGAATAGGATTCCCATTCAAATCAGTCAAAGGAAAACCATCTGGTCCAATAAGGGCTTGGTTATCCTCTGTTGCAGTGAATAAGCCGGCATCGCCTGCCTCAAAACTCTCTGGTTGACCAGCTTCTATAATATAATTCTCAACTCTAAATTCAGCTCCAATAGCGATGTTCAATCCAGAAAGAAAATCATCATAGTACTTGCTCATATCAAAATTGGCCGTATTCTGAAAAAAGCTATGCGTGCCAAGATCCATCTCTGTAGGCGATTCTGACTGTAGACTGGCATTAAAAGTATTGAACTGAGTATAAACTTGTTTGTTTTTACCGTATGTGTTACTGAAATCGAAATCCCAATCTCCAAGTTTCCCTTCGATACCCGCAGTGAATCCTATATTGGTCTGAGTATTTACCATCTGAGGTCTAAACCCATTGGGATACAGGTCAAAGTTGAAACGATCTGTCTGTGCCGGTCTTCTGTAAAAACAGCTTAGAAGGTCTGAATTTTTATATCCGAAATCTCCAAAAGAGTAGAAACTGGTTTCCGAGTCAGCGGATAAGGGTAATGCCAAACTATAATTTACTACACCCAACTGGCTGGCGGGCAGTCCAGCAAAGGTAGAAATATCTCTAGCGGTAAGGCCTCTTGCTGAAAGCAGACCATCATTTGTCTGAAGTTCAGCGGCCAAAGCTGTATTCCCAGCAGCTTGGGCGGCCAATAGCTCTGGGTTGGTAATGATGATATTGCCCCGTTCATCCGTTCTTTCATTGTTCAGATATGAATCTCCGTAAGGTGTAGATCCACTAATATTAGGGCGGATTGCTATTTCATTTTGCCTGTAAGTACCTGATACGTTAAGATAGCCTCCATTCTCAAAGGATACTCCATAATTTGCACCTAATTGATGGGTTATACCGTCAACACCTCCATTATCATCCAATAAAGCCTGGTCAGACTCACTAATACTGGTTCCCTCGGTGTTAGGCGTAGTGTTAGAATAGAAACCTGCGGTATAATTTGCCGTAAATCTATTGGTTCCTTTTCTGGTAATGAAATTCATTACACCAGCTATGGCATCAGAACCATATTGGGCTGAAGCTCCATCCCTCAAAACTTCTACACGATCTATAGCATCTAGTGGTATAAAGGACAAATCTACCGAGTTTGCCTGTGAACCGTTCGGTGACGCTATCAACTGCGCGCCACTGTGTCTCCTTTTCCCATCTATCAGCACTAAAAGCTGATTAGGCCCTAATCCTCTAAGAGTAGGTGGGTTTACGGATGCACTAAGGTCACCACCTTGAGACTGTACCGCAGTAAAGGAGGGTGCGGATGCTACCAAGAGTGATGCAATGTCCAATTGTGGCATATTAACGGCCTGTTTACTGACACTGATAACATCTACTGGAGCAGCAGTTTCCAATTTGGTTCGCGCTTGCCCTCTTGACCCAACAACAATTGTTTCCGTTAATTGCTCTGCAGAGGCTTCAAGGGTGGTGTTTATGGTCGTCCTGCCTCCAATATTGACTTCTTTCTTTGCATATCCTAAATAGGAGAATACCAAGGTGCCGGTGCTTGGAGCATTAATGGAATAATTTCCGTCAAAATCTGAAATGGCTCCCGTGGTGGTTCCTTTTACTACTATATTAACTCCAGGAAGAGGACCGGTTTGATCTGATATCTTTCCAGAGATTGTTATTTCCTGCGAAAATGCCATATGTATGGCACTAAGGAGAAAAAGTGAAACTAATAATGATTTCTTCATAATTGAGGTTTAGTTAGTTATTACTCAAATTCACGCACCGCTCATACCATTACAACATTCTACATGGAATGAGTTTATGTGTGTTTTAAAAGAAAAGTTCCGGACACTTTTTTTATCTGGTTAAAATCACTTTCAAAAAGTAAATTTTAGCACAGACAATATTAATGAGAGTTGCGGATTAAATAAAATGGACAGTGTTGGTAAACCCTATGTTTTATTGAGTTTCACAGGTTAAAATATAACATATCGCCATTTTTGAAACATTTTTTTGGCGATATGTCATTTTTGGATTTCTTGTACTTATTAAACTGCCCATCTGATAATATTTCACATTACATTATTTTTATTGAATATGTAATTTATATGATAAAAATTGAGTTATTCTTTCTTTATTGGGGTTTTTAATATGAAATAATAACTAAAAATTAATAAACGTTGAATTATATTTACTTTTAGTAATAGCGTTGAAATATAATTGAGGTTTTTTAAACAAAATAGGTATTGATAAAAGCAGAGCTCCCCTCAAATGGAAAGCAAATTTTGATAATATTGAAAAATAAATTAGACAACTTAGATTTTAGCATTTTGTCCATTCTTACAGAAGATGCGCAGACGCCCTATACGGAAGTTGCCAAAAGACTTATTATTTCTCCCGGAACGGTACATTCCCGCATGAAAAAGATGAGGGAACTGGGTTTGATAATTGGGGCTACCCTTAATGTGGACTATGCCAAAATGGATTGGAAGTTTACTGTTTTTTTAGGCATAGATTTAATAATTAGTACACAATACAAGCAAGTTATAAACAATCTTATGAAGGTGAAGGAAGTTGTAAAAATTCATCATGTTACTGGCAAGTACGACATCTTTATAAAAATGCATGCAAAAGATAGTCAACACTATCGCGCGGTCTACCAAGACCAAATTCTTACCATCGAGGGTATAAAGGGTATCGAATCTTTTATTTCGGTGGAACAGAACTTAACACGCCACATACAATTTTTGAAGTAACATTAAGGATACTGACATTTATCATATTTTTTGATAGACTAAGACCATAGCTTTGTGAAAAATAAAAGCGTTTTATGTGTAGTCTTGTTCAAAAATATAATGTTCCTGGCCCCCGATATACTAGTTATCCAACTGTTCCTTATTGGAATGTAAAGGAGTTTTCTGGAAAAAAATGGACAGCATCAGTTCAAAGAAGTTTTACCGAATCCAATAGTAAGGAGGGTATTAGTTTATATATTCACCTACCATTTTGCGAGAATATGTGTACGTTTTGTGGTTGCCATAAGAGAATTACAAAAAGACACGATGTAGAGTTACCTTATATTAAATCGCTTTTAAAGGAATGGTCTCTTTATTTGGACCTCTTTGGAGAAAAGCCCAAGATCAAGGAACTTCATCTAGGTGGTGGTACACCGACATTTTTCAGCCCAGAGAATTTAAAATTGCTCATAAACGAAATTTTTAAAAAGGCAGCTAGAGCAGAAAATTATGAGTTTAGTTTTGAAGGGCATCCCAATAATACCACTAAGGAACATTTACAGGCATTATACGATGTAGGGTTTAGACGTGTAAGTTATGGGGTTCAAGATTATAATGAAACTGTACAAAAAGCCATCAATAGAGTACAGCCCTTCGCAAATGTGGAGCATGTGACGAACTGGGCACGTGAAATTGGATATACCTCTATTGGTCATGATATTATTTTTGGTCTACCGCATCAAACTATAGAGCATGTAGCAAAAACGATTCTTAAGACCCAATCTTTAATGCCGGACAGGTTGGCTTTTTATAGCTACGCTCACGTGCCTTGGTTAAAGGGTAATGGACAAAGGGGCTACAAGGATTCCGACCTTCCATCGCCAGAAGAAAAACGAAAGCAATATGAAGACGGTAAGAACTTACTTGGCTACCTAGGTTATGAGGAAGTAGGCATGGATCATTTCGCTTTAAAATCGGATAGTCTGTATAAATCCTCAGTGGAAGGTCGCTTGCATAGAAACTTCATGGGTTATACGGCATCTAAAACAAAATTAATGATCGGTTTAGGCGCTTCAAGTATTAGCGATAGCTGGTACGGATTTGCTCAAAATGTAAAGAGTGTGGAAGAATATCAACATTTAGTAGCTAACGATGTAATTCCCATTTTCAAAGGTCATATTCTTACTAAAGAAGATCAAGTCATAAGAAAACATATTCTTAACCTCATGTGTAATTTTGAAACGTCATGGTTTAACGAGGAAATGTTTTTTACTGACCTACCTTTTGTGCTAGATGAATTGAAAGAGCTAGAAAAAGATGGACTGATAGAAATAACTCCGAGGCAACTTAAGGTTAATCAAGCTGGTAAACCTTTCATTAGAAATATATGTATGGCATTTGATCTAAAACTTCACGAGAAAACACCGGATACCCGATTATTTTCTATGACTATTTAACCTTAAACCTTCTATCGATGAAAAACATAATTGTTCCTATAGATTTCTCAGACCAATCTGATAATGCCTTACAGGTAGCTGCCAGCATCGCAGAAAAGAATAACGCAACGATTTATGCCTTGCATATGTTAGAGCTGAACGAGGCTATTTTGTCCTCTAGTGAGGGCTTTCATCCAGAACAGACCGTATTTTTAATAAAACTAGCAGAAAAGCGATTAGGCGATTTTTTAGATAAAAGCTATTTAGAACGTGTTACGGTCGTTCCCATTATAAAACATTTTAAGGTGTTTAGTGAGATAAGTCAAGTAGCTCAAGATCATGATGCTGATTTAATTGTGATGGGGAGTACGGGCAGCGATGGACTAAAGGAAATCTTTGTTGGGTCAAATACCGAAAAGGTAGTGCGTCATTCAGATATTCCCGTTATGGTCATTAAAACCAAGATGGAACAGTTTAATCCAAAAGAAATGGTTTTTGCCTGTGATTTAAAGGAGGAGAATATACATGCTTTTCAACGGGCCAAATATATAGCAAATATATTTTCAGCGGAATTGAAATTGGTATACATTAATACTCCCGGAGATGATTTTTTAAGTACGGCGGAAATTCAAGAAAAAATAGCATCATTCTGTAGTACTGTTGGTCATGATGTGTTGATAGCGATTTATAACGATTATAACGTAGAACAGGGTATTCTCAATTTTGCTGCCATTAGTAATGCAGATCTTATTGGAATGCCAACACACGGCCGTAAAGGCTTATCTCACTTCTTTATTGGCAGTATTGGCGAGGATGTTGCCAATCATGCTGTTTTGCCGGTAGTAACCTTTAAGATTTAAGCCTAAATCAATTTCATTTTTGTAGGGTCCCAATCTATGGGCTTATTTTTAAAATAACTCTCGTTCGCAAGAAGTGCCGCTCCCGCAGCTCTTAGGCCAAAAGTAGGGTCTTGTACTACCTGTCCGTTCGAACGGATAGCGGTAAAGAAGTTATTGAAATGGTCATAATGACCTCCCTTGTAATTATTAGGGGCCTCCCAAGTTGTTGTACCTGTAGACAGATTGTTTGCACGTGATTCCAGATTCTTATCGGCATACCCTTGTCGTATTATTTTTTGTGTTTCCTCGGTGTAGGCAACAAGGGAATAGTTGCTAGGGATTTTTCCTAGTTTTGAGCGGGTTAGCTTAACCTGATTCTGACCTATCTCCATCTCTCCCTCGGTGCCAATTAATTTAAAACCGCCGCCACCGCCGTTTCCTGCAATAAAGTTTATTCTAAAAGCGGCGTTGAAAGCAGCGTGTGTTGCTGTTTTCGGGTAATCATAAAGGGTTATGGTAACATCGGGTACATCTCTGCCGTCTTTCCAATAGCGAAGCCCTCCGGTAGCTAAAGCCCTATTTGGTCCGTGTGAACTGATAACATGGTTTAATGTGGAAAAGGCATGAACGAATAAATCGCCCGCAACTCCTGTGCCATAATCTTGATAATTACGCCATCTAAAAAAGCGCTTTAGTTCATAAGGCACCTTGGGTGCTGTGCCCAAGAATGTATCATAATCTATGGTGGTTTCATTAGCATCTGGCGGAATGGGGTACTGCCAAGCTCCTTCTGCGGAATAACGGTCGTTGTACATGTCTAGCATAACAATATCGCCAATGGCACCTTCCTCATACAATTGTTTTGCTTTTTCGTTTCCTAAGGACGACATTCCTTGACTACCTACCTGACATATTTTACCGCTCTTTCTTTGAGCCTCTATAATCGCCTGGCCTTCTTCAAATTTTTGTACCATTGGTTTTTCACAATAGACGTGTTTTCCAGCATTTAACGCATCAATTGTAATTTTTTGGTGCCAATGATCTGGTGTTGCTATAATAACGGCATCAATATCTTTTCTTTCCAAAATTTTTCTGTAGTCCTGCGTCACAAAGATGGCATCTCCCCATAACTCTTTTGCCCTATCTAGCCTTCCTAGATAAAGGTCGCAAGCTGCAACTAGCTTAACCCCTTGAACTCCCAGGGCTGCTTTGGTATCATAAATGCCTTGAATTCCAGCCCCTATCAATGCAAGATTTATATGGTCGTTTGCTGTATAATTTAGTGTGTCATACTTTCTTGAAAGAAGAATTTTTTCATCCTCTTGTGAAGTAAGAATAAAAGGTGATGCTGTTATAGCAGCGGTAGTAAGAGAGGCTTTTTTTAAGAATGACCTTCTAGGGTTGTTTTTTTTCATGTGAAGCAAATTAAGCAGTATGTTAGGAAAGTACTGATACCTCTAAAATAAGTATTTGAAAGGTAGTGGTTTTAACCTAATTATTTTAATGATTATTTATGATTTTATAAGCCGTTTTAATGGATTTGGAGCTTAAATTTACGGCTTCTTAAAAATACAGTAGTGATACTAGATTTAATAATAGCTGCGTTGTGGAGCATTTCTCCTTTCGGAGAAGCTAAGGTGGGTATTCCCTATGGTCTTCTTAAAGGGGTGAATAGTTATGCTGTATTCCTAGTATGTTTTGTGGCTAATTTATTGGTATTCCCAATCATGCACTTTTTTTTGAAATACCTGAACAAGTCAATGCTTAAATGGGATTTTTACAAGAAATCTGCTATATACGTGGCCAGAAAAGCAAAAGTTGGCTCTGGAGATAAGATTAAAAAATACGGCTTTTATGGCCTTATTTTTTTTGTAATGCTCCCTGTACCAGGAACTGGAGTATACGCAGGTAGTATTGCTAGTTATTTGTTCAAAATAGAGAAGAAAAAAGCTTTTGCGGCCAACGCTATCGGCATATTCTTTTCGTCGGTTATTGTCTGGTCTACTACCTTGCTTACCATGAAAGGTATGGGCTAATACCTAGAAATCTTAAGTTTATAAATTTTGTGAATAAGTAAGTGCGGTCTTTCTTCCAAGAACCCTACACTGTTTTTAGTTTAGTATTTTTTTTATATATGGATAAACTTAAGATAGGAGATAAAGTCTATAATGTTGCTAAAGATGGGTTCGATGATTTTGCACGCTATTCCTTTTCGGAGGTTGTGGCACTTACCGAAACTTTGGCCGTGTTAAAAAATGGAGTGCGATTGGTGAATAGACCTAAGCCATCCTATATCATAGAAGATGTAGGTTACTCCGTTTCCCGAAAAAAGGGAACGCATTGGCATATCGTTTCCTTACAAGCCATTAGAAATGCCCAAATAGAAAATGAAAAAATTAAAATACATGAATGGTTTGCTTCCAAAGAGTTTACTTTAGAAGAGAAACGGCAGATTTTTGAAAGCTTTTTATGAGTCTATATTTTATGTAGAATTATAATTCCTTTCTGCCCCATAAACCTTTAGGCTAAAATCATGTCAGTTTTTGTATATGTTTAGCTGTTGATTGTTGTATTTCAATATGGCAAAAACCATATCTTTAGTTGTTCAAATCAGTACCTTCGAATAATGACAAAAGCCCTTTACGTTGCCACATTAGAATCCCATAGCGGTAAATCTTTAGTTGTTCTCGGTTTAATGCAACTTTTGTTAGGTAAGATGGCCAGAGTTGGTTATTTCAGGCCTGTTATTGACGATGTAGCGGAAGGAGAAGTGGATAACCATATCAACACTGTAATATCTCATTTTGATTTAGACCTTAAAAGGGAAGACGCCTTTGCCTTAACACAAAGTCAGGTGGTGGATATGTTTAACGATGGCAGGCAGGGCGATATTTTAGATACTATTATAGCCAAGTTCAAACAGCTAGAAGAGCAGTATGATTTTATTCTAGTAGAAGGGAGTGATTTTTCTAGTGACGGTAGTATTATCGAATTTGATTTAAATATAGATATCGCAAAAAATTTGGGTACCCCCGTTATTTTAATAGATAATGCTAGGGGCAAAAGCCTTGAAGAGTTTTGTGGAAACTTGGAATCTGCCGTAAACACCTACATCCAAAAAGGAATAGAAGTTCTAGGTGTTGTGGCGAATAAAGTCCGTCCAGAAAATACAAGTATCGTTCATGAGAGACTGCTGACCGAATTTGAGGATAAGACAATACCATTTACAGTGCCAAGGGTTAAAAATCTATCGCACCCAACATTACACGAGATTCTGGAATCACTTGAAGGGAAAGTACTTTTTGGAGAAGAGAATCTAGACAATCAAACCGGAAGCTTTGGGGTAGGGGCCATGCAATTACATAACTACTTAACTCACCTCAGGGATAATAGTTTGGTCATTACACCAGGCGATAGGTCCGATATTATTCTTGGTGCCTTGCAGGCCAATTTGTCCGATAATTATCCGGCCATTTCTGGCATTGTACTTACGGGCGGAATTTTACCGGAGCCATCCATTTTAAAACTTTTGGAAGGTTTTGAGACACATGTTCCTATTATCTCCGTACAACAAGGAACTTTTGAGACGACCAATTCTGTAGGTAATATTAAATCAAAGATTTACGCAAAGAGCAGACAGAAGATTACCACATCGATAACGCTTTTTAATACCCATATTAATGGCGAGCTATTATTGGAGCGACTAAAAACTTTTGAGCCAAAAAGTATTACCCCAAGAATGTTTCAGTATAATTTACTGCAACGTGCTAAATCGCAAAAAAAACATATTGTTTTACCAGAAGGGGAGGATGCCAGGATTTTAGAAGCAGCTAGTGAACTAAGCGGTTTAGGAATTGTGGACATAACGCTTTTAGGAAATCAAGAAAAAATTGAAAAAAAGGCGATGCAGTTGGGTATTGCTATTGCTCATTTGAACATTATTGACCCTGCAGATTCATCAAATTTCGAAAGTTATGCAGAGATCTTTTGTGAGCTAAGAAAACATAAAGGAGTTAATATGGACGTTGCCAGGGATACCATGTTAGATGTTTCTTACTTTGGGACCATGATGGTGTATCAAGGCCACGCGGACGGAATGGTGTCTGGTGCCGTACATACCACCCAGCATACTATACGACCAGCATTACAATTTGTAAAGACAAAACCAGGTATTAAAGTAGTTTCTTCGGTATTTTTTATGTGTCTGGAAAATAGGGTTTCCGTCTTTGGTGATTGTGCCATAAATCCGAACCCAACGGCGGAGCAATTGGCTGAAATTGCAATTTCCTCAGCTGCTTCAGCGGAAAGATTTGGAATCAAGGCCAAAATCGCTATGCTATCTTATTCTTCGGGAAGTTCAGGAAAAGGGGAGGATGTTGATAAAGTTAGAAAAGCAACTGAAATTGTAAAAAGCGAACATCCCAATTTGCAAATTGAAGGTCCCATACAATACGATGCCGCAGTGGACCCCTTGGTAGGTAAAAGTAAGTTGCCAGATTCGCAAGTGGCCGGGCAGGCATCTGTGCTCATCTTTCCAGATTTGAATACAGGCAACAATACCTACAAAGCCGTACAGCGAGAAACCGGGGCATTGGCTATCGGCCCAATGCTTCAAGGTCTTAATAAACCAGTAAACGATTTGAGCCGGGGCTGCACGGTTGATGATGTTTTTAATACCGTTATCGTAACCGCTATCCAAGCACAAGAAAGTTAGCACCCTATGCAAGTACTCGTCTTAAATTCAGGAAGTTCTTCGATTAAGTTTCAGATTATTGAAATGCCGTCCGAAACAATAATTTGTAAAGGCTTAGTGGAACGCATTGGGCATAGAAATGCCAAGATACATTATAAAACCAATATTATTTCTTTGTCTGAAGAGAAAGCGCTTTATAGTCATAGGGAAGGATTACAGGCCATAACCTTACTACTGATGGACAAGAATAATGGAGTACTAAAAACCCCTGAGGAGGTTGTTTTGGTTGCACACCGCGTAGTCCATGGAGGCAACCGCTTTGACCAACCTACTAAGGTAGACGATGAGGTTCTAGCAGAAATTGAGCGTTTATCTGTATTGGCGCCGTTGCACAATCCGGCAAATGCTACAGGTATAAAAGTAGCTGCAGAGCTTTTTGGACATGCCGAGCAGGTTGCGGTTTTTGATACGGCCTTTTATCAAACACTACCTGAAAAAGCCTATCGGTATGCCATGCCTAAAGCGCTTGCGGACAAACATCATATTCGCGTTTACGGTTTTCACGGTACCAGTCATAAATATGTTTCTGAGAAGGCAATGGATTACCTGAATAAATCATCGGCCAAAATTATAAGTATCCATTTAGGGAATGGTTGCAGTATGACTGCTATTAAGGACGGAAAAAGCATTGATCATTCTTTGGGTTTTGGACCTTCTAACGGACTTATTATGGGTACAAGGAGTGGTGATATTGACCAGTCTGTTATTTTTTATCTGATGGATAGTCTTGGTATGTCTTCCCAAGAGGTGAATGAGCTATTACAGAAGAAAAGCGGACTTTTGGGATTAACCGGATATGCCGATTTAAGGGATGTACAAACCCATGCAGCGCAAGGAAATAAAGATTGCCAATTGGCACTTCATATGACTGCGTATCGCATTAAAAAATTCATTGGAAGTTATATCAGTGTTTTAAATGGTGTTGATGCCGTTTTATTTACGGCCGGTATTGGGGAAAATTCTAGTGTACTCCGTGCTATGGTTTGTGAAAATATGGATACGTTTGGACTTCAACTAGATACGGATAAGAACAATCATCCTGTAAAGGGTATCTATGAAATTCAAAAAGATGAGTCTAAAATAAAAATTTTAGTAGTACCTACAAATGAGGAACTGGAAATTGCAAAGCAAGCGTTTGAATTAATTTGCCGAGTTTCCTAGATGTTTATTGTAAAACTTCCATGTTTCAGTAGCTACATCTCTGCCTAATTTTAAGCCAGCAACATTATCTGCTTGAATGTGATAGCCGCCCATTACCCTGGACATACCGGCCATGTCTGCTGCTTCGGTAAATGTTGGAAACTTTATTGTCACGGGCTCGCCATAGTTTGCAACATCTGTTTCTGTCAGGGAACCAGGAATTAGTTCCACTTCTTCTCCAAAATAGTCATCACCTGTGAATAGGCGCAATGCTTCGCCGCAGGCGCCGCTAATTGTACTATGTCCTGAAGTGTAGCTTGGAAAAGGCGGACATAGGAAAACATCTGGTGAATACGGCCTCCATTCTTGTCCATTCATTTTAACAGTTCCCTTTCCAGGACCTCCCCATGCTTCAATGATTTGGTTTTCATAATAGTCATGAACCAGTGCGTAAGGTCTAGCATAATCATAGAACATTTTTGAATCCCAAGATGCTATAAAGGCATCCATAGCAGTAATTTCTGTTAAAAAATACATTTTAACGTCTTGATCTAAAGTATGTTCATCTCTACGGGAAACGTCTTGTGCGAACTTTAACCAATGACCGGCTTGTTGTACAGATTGAGGACCATCACGCATGAATTCTACCAAAGCTTTGTCTTCGTCGGTAAGGTTCGCCTGTAGGTCAATTACCTCTTTAACTTCTTTTTTTAGTTGTTCTGAACCAACCATGGGAGGCGGTCCTGGTCGGAATTGGTCGGCAGATTGCAGTGCAATAGGTTTTACCAATTGCCAATACGGGGTAAGACATCCTGGTGCATACTGACCACCTTTGCCATCTGAAAAATATTTTGGTTGCCAGCGATTAATAGCCGTGTTTTCATCTGCGGAATTAACGGGGCTATAATTCGTATAATCAAAATAGGGTTCGCCATTTGAACCTTCTGCTTCACCATACTGGTTACTACCATCATTCTTTCTGGTTTCAATAACCGCTCTTGCCGCTAGGTTTCCAATACCCTCGGGTGTAAGGGGGTCTAGGGAATTATTGTTAGGGTCTAACCCTAATTCTATCATGAATTCTTCAAACATTTCCGTATCGGAATAGTAGTACGCTTTCATTGCCCCGAAAGCAGCATAGCTAATTGCTATTTCCTTATTTCTTAAGATTTGTTCTTTGGATGGACGTCTTTCCACCTTACTTAAATAAACAGGAATTGCATGTTCATCATAGCGAGACCATGCGTCAAAAACTGCTATGAAAATTAATCCCAAATATCTTGATGTTATCGTAGGCCTTGGTTTAAACTTTTCAGTATCTGAAGCCGTTGCATCCAAAGCCATTTTTCCCCACTTATAAGCTACGTTTTCAGTTCCTGTTGGTTCTTGTGTTTCTGGGTCTTGGGCGTGTAATTTTTTCGTTGAAACTAAAAGAAAGACTACAAAAGCAAGTCTAAAAAGGTTTTTCATAAGAATGTTGCTCTAGTTTATTGTAAGATTTAAAGATAAAAATGTGTTTTAGTTTTTAAAATTTTTCGGTTAAAATTTTCATCATAAACTCATACAAATCTTGCATTTGAGGTCGTCCTTTATACTTGCCCGCTCTTCCCAAGAAATAGAGCGCAAACCACAGCACGGCCATAAATACCATTAATCCAATTTGTAATCCATAAGGTTTTTTTAAAGCTGCGCTAGAATAGGCCCATATGGCTAAAATCACGAAGAGCGTTGCTACACCAAAATGCAAAAACATAAAAAATGTCCATAGTGTGGGATTTGGGCCAAAGACACCATAAATTTTACTGTTATTTTCATCTATCTTATTAATTTCAAGATGTAGCTGGGGCGACCAAAAATGATGCTGTTCTTTGTTGAATTTGATGAAAAGATGTTCATCCAAACGCTTTACTAAAAAAGGAGGTTCTTCTGAATGCTCAAAATCGTCTAACACTTTTTCCTTAGGTTCAGCTATTTCAAGTTGAAACCTTGGTCGTAAAACGATATCATTGGGCAATACACTCATGGCCTAGTTCATGGATGACAATCTATTGTTGTACTTGCTACTTGACTTACAGGTTTGGGGGAAACATAAGGAATACCCAGTCCAAGACCTCTTAGAATAAACAAAAGCCCCATTACCACTATAAACATGGGTATTAGTTTTTGAATGCGCTTTTTTACGCCTCCTTTTAGCACCCCACTGAAATACACTGCCGTAGTCATTAAGGGAATGGTTCCAAGGCCAAAGAATACCATAAATAAACTTCCTTTGCCTACATCTCCCATAGCAATGGCTGCAAAAAGCGCCATATATACCAAGCCACAGGGTAGCAAACCGTTTAAGATGCCTATGGTCAGAAATGTATCTGCTGTTTTCTTTTTTAGTTCTTTACCTAGGGAAGTTTTTACCTTAGAAATAATTTTATAAATGGGTTTGGAAAAGTTGTATTTAGCAAAGGTTCTGGCTGGGATTAGTACCAGTAGTATCATTAATACGCCTATTGCAATTGAAAGTTTTTGCTGCATTCCAAAAACATAGAGCCCCTTTCCTAAAAGACCAAAAACTAAACCAATGGTAGCGTAAGACAATAGTCTTCCTAGATGGTAAAGTGCTACTTGACCTGCTTTTTTGTATGGATTTTGCCTATCTACAGGAAGCATAAAAGCTATAGGGCCACACATGCCAACGCAGTGTAAACTTCCCATGAATCCCAATAAAAGAGCAGTTAATAGCATTTTTTAGTATGTTATTTTTTCTTTTTGCAAATAGGAATCTCCATTAATTTCCCATTTTATTTTAATATCCCAGCGACCATCTAACAAACGTTTGTCAGGTATGAGCAAATGTGTATTGGATAAACTTATGGGTAAGTCAAAATCCAATTGTTTATTAGATGGTCTATATAGGGATACTGTACCTTTTATTTGTTCTAAATCATTTGTTTTAGGGAATGCTAGAAGTAGGCCTTCCGCTGTTTTCTCAATTCGTATTTTATCACTTTTGTTAGCCTTTACTTCTGCATCTATTTCATTTTGATGCTGTAAGGCATCCTTATAATAATCTTCCGTAACCAAATCATGATTAGCATTACTGTCCATGCTCATTTTGATTACGAAAAAAAGTATGAACGAAATGAACGCTATAAATGCTAAAACTACTCCTGTTCCCCAGTTAATCTTCATGATGTTATTTTTAGTTATTTGTAACTTCTAGGTGCCATAAAAGCACATAGGGTAGTCTCAATTAATTTATCGCCGCTATAAACGCCAACTTTAACTTTCTCTTTGTCGCTTTTAACGGCAGCATTATCAATTTCTATAAAGAGCGTGCCTTCAGCCAAGTCCTGCGCAGGAACGGTAAAGTTTTTAGTACGCACTAACTTTACTATGCCCTTATGCGATAGGAGTCTAAAGTTAACATCGGGTACCACCGCCGTGGTCTTGTTTATCAGTTTGTAAGTGTATACGTTACTAATAATATCTCCCTCCTTATGCTCATATAACTGTCCTGGTAGTCGTAATATGTTGGCCTCTAAATCATTTCTTAGAAATAGCATTCCTACCAATACGCCAATTAAGATGAGTAAAACTGCCGAGTATCCCTTAAGTCTAGGCGAAAATTTAAATTTCTCCTTTTTGGTGATTTCATCTTCACTGGCGTACCTGATGAGGCCTTTTGGAAGATTTACTTTTTCCATAATGGTATCGCATTCATCTATACAAGCCGTGCAGTTTACGCATTCTAATTGGGTTCCGTTTCGGATATCTATTCCTGTAGGACAAACATTTACGCATTGAAAGCAATCTATGCAGTCCCCATGTCCTAGAGCTTCTCTGTCCTCATTTTTTCGCCATTTTTTACGACCATTGTCCGCTTCCCCCCTTTTGTGGTCATAAGCAACTATTATAGATTTATTATCCAGTAGAACACCTTGCATTCTGCCATAGGGACAAGCGATGATACAGACTTGCTCTCTGAACCAAGCAAAGACCCAAAAGAAGACGGCTGTAAAAATCAATAAGGAAATCATGGTGCTAAGATGCAGTAATGGCCCATCGGTGATGTAAGCTATTAGTTTATCACTCCCTATTAAATAGGCTAGAAATACATTCGCAATAAGGAATGAGATGATAAAAAAAAGGGTCCACTTAAGGGCGCGTTTTTTTATTTTTTCTGCATTCCATGGTTGCCTGTCTAATTTTATCTGTGCACCACGGTCGCCGTCTATCCAATATTCTATCCTTCGGAACACCATTTCCATGAAAATGGTCTGTGGGCACATCCATCCGCAAAAAATACGTCCAAAGGCAACGGTAAAGAGTGCAATGAATATAACTCCAATAATCATGGAGATAACGAACAGGTGAAAATCTTGTGGCCAGAATGGAAAGCCGAATATATTGAAACGTCTTTCCAAGACATTGAACATTAGAAACTGGTTTCCATTAATTTTTACAAACGGGGCTGCAAATAAGAAAATTAATAGCACATAACTTACATATTTCCGATAGGTATAGAATTTGCCACTTGGTTTTTTGGGAAAAACCCAGGCGCGCTTTCCCTCCTCGTTTATGGTTCCTATGGAATCCCTGAAATTATCTTGGTCCTGTGCCATTATTCAATGCTTGTTAACTTCTTTTTGTTGCCCTCTTAAAATTTACTAAGGTCCTTGCTTCTAAGAAGATTAGGGAGTTTCTACCCAAATATCTCCTTCTGGAGCTTTAGGATTGGCAGGAGTGGTTCCGTTGATTTCCGTCAGAATATAACTTGAGACCTGTGCCATTTCAGCCGGTTTTAAAATTTGTTTCCAAGCTACCATGCCTTTACCGTCTCTACCTCCCTCGGATATGGTGTTGAATACATTTTTGATGCCACCACCTAAAATCCAGTTCTGGTCCGTTAGATTTGGACCAATACCTCCACCACCATCAGCCATATGGCAGGCAACACAGTTGCTTTCAAATATGGTCTTTCCGGCATTTATATCGGAAGCATCCGTTAAGAGTTCAACGGTATTAACGTCGACTAAATCTTTGGCGGTTCTTTTATATTCTTCAATCTCTAATTGTGCTGCGGCAATTTCCTGCTCGTATTCTAAATCTTGGTCGTAATCGTTGAATACATGAAAACGGGCCAAGTAAATAACTCCAAATATGATGGTGGCATAAAACATATACACCCACCAAGGCGGTAGTTTATTGTCTAACTCTCGTATGCCATCATAGTTATGGTCAAGAATTATTTCGCCTTCTGCTTCAATAGGCTTTGAACCTAACAACTTCTTGTAGGTCTTTTTGCCCCAAGTCCATTCCCATCTTTTTGAAGCGGAAGCCAGATATCTTTCCTTGCCTTTGTCTGTTAGAGTTTGGAACATGACATTTTCTATCGCCGCTAGAATAAGTTCTATGGCAATCAATAGTATTAATATGAAAAGAAGAAATGCGCCTGCCATTGGGAAAGCAATGAATGCAGGCTGTTCGCCAGAATCTATAAAATACTCCATCAATGCAAAAATGGTAAAGAAGAGTAGTGGAATTCTAATCCACCAGGGAGCTATATTTTTCATAATTCTACGTTTTGTTGGTTGTTATTCTCTAAAGGAATTTCACTCATTTCTTTTATGTAGGCTTTTGATGCGGTAAACACCCATGCGAAAAGCACAACAAAAAAGATGAAGAAAATTAATAATGATAACATGGGGTAGGTTGCTATCCCATCTATACTTTCCATGTATCCTTTTACGAATTTTAGCATAATTTTATTTATTTTCTGAGAGTAACTCGTTGGTTTCTTTAATTTTAATATCAGTTCCTAAGCGTTGTAAATAGGCTATCATAGCTATGATTTCTCTATCCCTCATTTCTATGAAAGGTTCCCCACTTTCAGAGGCCGATTTTTTATCCGCTTCATAGCTCTTGGCAAAATCAGGATCGGTATACAAGTTCTTTTCAATTTGAATGGCTTGAGCATTCATTTGCTGTTGTGCATTGGCAATATCTTCATCTGTGTAAGGTACACCTAGGGAGACCATTGCTTCCATTTTTGCTTGTACATCACTACGATCGTGCTCATTGCGTATTAACCAAGAATAAGAAGGCATTATGGAGCCCGATGAGGTGCTTTGGGGGTCGTACATATGATTCAAATGCCAGTTGTCCGAATATTTACCTCCAACCCTTAGCAAATCTGGCCCAGTACGCTTACTTCCCCATAAGAAAGGATGGTCATAAACAAATTCTCCTGCCTTTGCATATTCTCCGTAACGCTCAACTTCACTACGGAAGGGGCGTACCATTTGTGAGTGGCAACCCACACAACCTTCCCTAATATATAGGTCTCTGCCTTCTAGCTCTAATGGGGTGTAGGGCGTTACACTGGTGATGGTCGGAATGTTCGATTTCACCAAAATCGTAGGGACTATTTGAATGACACCTCCTATAAGAATGGCCACGGTAGCTAAAATTGTTAGCTGAATTGGTTTACGTTCTAACCAAGTGTGGAATGTTTCGCCGGCTGTTCTTCTTTTAGATACCCTAGTTAAAGGAGCAGCTTCTGCCAACTCGTCCTCAACTGTTTTTCCAGATCTAATGGTAATCACAATATTATACACCATAACTAATGCACCGACGATGTACATACTACCTCCTATAGCACGCATCCAGTACATAGGCATAATTTCATTTACGGTCTCTAAGAAGTTACCATAGACTAAAGTGCCATCGGGATTAAAATCCTTCCACATTAAGGCCTGTGTAAACCCAGCTACATACATGGGAAGCGCATAAAGAATAATACCAAGTGTGCCTATCCAAAAGTGGAAATTTGCCAAGCCAGTTGAGGCAAGTTTTGTTTTGAACATTTTAGGGACTAGCCAATAAATCATTCCAAATGTCATGAAACCGTTCCAAGCTAATGCTCCAACGTGTACATGTGCAATAATCCAATCACTGAAATGGGCAATAGCGTTCACGTTCTTTAGGGATAACATAGGCCCTTCAAAAGTTGCCATGCCATATCCTGTAATGGCCACTACCATAAATTTTAGGGTAGGGTCTGTACGTACCTTATCCCAAGCCCCTCTTAATGTTAGCAGACCATTTATCATACCACCCCAAGAAGGTGCAATTAGCATAATAGAAAAAGCAACTCCTAAATTCTGTGCCCAATCCGGTAAGGAGGAATATAACAAATGATGCGGTCCTGCCCATATGTAAATAAATATTAACGACCAGAAGTGAACAATGGATAATTTGTAAGAGTATACCGGTCTGTTGGCGGCTTTAGGAACAAAATAGTACATTAAACCTAAGAATGGTGTTGTAAGAAAGAACGCAACGGCATTATGTCCGTACCACCATTGTACCAATGCATCTTGAACACCGGCATATACCGAGTAACTCTTTAATGCACTAACGGGAAGCTCTAGACTATTAAAAATATGTAGTACGGCAACCGTTACGAAAGTGGCTAGATAGAACCAAATGGCGACATACAAATGACGCTGTCTTCTCTTGATCATTGTACCTATGAGGTTAACCCCAAAGGCTACCCATACTAAGGCGATAGCAATGTCAATAGGCCATTCTAGCTCTGCATATTCCTTAGAGGTGGTGTAGCCCAAAGGAAGAGTTATTGCGGCAGCAACAATAATTAGTTGCCATCCCCAAAAATTGAAGTTACTTAGAAAGTCACTGAACATTCTAGCTTTTAATAAACGCTGGGTGGAGTAGTATACCCCAGCAAAAATGGCGTTCCCCACAAATGCAAAGATGACGGCGTTGGTGTGTAAAGGTCTAAGGCGTCCAAAACTTAACCACGATATACCATCGGTAATGTTGGGGAACATAAACATAAACGCCAGTAACAGACCGACGGACATTCCTACAATACCCCAGAGCATTGTAGCATAGATGAACTTTTTTACGATTTTGTTATCGTAATAAAACTGTTGTACTTCCATAGTTGATTAGTTATTTGGTTCTGTTTTAATATCAATATTTGGTAATTGTTCGCCAATCTGAGATTTTACTAGTTCATCTTCAAACAGGATGCGTACTGATGGAGTATAAGCGTCATCATATTGACCGCTTTTTACGGAAAGAATAAAAGCAATAAAAAAAAGCACAGCTACACTAATGCTGATTGCTAATAACACATAAATTACACTCATACCTACCTGAATTCTGATGTAAAATTAAATCGACTCTCCTTTAATAAATATGACATTTATCAGGTTTTGAATTATTTTAATTTTCTTCCTAAAAGATTGGTCATTACCGTAGTGAAAACCACGACGCTAATTGAACTTAGGGGCATTAAAATTGCCGCGATTACAGGCTGTAATTGCCCGGTTATGGCAAAATATAACCCGATAATATTATATAGTAAGGACAGTAAAAAACTAAGTTTTATAATTTTTATGGCCTTTTTGGATGCCAGTATATAATGGTACAATTCTTTAAATTTCAAGGCATCCATAATACCGTCACAGGCCGGTGAAAAAACATTTGTGTTTTCGGAAATGGCAATACCCACATGGGCCTGCGCTAAAGCTCCGGCATCATTAAGTCCATCACCCACCATTAATACCTTTTTGCCTTGTTCTTGGAGCGATTTTATAAAGCTTAGTTTGTCCTTTGGTTTTTGATTAAAATAGAGGGGCGTCAATGTAGGAAGTAGCGTTTCTAACCTGGATTTCTCTCCTTCATTATCTCCAGAAAGAATTGCCAAGTCTAAGGTTTGGGACATGGTTTTAAATGATTCGGATATGCCTTCCCGATATTGATTGTGAAAGGTGTACTTTCCTCTGTAATGATTGTTATTGGCAATATGAACTGTGGTGTCTAGCACTTCTTCAGCATTAGAGTTACCCACAAAATCGGCAGAACCTACTTTGATGTGATTCTCTCCTTTACTTGCCGTTAAACCTTTGCCCAAATATTCATCGTACTCGTCCAATGGAAAAATATCCTGTGCCGCCAGTAAATCATATAATGTTCTACTTAAGGGATGGTTGGATGCACGCAGGGTGTTCTTTAGAAGCGACTCCTCCTCAAGTGTTAAGGGCATTCCTTCATAGGTTGCCGTACTTGTTTTTGTTGTAGTTATGGTACCGGTTTTATCAAAAATGGCGGTATCTATTTGGGCGAGCAATTCAATAGTTAAGGTATTCTTTAGATAGAATTTTTTTCGACCAAAAATCCGAAGCATATTACCAAGGGTAAATGGTGCTGCCAAAGCAATAGCGCAAGGGCACGCTATGATGAGTACGGCAGTAAAGACATCCATTACCTTTTCAGGTTCATAAAAAAGCCAAAATGCCGATGCTGATATGGCAATGGAAAGGACGGTAATCGTAAATCTTTTTCCAATACTGTCCGTCAACGTTTGAAACCTACTCGATTTGTCGGTTTTAAAAATGGCATTGCTCCATAACTGTGTCAGGTAACTTTGGGAGACAGATTTTAGGGCTTCCATCTCAATTGCACCATTTACCTGTTTTCCGCCTGCAAAAAGTTTGTCTCCTGATTGCTTTCGTTGCGGTTCCGATTCTCCGGTTACAAAACTATAGTCTATCATCGCATTCCCATTAATCAATACACCATCCGTGGGAATTAATTCTTCATTCCTTATCAATATTCTATCCCCTGGTTTAATATCATGTACTTGGGTGGTTTCTTCCTTATTTGAAGGGGTTACTTTTGTAACGGCTATGGGGAAGTATGATTTATAGTCGCGCTCAAAGGATAAAAAGGAGTAGGTTTTTTGCTGAAAAAACTTGCCTAATAATAGAAAGAAAACCAATCCGGTAAGGGAATCAAAAAAACCGCTTCCTAAATTAAATATGATTTCAAAAGTACTGCGTAGAAAGAGTACTAAAATACCTAGAGCAATAGGAACATCTATATTTAACATACCCGAGCGAAGTCCTTTATATGAAACTATGAAGTAATCTTTACCAGCATAGCATACTACGGGTAATGAAAATGCAAACATTAACCAACGAAATAAAACTTCATATTGGTTGAGCCAAAATTCACCACCGGCCGAGTGGCTCGTGGACAAATCAAAATAATCTGGGAAGGATAGGAACATTACATTGCCAAAAGCGAAGCCGGCTACGCCTAGCTTATAAGTAAGACTACGGTCTGTTACTTTCTTCTTATTATCAAAATCATCTAAAGAAATATTTGGTTCATAGCCTATTTTTGCTAATAATAGTACCACTTCTTTTAAAGAAATTTTGCTGGGATTATAATTGATACGTACCGTTTTTTTTGGGAAATCTACTTGCGAGCTGCTAATGAAAGTATTCAGCTTATTTAGATTTTCTAAGACCCAAATGCAGGAGCTACAATGAATATGAGGTATGTAGAGATTCACAATTTGCAAATCATCATCACTAAAGTCGGTTAATTTTTCAACAATAGCAGAAGTGTCGAGAAAATCATATTTTCCTTCAATTTCGGTAGGAGTGGCTCCAGCACTTTCTTGTAAATCGTAATAATAGGACAAATCGTTTGTAGCAAAAATCTCGTATACCGTCTTGCATCCCGTGCAACAAAAATTCTTTTCATCATACGTTACTAAAACCTGTTCACAATCGTCACCGCAATGATAACAACTTTGTTTATCCATAATACTTTGCTTATACCTAAGGCAAAGTTCTTGATAGTGTGGATTTTAAAACATGATATTTGTCAGGTTTTAAGATGGTAGTCTAGATTAGTTTTGTGGAGAATTTAATTGGACACTCATGATAGCTTGTAATCTTAGTAAGGCAAAGCAGTTGAATTTCTTGAACAGTCTTTCCGTAAAAGAAAAAGAAAAACTGAATACTAACAGTAAGATGTGCCAAATAAGGAAAGGGTCTGTAGTTTTTGTTGAAAATGAACAACTTCAAAAATTATTTTTCATTAATGAGGGTGCTTGTAAGTTTTCTGTTGTCGATGATAAAGGCAAAGAACATATTACGAGATTACTAGGAAAAGGAGACCTCATGGGACGCCGTTCTATAATAACAAAAAAAGGAGCTTTGGTAACTGCTACCGCAATTAGCGATACTACCCTTTGTTGTGTGGATAAAAGTACGCTCCTTAATAATCTGGAAAAAAATAATAGTTTTTGTATGGACGTATTAAAAGGCTTCCTGACTGATTTAGAAGACCAGGAGTTTAAAATGAAATTATATGAAAATCGCCAGAGCATACCAAAACGTTTAGCAGGGCTTTTACTTTACATGAAAAGTAAGTTTGGATTACATAGCGATGGCAGTCTTAGAATTACCCTAAAACGTGAGGATATGGCTAATATTTTGGGAACATCTAGCGAGTATATTATAACCTTGTTAACCCGTTTTAAGACAGCACATTTGGTGGCTTTAGAGAAAGGTAAGATTACAATTATCTCTGAAAATCAACTCCGTAAATTTTTGTGAAACAAAAAAACGAGAACCTTTAATTTTAAAGGTTTTAGTTTTTTGCTAACTTGTATTTTTACTAGGTCAGGTAAAAAAAATAGTAGTTATGGAACATGAAGAAATGGAAACCCGCTGTGAAAATTGCATAGTTCGCCAATTCAATTCATTACGAGCTATGAATAAAGAAGAATTGAAGCGGGTATCTGACTCTAAGGTGAGCAGAAAAATCAAGAAAGGACAAGCCATTTTTGAGGAGGGTGAAAAACTAGACGGGGTTTATTGCGTAAGGGACGGCGTTTCTAAATTATCAAAACTCAGTGAAAACGGAAAAGACCAGATTGTAAAATTGGCCAGTAAAGGGGAAGTGATAGGTCAGCGGTCCGTAGTGGCGGAGGAATCTGTTAATCTCAGTGCAGTTGCGGTCAGTGATATGGAGGTTTGCTTTATTCCCAAAGAAGGAATCGTAAATACGTTACACACTAATCCTAACTTTACCTTAGAAGTACTGCGCCATATGGCACATGATTTAAAAGAGGCCGATGATGTTATCGTAAACATGTCCCAAAAAACGGTGAAACAACGTATCGGCGAGGCTTTTCTCTATTTGAAAAATAATTTTGGTGAAGATGATGCAGGTTTTCTGAAGTTGACACTATCCAGGGAGGATATAGCAAACGTGGTTGGCACAGCTACAGAGTCTTGTATCCGAATTATTAGCGAGTTTAAAAAGAAAGGTTTCATTAAAGCATCAGGAAAAAAGATTGGTATTCTAGACCAGAAAGCACTTCAGGATTTGGTCGACGGATTTTAAGTATCTTCACCAAAACCTGATAATTATCATAGTTTCAAGGATTCCTTAGGTCTAATTTTGCGGTATACAATTCCGCAATTAGATGAAGCATATTTTAATCCCAACAGACTTTTCAAGCAACGCATGGAATGCGATACAATACGCCTTAAAACTTTTTAAAAATGAGGAGTGTACGTTCTATTTACTAAATACGTATACACCTGCTATTTCTAGTAGTAGATTTATGGCAGCTTCCTTGGAGGGCGGGTTATTGGCGAATACAGCGCATAACTGTTCAGAAATGGGATTGAAAAATGTGCTGTCTTTGATAGCGCAGAAATACCCCAATGAGAAGCACCAATTTGAAACAATTTCCTCCTTTAATTTACTAGTAGATGAAATTGTTGAAATAATAGCTAGGTATAGTATAGATTTGGTTTTGGTAGGAACAAAGGGTGCTAGTGGTTTGGAGGAAGTTTTTATGGGCAGTAATACAGTAAAAATAATTAAAACGGTTAAAGATTGCCCTGTTTTAGCAATTCCTCAAAATTATGAATTTATAAAACCATCTGAAATTTCTTTTGCAACCGATTTTAATCGTTTCTATACCCTATCCGAGCTGAAACCTGTAATAGATTTGGCAGTTTCGTTCGGGGCGGTTGTGCGTATTGTTCACGTGCAACATGAAATTAAGGCACTAACAGAACTGCAACGTTTTAATTTGGGCATGTTGCGGAAATATTTGGGAGAAGTAGAGCATTACGTGCATACGGTCTCTGAATTTAACTCGATCTCGAAAACATTGGAGTTATTCGCCCAAGAGTTAGATATTCACCTTTTGGCCATGTTACATTATCAACATAGTTATATGGAACGCCTAACCCGGGAACCTATAGTCAAAAGAGTGGCATTTCATACAAGTATTCCGTTGTTGGTTATACCAGAATTGGGTATGAGCAACCATCATCAAAAAAATGCTAAAGCGCTATCCTTTTCTGATTAATTGGAACGTTTGCCAATAGGGTGATCCTCATAAAAATCATCGAAAGTTTTTACTGTTTTATAATTATCCGTCAGAACTTTATAAACCATAACTATAATAAGACCTTGGCCTAGGACAGTTAGATAAAAAATCCAATTAAAAGGTAAGTTCATAGTAACCATAATTACCAAGGTTACCAATAAAAAACTCGTAAGTGCAATCCAAAAGGAAACTGTAGTTTTCATTTTTTATTTAAAATTACCTCAAACAGATTACCTAATCCGTTAAAGGAATTTTAAAATATGAATTATATGCTTATGCTTGGTATCCAGAATTTATCCTCATTAGGAATGTTATTTTTCCTCCCTAAATGCAAGGGATTAAACCTTAATTTGGCAAATGCGTACCAAATGGTAGAAGACAAGGCTGGGGCAATATCCGCATGATCCCATAATAAGCCCGTTCCATAGGATGTTCCCTGATTAGACGCATAAGGTATTCCTTGGGCATTTTCAATGATAGTGCTGTTGAGAAGCGTTTTTTCTAAGGTTGCTATAAGTTCTTGGGATTTGTCAAATCTTCCTATTCCATTAAAAGCTACGGCCATTTGAGCTGTACCTTCTAACCAGATAACATCCTTATCTTCATCAAAGCAATAACCTGTAATTTCTTCGCCCGTTACCGTAAGGGTTTGATTGTTTAGGTATTTGTTGGCTTGGAAAAGCACATCATCTGGCATATCTGTTATAATACCATTACCTAAAGGGTGTAAATCCATGGCATAATTATATTTTGGATTCTCTGGCCAAGAAATCAATACACCAAGATTGCTATCCCACCTATTCTTTTTTAAAAATCTTAAAATACCCTTATGAAAATCGTCATAACCTTCAACAGCATTAAATGCCATAAGAATGCCTTCGGTTACTTTAGGAATTAAACTACCGTCACCGTTTACACCTCCCATAATACTGCCGTCTTCATTTTGCATAGAACGGAGCCAATGATCTAATGCGGTACCTAAGGATTGGTACTTATTAGATTTGTAGGTGGCTTTATAATGATTTAAGGCAATTAGAAGCCAAGCATGATCTCCCATCCATATTCTTTCTCCTTCTTCTCCAGCGGTATTCCTAGACTGATAAAAACCACCATTTGATGAGAGTTCCGTTTCTTTTCGGGCATTGTAAAAATCAAATATTTTTTCCGCTCTTTCTGGATTATCTTGTTGTATAAAAAGAATTGCCGCGAGCGCATTATCGTAAAGTGATACAAAATTTGAGTTCTCCGCGCTTTCTAATAATCCAGATGTGCCTTGCATATGATAAACCCAATTGATGTAAGGGTCCAAGTTCGTAGGAATTTCATCGGACTCATTTTTAGAAGCTTCAGTAATAGTTTGGTCAAGAACTACATCAATATCATCGCTGTAAAGAAGTTCGTCTTTTTGACAAGAGGTAATAAAAGCAACTAGAATAAAGAGAAAATATAACTTTGGATTGAAATGTAGGTAGGTCATTGGTTTGAATTTGGGATTACCAAATTACACCTCATTTACACGTTATAAAAGGCATCACGATGATAGGTACACTTTATCGATAAGCGTAAGGGAAACGGTTGGTAATCGGCAATAAGGACTTTTAATCGTAAGTGGACTAGCGTCGCTTTTCCACTTTAAGGAGAAATAGATGTTGTTCATCTATTAAGAAAATAAAAGAGGTGTTTTTAGATAATGGAAAAGCTTTAGTATCTTTGGGCTGTTGTGTTGTGCTTCAAACTAGGTTTGAAGCGACTCGTGTTAATCGACTAGAGGTCGATTTTAACCAATGAAAGGCTTTCCATAAAGGGAGGCTTTTTTTGTTTGAAGTTATTCGCTTTGCAGAATTTCTAAAGGAGTTTATGCATAACGGAGTGAATAAGGGATGCGGCTAATTTTGCAGTTTGGTCGTCGATATCATATTCCGGATTTAATTCCGCGATATCCAAAGCACATAATTTTCCCGAGCTTAAAATGGTTTTTAAGGATTCTAGTACAACATCTGGTGTGAAGCCCATAGGAGAAGGGGCACTAACTCCAGGTGCATAGGCCGATGAGAATCCATCGAGATCTATCGTCACATAAACTACATCTACATTTTGTATAAATGCATTGATCCATGCGTTTATCTCCGTATGAAACTGAATTCTAAAGGTATCCCTTAAAATATACTTTACCTCTAGGTCTTTAGCAGTTTTAAATAGTTGGGTGTCGTTAGCGTCTTCTCGGATGCCAAGGCATAAGTAATGGAATGGACTTTCCGTTTTTTTACAGTTCTGGGCTATTTGATAGAAAGGTGTTCCGGAGTTAGCACCATTTTCGGTTGAACGTAAATCAAAGTGCGCATCAAAATTAATAATGCCGATGGTTTTAGAATTTCCTAAGTGCGCTTTAATTCCGTTAAACGTAGCGTAAGCAATGTCGTGACCGCCACCTAGTAGTATGGGGAATGCCCCCTTTTGCATGAGTTCACTAACTTTATCTGATAGTAGTTCCTGCGTTTTTTCCAAATCGGTCCCATGTACGGTACCCACATCAAAGAGCGTAGTATCCGCTTTAAGATGATTGGGTAGTTTTCCCAATTGTTTGCGAATGGCACTTGGGCCATTTTCAGCACCTATTCGCCCTTGATTGCGTTTTACGCCCTCGTCGCAGGCATATCCCAATAATGCTATGGTTTTACTTGTATTCTTACTAAGTTCGGAAAGTTCCGTACAGTTTATTTTTTCATGCAGATAGTGCTGTGCCTCTGATGTTCTACCGCTATACGTATCCGATGCTGTGATTTTATAAACTGCCATTCATTTCAAGTAAATAACTCGTTCAACAACTCATCTTCTACTAAGTTAGGTAAAGTAACGGTAAGTTCAGGAGTGCGTTCCATTTCTCGCTCTATCGCGAAAATAGCCTCCTTGTTTCTGGCCCAACTTCTTCTAGAGATACCGTTGTTAACATCATAGAATAACATGTTCTTTAGCTTGCGCGAAGCGTCTTCGGAGCCGTCTAGTACCATTCCAAAACCACCATTGATAACTTCTCCCCATCCTACACCGCCACCATTGTGAATGGAAACCCACGTAGCACCCCTAAAACTGTCGCCTATTACATTATGTATGGCCATATCCGCGGTAAATTTACTGCCGTCGTAGATGTTACTGGTTTCCCTGTACGGAGAATCAGTTCCACTAACATCATGGTGGTCCCTACCCAAAATCACAGGAGCTGAAAGTTCTCCTGTAGCTATGGCTTGATTAAAAGCTTCGGCAATTTTAGCCCTACCCTCGGCATCCGCATATAATATGCGTGCTTGTGAACCAACAACCAATTTGTTTTGCTCCGCTTCTGCTATCCATTTTATATTATCCTGCATTTGTTGCTGAATTTCCTTTGGCGCAGTTTTTCTGATATCCTGCATAACTTTTAGTGCTATGGCGTCTGTTTTTTGCAAGTCTTTGGATTTTCCAGAAGCACAGACCCATCTAAATGGTCCAAAACCATAGTCAAAGCACATAGGGCCTAAAATATCTTGGACATAACTTGGGTATGCCCAATTTTCGGCTGCCTCTGCGACCGTAGGAGTGTTTGAAAAGTTACCCTCTAGGTCTTTATAAACAAATGCGCCTGCTCTTGAAGCTTCTAATAAAAAGGCGTTTCCGTAATCGAAAAAGTATGTGCCTTTATGGGTATGTTTGTTGATGGCACTTATTTGCCTTCTCAAAGAATCCTGAACTTTTGTTTTAAATACTTCAGGGTTTGAACTCATTAACAAGTTTGCTTCCTCAAAAGATAATTCTACTGGGTAGTAACCACCTGCCCAAGGATTATGCAGAGAAGTCTGGTCAGAGCCTAAGTGAATAAATATGCCTTCTTTATCAAACCGTTCCCATATAGTTACTACATTTCCAATAAAGGCGAGTGACACCACTTCCTTGTCTTGAATAGCTTTTTGGGTACGAGCTACTAAAACATCAATATCGTTAATTAACTCATCTACCCAACCCTGGTCATATCTTTTGGTTGCTGCGACTGCATTTACTTCCGCACATATGGTAATACATCCTGCAATATTTCCCGCTTTGGGTTGTGCGCCACTCATACCACCAAGACCTGCTGTAAGAAATATTTTCCCCGCAGGAGTCTCACCTGGTTTTAAAACTTTCCTGAACGCGTTCATTACCGTTATTGCCGTACCGTGTACAATTCCTTGTGGACCAATATACATATAGGAACCTGCCGTCATTTGGCCGTATTGCGTAACACCAAGTGCATTGTATTTTTCCCAGTCGTCTGGCTTGGAATAATTAGGAATCATCATGCCGTTCGTCACAACCACACGGGGTGCTTCTTTTGATGATGGAAAAAGCCCCATAGGATGACCAGAATATAGGTGTAGGGTTTGCTCTGACGTCATCGTTGCCAAATACTTCATGGTAAGGAGATACTGGGCCCAGTTTTGAAACACCGCTCCATTACCGCCATAGGTAATCAGTTCTTCAGGATGTTGCGCAACTGCTATATCTAAATTGTTCTGAATCATTAGCATTAAAGCCGCAGCTTGGGAAGTTTGAGCAGGATAATCTTGAATGGGACGGGCATAAATAGCATAATCTGGCATAAACCGGTACATATATATTCTGCCATAATTATTGAGTTCTGCAGCAAATTCCGTGGCAAGAGTTGCATGCCAAGCCTTTGGAAAATAGCGGAGGGCATTTCTAATGGCCAATTGCTTCTCTTCTAAGGATAAAATTTCCTTACGTCTAGGAGCGTGACTTAAGGTCAAGGAACGTTCTTTCTTTGGTGGAAGTTCTAAGGGGATGCCTTGTACTAGTTGTTCTTTAAAATCCATTTCGTGTTTCATTGAACTGCTATAATTTTTGGATATAAGTGAGGGTTTAGCCTTTATGCTTGTCAAAAACCAATGCTCCCTTTTTCCAAACCATACAGGGTTTCAGGTTGCCTTGGTTGTATAGTATCTCTTGGTAGTTTCCGGTATGAAAAAGACTAAAATCGGCCAAGAAGCCTTCTTCTAATTTCCCTCTATCGGATAGTTTTAGAGCGGCCGCCGCCCTAAAGGTAATTCCGGCTAAAACCTCTGCATTCGTTAGTTTTTCAAAGGCCCCGAGAATAGCAGCCTGTGTTAACAAATCTCCCATTGGGGCAGAACCCGGATTATGGTCACTTGCAATAGCTAGTGCGGCACCCTTATCCAACAATTTTCTACAGGGTGTAAAAGCGCAGCCTAGACCAATGGATGCGCCGGGTAATGCTGTGGCGATGACTTTACTTTTTGCTAATTGTTCTATTTCCGTTTCCGTGCTAGCTTCTAAATGGTCTGCGCTTAGCGCACCAAAATCAATAGCCACTTTACTGCCGCCGGTAGAAAATTGGTCGGCATGTACCGTGATATCAAAACCCATTTCCTTCGCTTTTTTGAAATAGGGAGCAATTTGTAATGCCGAAAAGGCACTTTCTTCAATAAAAGCATCTATGCGGTGGCATAAGTTTTCAGCCTTTAGCATAGGAAAAAGAACAGTACTTATTTCCTCTAAATAAGCCGCTGCACTACCTTCAAAATCTTTGGGTGTCATATGGGCTGCTAAGCACGTAGCTATTAAATCTGTAGCAAGAGCTGCATCTGCCTCTTTTATGGCATGTAGCATTTTAAGCTCTTCTTCTACAGATAAGCCATAACCACTTTTGACTTCTATAGTAGTAACACCATTTTTTAAATGTCTATTTGCTCTTTTTTTAGTGTTCTTAACCAAATTTTCTTTGGTGGCCTTTCTTGTTTGTACTACCGTATCCCAAATACCGCCGCCTGCTTTTGCAATTTCTAAATAGGTTCTACCCGCATTACGCATGGCATAATCATTGGCACGGGAACCTCCAAAACATAGGTGTGTATGGGAATCGATAAAACCCGGGAAACAGGTGTGGTCTCCTTTTAATTCTTGGAGTTCGACCTTTGGATATTGTGTTTTTAGCGTCTCGAATTTACCTATTGCTTTTATTTGAATCCCTTCAATTAGAATGGCTGCATTTTCTATGATAAGGAGTTGATGGTCGGATAGGGCACCATTTAGGGGCAAACCAGTCATAGGAACAAGTTGCTTTATAGGGCCAATAAGTATTAGTCTTTTCATTTACGGAAACTATTTAATAGGTTTCAAATTCCTTGGAGTACTTCGTCTTTAAAGATATCCCTTCTTTTGCACCGACACGGTTAATTACTTTAATAATTGTTTCTTTTTTAATCAATTTAATTCCCGCTTCAATATCATCTGAGAATACCCTATCCTTATCAGCGAAGGCTACTTTTTTTCGTATCTCTTTATGAATTTCATCCAGAAAAATACCAGATTTCATAGGTTTCCTGAATTCAAAAGCTTGTGCAGCTGTTAAAAGTTCAATAGCTAATATTTTCTGGACATTTTCAATAACCTGTAGCGCTTTTCGTCCTCCGATAGAACCCATACTCACATGGTCTTCTTGGCCTAAAGAGGTTGGTATGCTATCTGCACTCGATGGAAAACACAAGCCTTTATTTTCACTGGCAAGCGCAGCCGTAGTGTATTGTAAAATCATATAGCCAGAGTTGATGCCAGTATCTTCCATGAGTAATTTGGGTACTCCTGGGCTATTACCTTCCAATGCCAGATAGATACGCCTATCGGAAATGTTCCCTATTTCTGAAGCCGCTAGGCAGGCATAATCTAATGCCATCGCTAAAGGCTGACCATGAAAATTACCTCCGCTTATGGTCAGTTCTTCATCAATAATGACGGGATTATCGGTTACTGAATTCAACTCTACTTCCAATAACTCCTTTAGGTGTAGCCAAGCATTTCTTGAGGCACCATGTACTTGCGGAATGCACCTAATGGAATAGGGGTCTTGTACGCGCTCACAGTCAATATGGTCTTCCATAATTTCGGAACCTTTTAATAATCTTTTTACACGTTTGGCTACATGTACATTTCCTTTATAGGGTCTTAAAGCGTGTAATTCATTATAAAATGGTTTTACAGAAGCTTGGAGCCCTTCTATCATTATGGCTCCTATAATATCTGCTTGTGATAAAACGGAATGTAATTTCGATACAACCTTTACCGCATGGGCAGCAATAAATTGGGTTCCGTTAATGAGTGCCAACCCTTCTTTTGGGCCAAGTTCAAGGGCTTCGAGGCCTGCTATTCTAAATAATTCTTCTGCGCTTATCGTTTTGTTTTGGTAGCGAACTTTTCCTAAACCGATAAGGGGAAGAAATAAATGTGATAGCGGTGCCAAATCACCTGAAGCGCCAACAGAACCTTGGGATGGAACTACGGGAATAGCATCATTTTCTATATGCCATAGTATCCTATTCAGGGTAGCCTCGGCAATACCAGAATAGCCTTTTGCCAAAGAATGGGCTTTTAAGACCAACATTAATTTTGCAACAGCTTTAGAAACTGGTTTGCCTACACCAACACTATGGCTTTGAAGAATATTGGTCTGTAATATGTTTGTTTCTGACTGTGATATTCTAGTGGTACACAGTGGGCCAAAACCAGTATTGATGCCATAAACAGGATGCCCTTTATCCACAATATTTTGTACGATTCCCCAACTGGTTATCACCTTATCCCTGGTCTTCTGACTAATGGTTAAATCAGTACTTCCTTCGATTATACGCAATGCAATGCCTGCGGTAAGCCAATCTTTCCCTAATTTGAATGTTTTCGGTGTAATAGCCATGCCTCCTATTTTAGTTCTATAAAATTATTTATTAAGTTTGATAATTACCAATACTATTGTTGTTAATAATCAATAACTATGAGTTCTCAATTAGAATTACGCCATCTCACGTATTTCCTAGCAGTGGCGGAAGAATTGCATTTTAGAAAGGCAGCAGAAAAACTATTTATCTCCCAACCTGGTTTAAGTAGACAGATAAAACAAATGGAAGATTTATTACAGGTGGAACTTTTTGTAAGGACTAAAAAGAAAGTGGCGCTTACACCTGCAGGTCATTACTTAAAAGCGCAAACAGAGGGTATTTTTAAGCAGTTGAAGGAAACCAAGCGGCAATTACAATTAATAGGTGAGGGAGACACGGGCGAAATCCGTATTGGATTCCTGGGTTCCGCTATGCAGAATGTAATTCCTAATCTGCTTTTACAGTTGCGGGATAACTATCCTAAAATAAAAACTTCCTTAGAGGAACGTGCAAATTTGGACCAGGTAGCTGCTGTTTTGAAGGATGAACTAGATATAGGTTTTGTGCGATTAGCTAGAGTGCCAGCCGCGTTGCATATGCAAACTATTTTTGAGGATACGTTTTCTTTGGTATTGCCAGAGAGCTATCCTATGCTAACGCGAGATTATAAGGGGATGCAACAGTTTTCCGAGGATAATTTTATCCTTTTTAGTCAAGAATATAGTCCTCATTATTTTGATACCATTATGAGCATTTGTTCCGATGCTGGTTTTATTCCTAAGGTTTCTCATAAGTCTGTGCATGCACATACCATATTTAAATTGGTGGAAAACAAATTAGGTATTGCCATAGTGCCCACGGCCTTACAAGCAGGTTTTCAAATGCGGGTAAAATTTATTGAGTTGAAAGAGATTAAACAACGTGCATTACTTTCGGTAATTTGGAGGAAGGAAAACGCTAATCCCGTGTTAAAAAATTGCATGGATTTACTTTTAGGTAGATCTTCATCATAAATTCTTTGGTATGATATTCGATTTAATAAAAAATAGACGTTCTGTATTTCCTGCGCAGTATATAGCGAAACCAATTGCAAAAGCGGATACAGAGAAAATTCTTGAAGCAGCAAATTGGGCGCCCAATCACAAAAAAACGGAGCCTTGGCGGTTTAAAGTAATACAAGGTGAAAAGAAAGCGGAGCTCGGAGAATTTTTGTCGAACACCTATATTGACATTACCCCCAAACCCAAGCAAATAAAGGCTAAAAAGCTCATTGAAAATCCCAAAAGAGCTGGTGCTATTATTGCCATTTGTATGCAGCGGGACCCATTGGAAAGTATACCGGAGTGGGAAGAGATTGCGGCTACGGCCATGGCCGTACAGAATATGTGGCTTTGTTGTACGGAGCTAGGCATTGGTTGCTATTGGAGTTCCCCTGGACTTATACAATATATGGACGAATTTCTACCGATGGAGGAAGGTGAAAAGTGCTTTGGATTCTTCTACATGGGCTATTATGAGGGCGAACTGCCAGAACGAACAAGAAAGCCTATTTCAGATAAAGTGGTGTGGTTGGATTAATCGAAATGAGGAAAAAGCGCTGCTTTATATTCCCATGCGGTCGTTATAAAAAGACCTAGAAATACAATACTAACCATAAACTTTAAAAAAGTTCCGGTTAAAAAACCAAGAAAAGAACCAAAAGCCGCTTTTGTAGCGGTTTTTTTATCGGCTTTATTCAATAGTTCTCCTACAAGTGCACCTATAAATGGCAAAATAATAATCCCTAAAGGGCCAAGAATTGGAAAAAATATAGCGACCAATAATCCAATAGTGGTCCCTATCATGCCCGCTTTAGTGCCTCCAAATTTTTTGGTTCCCATAGCCGGTATAATATAATCTAAGGCAAAAACGACTAATGCAACGGCAAGGGTCACGCCTAAAATCCACCAATTATTTGGTATGGCCCTGGTAAGATAGAGTAGTAATAGCCCAATCCAACTGATTGGCGGACCAGGGAGAACAGGTAAAAAACTACCTAGAATTCCAACAATCATAAAAATAAACCCAACAATGAGTAGTGCAATATCCATAGTGCCTATGCTAATAAACTGCTTATGTGACGAAGATACTATCATTTTGTTACAAAAAAGGTAGCAATCCCAAGCTAGATTTCTATTTTTAAACTAAAAAATTAGTTCAAACTAAATATTTAGTTATATTTGTTTCAAGGATGAACTAAAAAATTAGTTGAATGAAACAATTAACAAAGGCAGAGGAAGAGGTAATGCAAGTACTCTGGCAGTTAAAAAAATGTAATGTAGCCGCCATTATTGAACAATTTCCTGAACCCAAGCCAGCCTACAACACCGTGTCAACTATTGTGAGAATATTGGAGAATAAGGGTTTTGTGGATCATGAACAGGAAGGTAAGGGCTATTTGTATTTTCCGTTACTCAAAAAATCGGACTATAGTCATCAATCAATCAATAAATTGGTAGAAGGTTACTTTCAGGGTTCTTACAAAAGCATGGTTTCTTTTTTTATGAAAAAGAACGATATGAGCTTGTCCGAATTGGAGTCGATATTAAATGAAATAAGAACGGCTGAGCCAGAATCTCCTAAAAAAACCGATAAAAAATAGAAACTATGCTACCGTATATTTTAGAGTGTATTGCATTTCAATTGGTGTTCCTCATTATTTATGATTTCTTTTTAAAGCGAGAGACTTTTTTTCAATGGAACAGAGCCTATTTAATAGGCACCTATAGCTTGTCATTAATACTACCATGGATAAAGATTGATGCTTTTAGAACAGCAGTTCCGGAAACATTTAATGGTTATTCTGAATTGCTATGGAATCTGGACCAAAAACCTGTGTTGCTGAATGCGGAGGTTAGCCATGGATTTTCCCTTTCTTGGCAAGAGTGGATTTTTGTGTCAGGTGTTTTGTTGGCCTCAGTTTGGTTTATCTTAAAAATATATCGTCTGTATCGACTAAAGCGTAACGGAACGATACAATATTTTAAGGATTTTACACAAATACTAGTTCCTGAGAGCTATGTTGCGTTTTCCTTTTTCAAATCTATCTTTTTGGGAGATCAATTGGCGAAGAAGGAGTATGATGCCATCATCTCACATGAAATGGTGCATATTAAACAACGCCATTCGCTGGATCTGCTATTTTTTGAGTTGATGCGTATCATGGGTTGGTTCAATCCTTTGGTATATGTATATCAAAATAGAATAGCGGAACTACACGAATTCATTGCCGACTCAAAAGTCCCTAAAACAGAACGTGCAGCGCATTACGAGCTTTTGTTATTGCAGGTTTTCGAAACCCAAAATATCTCCTTTGTAAATCAATTTTTTAAATCTTCATTAATCAAAAAACGAATCGTCATGTTACAAAAATCAAAGTCTAAAAAGGTCTGGCAGTTGAAGTATTTGCTGCTAGTGCCAGTGTTACTTGGTATGTTGGGGTATACTTCAATGGAAAGTGGTGTTGCGCATACGATGTATAATAACATAAATGAAACTGCAGTAAAAAGTTTTGCTGCACAGCAAGAACCGATACCTTTTGCTGAAGTAGAAAACGTTCCAGTTTTCCCCGGTTGTGAGAATGATGCAGATAAACGGGGTTGTTTCTTTGAGAATATGCGAAAACATATTCGTAAAAACTTTAATTACCCTGAAGCAGCAAAGGAAAAGGGAATTCAAGGACGTGTGAATACCATGTTTGTGATAGATGAAATGGGTGTTATTAGCAATTTAAAAATGCGTGGCCCCGATTCTTTGTTGACCAACGAGGCTAAAAGAATTATTGATAGACTTCCCATAATGAAACCTGGAATGCATAAAGATAAAGCGGTAAAGGTCGCCTTTTCTATTCCTATTAGTTTTAAATCAAATGAGAACGGTTCAGCTGCCAGTAATAAACAAGAAACAATAGATTACGATGGTGCTTTAGATGTCCCTTTTGCTGTAATAGAAGAAGTTCCCATTTTCCCTGGCTGTGAAAATGCTGCGGATAAAAAAGCTTGTTTTAATGCTATGATGCAGAATCACATCAGTAAAAATTTTAATTATCCGCAAGAAGCTCAAGATAAAGGAATACAGGGCAGGGTCAATATTATTTTTACCATTCAGAAAGATGGAACTATCGGTAATGTAAGAATGAGAGGCCCTGACAAATTGTTGGAAAAGGAAGCGGCAAGAATTATTAAAAAATTACCCAAAATGACTGCAGGTAAACAAAAAGGTAAAAAGGTAAATGTTCCTTTTTCTATTCCTATTTCATTTCAATTAGCACCTAATGAACCCAATGCAGAACCCGGAATAGCGGTGCACGAAACAGAGCATGGTGTTGGTCTTTCCTTTAGTGATAAACCATTATACCTAGTTGATGGTGTTGAGGCCACCATGGATTATGTACGGGCATTAAACCCAGATGATATTGCTACGGTAAATGTTTTTAAAAATAAAGTCGCATTGGACAAGTACGGCGAAAAAGGAAAATACGGTGTAGTTGAAATCACTACTAAAAAGAAAAATTGAAAGAAGTTAGCTTACTCATAATCGTTTTATTGGTCTTAAAAGCTGAAGCACAATCTTCGACTTTGGCAATAGCAGATAGCCTTTATGCTTTGGGAAACTATTCTAAGGCCATAAATGCCTATGCTAAAGTAGGGGATAGTTTTTCAAATTTACAAATAGCCAGGTCCTATAAAGCTATTGGTAATTTTGAAAAGGCCATTGCGCAATATGAGGCTGTTGTTAATGAGAATCCCCAGATGCAAATTGCACGTTTTGAATTGGGAAAACTTTTTATCAAGACTAAAGGTTTTAATGAAGCTAGAAAGCTGTTTTCAAAACTGATCGCTACCAACAGCCAAAATCCAGAATATTATTATTACCTCGGGGAAACTTTTCGCAAACTAGAGCAGCCAGCAAGTAGCTTGGTAGCCCATAAGAATGCTGTTGCAATAGATAGTACCCACTTGCGAAGCCTTTTTCAATTGGGTAAATATTTTACCATAAAGCAAGAACGCGATAATGCATTGCGGTATGTGGATGCCGGATTACGGTTTTACGCGGAGGATGTCTCTTTAATAAATTTAAAGGCGTTGATTTACTATAACGACGGTCAATATGAAAAGGCAATCCCCTTATTTGAGCAAGTTTTAGCCTTAGGAGAACGCAAAGAGTACGTGTATGAAAAATTAGGGTATAGTTATTATAAGAATTGGGATTTTGAGAAAGCCAAGGAGACTTATAAAACACTAATTGCCATGAACGATTCCAATTCGGAAACTTATTTTGCTTTGGGAGAGGTATACCGAAAAAATAAACAATTAGATAGTGCCGCGATTTTTATTAATACTGCGATGGATATCAAAAGGCCTATTTTTGGGCAAGGACACAGCGCTTTGGCGGGATTGGCAAGAGAAAGGAAAGATTTAAAAACCGCATTAAAACACTATACACTTGCTCATGAGCAAATGCCCAAGGAACCACGCCATTACTTTCAAATTTGCACGGTGTACGACCGTTTGGCGGAAAACCAGGGCGAGAAATTAAAGTACTATCAAAATTTCATCAAGTTATATGGTAAAAACCAACCATACCTTTCTCAATTAGTTGCAAAACGCGTTTCGGAACTAAAGCAACAAATACATTTTGAGGCAGATTAAACTAGGTAAAAATTCGTAATTTTCACCATACCTTTGGTGTAATGAAACGGTTTCTCATAGTATTGATTTGTTGTAACTTGGTTTCTTGTAATTTCTTTGAATCCAAAGAAAAGAGAACCCAAGAACTTATCAATGCGGAACTAGGAGCTATAGATTGGAATGCTATAGATTCTTACCCACTTTTTCTATCCTGCGATGAGACAGCTTCAAAAGAAAATCAGCGACTTTGCTTTGAACAAAAATTGCTTACTCACTTTAAAGCTACCTTGGACGAATTTGAATTCACCATAGATTCGGATGAAAACGCCATCGTAGCAGTTATCTTTGTAATAGATACCGTGGGTAAAATTAGCATTGTTAATATTGAAAAAGACGCAGCAATCGTAAAGCAAATGCCTGAATTCGATGGCATCATCAGCCAGAGTTTAAAAAATGTACCGGCAATTGCACCCGCCTTAAAAAGAGGAATACCTGTGAATACCAAATTTAGAATTCCTATTCAATTAAATACCAAGTAAGAATTTGGCGAACGAAAAAATAATCTTAGGAATAGACCCTGGAACAACTATAATGGGCTTTGGTCTTATAAAAGTGGTGGGTAAAAAAATGGAGTTCATACAAATGAACGAACTTCTACTACAAAAATATAAAGACCCCTACACGAAATTAAAACTCATTTTTGAACGTACTATAGAACTTATAGATACCTACCACCCAGATGAAATAGCTATAGAAGCTCCATTCTTCGGTAAGAATGTGCAATCCATGCTTAAGTTGGGAAGGGCACAAGGTGTTGCTATGGCAGCCGGACTTTCAAGACAGATTCCTATTACAGAATACTTGCCCAAAAAAATTAAAATGGCTATTACGGGCAACGGTAATGCCAGTAAGGAGCAAGTAGCCCGTATGTTACAAAGCGTTTTAGGACTAAAGACACTGCCTAAAAACTTGGATAGTACAGATGGCCTTGCTGCCGCAGTGTGTCATTTTTATAATGAGGGAAGGGTTGAGGTCGGTAAGAGTTATACGGGATGGAGTGCTTTTGTGAAACAGAATGAGTCAAGGGTTAAGAAAGTAAAAAGTAAAAAGTAAAAAGTGTATGAGATTTCAAGATTTGCTCGCTTACAAAAAGTCATTTGACTTAGCTATGGAAATATTTCATATATCTAAAAAATTTCCAAAAGAAGAAAAATATTCATTGATTGACCAAATAAGAAGGTCTTCTAGAAGCGTTTCAGCTAATATATCAGAATCTTATGCAAAAAGGCGATATCCAAAACATTTTGTATCTAAGCTTACAGACAGTGATGGAGAAAATTTGGAAACTCAAACTTGGTTGGAATTCGCTGAAGCTTGTGATTATATTAATAAAGAAGAATTTGATAATCTTTTTAAGCAAACCATTGAAGTAGCTAAATTAATTCACTTTATGATTCGGAACCCAGATAAGTTCGGTTCAAAATAAGAGTAACAACTTTTTACTTTTTACTAAAAAAAATGTCCGGTATCTACATCCACATTCCTTTTTGCAAACAAGCATGTCACTATTGCGATTTTCATTTTTCTACGAGTATGGGAAAGAAGGAAGCTATGGTCAATGCCCTTTGTCAGGAACTGAAGCTTCGTAAAGCAACCTTTAAAGATGTGGTGGTAGAAACAATTTATTTTGGAGGTGGCACTCCATCGGTTTTAGAAACATCGGAGATTCAAAAAATAATCCAAACTGTTTATGATGATTATACGGTAACGGAAACTCCAGAAATTACGTTAGAGGCCAATCCAGATGACTTAACTTCAGATAAAATTAAACAACTAGCAAAAAGCCCAATCAACAGATTAAGTATTGGTGTTCAGTCTTTTTTTGGAGAAGATTTAAAGTTAATGAACCGAGCACATAATGCTAAGGAGGCGGAGGCATGTATTGCCCTTGCAACGAAGCATTTTGATAATATTTCTATAGACCTCATTTACGGAATGCCCAATATGACCAATCAACGGTGGAAAGAGAATATTGACAAAGCACTTAGCTTTAATGTGCCGCATATATCTAGTTATGCCTTAACCGTAGAGCCGAATACAGCATTGGCCAGTTTTGTAAAAAAAGGCTTGGTGAAACCCGTAGATGACGAAATAGTGCAGGAGCATTTCAACATACTAAACGAAACATTAAGTAATGCGGGCTATTCCTGTTACGAGATTTCTAATTTTGGAAAGCCAGGTTATTTCTCAAAGAATAACACGGCATATTGGCAACAAAAAAAGTACATAGGAATTGGGCCGTCAGCGCATTCTTTTGACGGGAATACACGTGGTTGGAATATTAACAACAACCCTAAATACCTAAAAGCTATTGAAAAGGGAGAATTACCTATGGAGGTTGAGGTGCTTTCTACAAAGGATAAATATAACGAATATGTAATGACAGGTCTTAGAACTATTTGGGGTGTTTCATTGTCTAGAATAGCTTCAGATTTTGGTAATACCTACAAAGACTATATCATGGAACATGCTGAAAAATACATAGAACAACAGCTCTTGTATAGAGACGGAGACCTAATCTTGGCTTCTAAAAAGGGTAAATTTTTAGCCGATGGGATTGCAGCGGACCTCTTTATGATTAACTTGTAATCGCCAAAGTGATGTCCTTTTGGGCGGAGTCTAGAACGCATAAACCTAACTTAAAAGAGACGTGCCTACTGCGCTCAAGGAGAACTCATATTTTGAAAACGATACTAAAACACAAAAATAAAGACTACCATATAGACCTGGCGAAGCCATTGGATATTTCCATTCCACTAAAAGGAACTGAAAATAATGTAAACGCTTGGTATGTAAAACATCCTGTAATTGAACCCCATACAGAGGGCGATTTTGTGGGGAGCGTTGCGCAAGGAGCGTCAACCAATTTTAATGACATTAGTTTTAATCCACATGCTCACGGAACACATACGGAATGTGTGGGTCACATTACCAAGGATTTTAAATCTGTGAACAAGGCTTTGGATACGTACTTTTTCTTGGCAGAATTGGTGACCATTGCCCCTGGTAAGGTTAAAGATGATTTTGTTATTTCAAGAAAACAACTAGAAAATGCTAGAACTAACCTAGAGGCCACAGCATTGGTTATTAGAACATTGCCTAATACGGAGTCTAAAACTTCGCGGCAATATTCAAATACCAATCCGCCTTATTTATTAGAAGAGGCTGCCATTTATTTAAGAGAAACAGGCATAGCTCATGTATTAATTGATTTGCCTTCGGTGGACAAAGAGAAGGATAACGGCGTACTTGCAGCACATAAAGGTTTTTGGAATTTTGATGGTGAGCTTAGAAACGAGGCTACCATTACGGAGTTTATTTTTGTAGACAATGCTATTGAAGACGGCTCTTATTTTTTAAACTTACAAGTAGCTCCTTTTGAAAATGATGCCAGCCCAAGTAGACCCGTACTTTATAAAATACAGTAATCATGAAAACACTACTAAAATTAGAAGAATTGGCACTGTTTCTTTTAGGTGTTTTTATGTTTGGTTTGCTGGGCTACCAATGGTGGTGGTTTCCTGTTTTATTGCTCACTCCAGATTTAGGAATGTTAGGGTATGCGTTAAATAACAAGATAGGAGCGTGGCTATATAATCTCTTTCATCATCGGGGAATAGCAATAATGCTTTACTTTTTTGGAATGTATTTTTCTTTTCCAATTATTCAGTTATTTGGTGTTATTGTATTTTCGCATGCTGCCATGGACAGAATCTTTGGATACGGACTTAAATATAATCGTGGGTTTAAGTTTACCCACTTAGGTGAAATAGGGAACAAAAATGGATAATATTTTAGAAATTTTTCTGGGATTGATTTTAGGGGCCATTAGTATGTATTGGCTATTTTCTTTCTTTCGGAAAAAACAAAGTAAAGAGATAACATCACACCAGGCTACTGTGTTGTTAGAAAAGATAAGAAGCGTCTGCAAGTTGATATCTGTAGAGGGCGATTTTGCCGAAATTTACAAATACGAAAATACTAAAGAACGTTTTTTAAGCTTGGTCAGTAGTAAGAAAAAAGCGCTAATCGTTATAAAAGCAAAGGCTCAAATAGGATATGATTTAAAGAAGATTTTAATGCACGCTGATGACGGAAAGAAGAAGATTATCCTGGTTAATTTTCCCGAACCAGAGGTGCTTTCCATAACCCCAGAAATGGAATTTTACGATGTAAAGAATGGACTTTTCAATACATTTACGCCAGATGATTTAACTACATTGAACCAGGAAGCAAAAAAACATATCTTAGATAAAATTCCGGAAAGTGGTTTAATGCAAACCGCAAGAAAAGAAGCTTTGCAAACTGTTCTTCTTATAGAGAAAATTGTAGAAACCATTGGGTGGAAATTAGATTATTCCGCCTTGGAAATTACGGAGGAGCAGAAGAAACTTTTAAATAAATAGTAACCTAAAAAACAGCTATTTTTGATAGCGCATAAATTAACTATGAGAACTTGCACTACTTTACTAATTTTATTATTCTCATTAACGGGGGTTGCCCAAACTAAAGAAACTATGAACGAATTCGATTCAAATTTTGCCCATACCGTATATTTTTGGCTAGAAAATCCAGAAAGTAAGGAAGATTGTAAAGCTTTTGAGGTGTCCCTTCAGAAATTCTTGGATAGTTCGGCTTATGCCAAAACAAAATTCATAGGGAAACCACCGAGAGCCAGCAGAGATGTTGTTGATGGTTCTTTTACCTATTCTTTAATAGTTTCGTTTGAATCGGCCGAAGCACAGCAAAATTATCAGGATGAAGCGCCGCATAAACTCTTTATAGAGGAGTCTAGTAAATTATGGACCAAAGTAATCGTTTACGATTCTCAAGGTATTTAACCACATATGCATATTGAGGAATTTAGGGAGTACTGTATCTTGAAAAAAGGTGTTAGCGAAGGCTTCCCTTTTGATGAGCAGACACTAGTTTTTAAAGTTATGGGGAAAATGTTTGCCCTATGCGGTCTTGGAAGAGTTCCTGCGCAGGTAAACTTAAAATGTGATCCTGAGCGGGCGATCGCATTAAGGGAGGAATATGACGGGGTTATCGCAGGCTGGCATATGAGCAAAGTGCATTGGAATACCGTTTTTTTGGAAAGCATAGCCCCTAAACTAACCAAGGAGTTGATAGATCATTCTTACGAACTTGTCATTGCAAAGTTTACCAAGAAATTGAAAAGTGAATATGATGCCTTGTGAAAATTAATACACGGTATTTTTAACTGGTTTACGCCATAATCAAGATTTAAACTTGCCCATTGGCAGATAAGCTTACCCCAAGGTAGGCTGCTAGGAGTCTGTTCGCTAACTCAAAACAATCATTCCCTCATTGCTACTGTTATCTTTAGGCTATTTTTTGGTACTTCATAGTGTCTTAAAATGTAGCATTATGAAAAACCACAGAGCAGTTCAAGAAGTAAATGCCGGTTCCATGGCAGACATTGCTTTTTTATTACTTATTTTTTTCTTGGTTACGGCATCAATTGAAAATGATGCTGGTCTTAGTCGCATGTTACCTTCTACAAATAACGAAGCTGCTGCTGATATTAAAAAGCGTAACCTTTTTGAAATTACCATAAATAATAAGGACGAAATTATGGCGGACGGAGAAATTGAACAACTCCAAAATCTCCGTAAAAAAATTATAAGATTTATAGATAATGGTGGCTTACCTATACAAGACGACAATTATTGTAGTTACTGCAAAGGAGAACGGTTGAATACGCTGTCAGAGCATCCTTCAAAAGCTATTATTTCTATTAAAACACAACGAAATACGAGTTATCCGGTCTATGTTGCTGTTCAAAATGAAGTAATAGGAGCCTATAATTACTTTCGGAATAGCCAAAGTCTAAGATTATTTAATACCACTTTTGAAGTTATGAATTCAAAATACCATGATGCGAAAACTACGGTAAATGAGAAAGTAAAATTAAAAGAGCAAATTGAAATTGTGCGAAAACTATATCCGCAAAAAATAGTAGAACCAGAAACCATTAACAATTGAAATTATGATAAAGTTCAATAAAAAAGGGGCAATCGGTAGGGATTTGCCAGCCATATCAACGGCATCATTGCCTGATATTGTTTTTATATTGCTCTTCTTTTTCATGACGGTTACGGTCATAAAGAATCAAAATTTAATGGTTGAGAATAGGTTGCCAAAAGCATCTGAGACAACATTGTTAGATAAGGCGGATCGCGTTATTGAGATTTTTGTGGGGAAGCCTAAAAGCAGTCAAGCTGTTAGCCTTGGAAATAAACCTAGAATACAAATGGATAATACGTTTGTTCATATGGATGAGGTAGGTGATTATGCGCTGCAAGCCCTGTCTTTAATGCCAGAGCATTTAAGAGGTGTTGCTACAGTAGCTATAAAGGCAGACGCTGGTGTTAAAATGGGCGTTATTGAGGATTTAAAGAAAAGATTACGTAATGTTAACTTACTTAAAATAAATTATACGACCTATGAGGGTAATGTGCTAGAAAATATGGAGGTAAGTAAATAGAATTATACGAATCAGGAAATAAAATTTTAGCTTTTCCAGAGAAAGCATAGACCCTAAACTAACCAAGGAGTTGATAGATCACTCTTATGATCTTGTGGTTGCAAAGTTTACCAAGAAGTTAAGGTCAGAATTAGACGCACTCCAATAGAAGGCTAATCCATATCTTTATGCATCAATCGGCACTGAGTATAATGCAGTGTATAACAATGTTTAGCTAAAGAATGCAGGATTTAATTGGCTTTTACCAAAATAAAATAGAAAAATTTACCGCAGAACGCTCCAAAAGGCAAAAGGAGTTATGGGCATCTAGTATGTTGCGTTTGGCGGTCTTCGTTAGTGCCCTTCTTGGCTCCTATGTGTTTAGAGGTAACATTAAATTGGTGGTGGCGATTATTCTGGCTACCATTATAATATTTCTTTTTTTGGTATCCAGACATACCGATTTACAAAGAAAAAGGGATAGATTAAAAGCGTTGATCAACATAAATGAGATAGAAATAAAAGTACTACAAAGGGACTTTCACCATTTGCCGAGTGGGGAAGAATATAAGGATAGCACTCATTATTATAGTCAAGACATAGACCTATTTGGAATGGGTTCTTTTTATCAGTACATGAATAGAACTACGCTTAAGCAGGGGGGTGATATGCTTTCCGAAATCTTGAAAGAAAATACAATCGATGCCATTGTACAAAAGCAAAAAGCGATTGCCGAGTTGGCCAAAAAACCGAATTGGCGTCAAGAATTTTCTGCGACGGCAAGCTTAGTTAAGACAGATACTCCCACATCGGTAATCATAAATTGGCTTAAGGGATATATTTCATTTGTCCCAAAAGTCATGCGGTTTTTACCATTACTGTTTTCCGGTGTTTCAATACTCTTGTTCGTACTTTATTTTATGAATAGCCTTGCGGAATCAATTCTAATTTATTGGATTGTTTTTGGCCTATTGATTACAGGAATTTACGCGAGAAAAGTGGCCAGGTTGGGTGCAAATTCTGGTAAATTATTAGCGGTATTTCAGCAGTATACCAAACTATTAAGTTTAATAGAGGAGCAGGAGTTTAGTGCTGACTTTTTAAAGAAAAAGAAAGAGCAAATTTTAAACGATGGACGTAAAACTTCAGAAATTTTAAAAGAATTTTCAAACTTATTGAACAGTTTGGATAGGAACAATAATATCATTTACCTCATTTTTGGGAACGGGTTGTTTCTCATGGGTTTATCAACCTGTTTTAAAATTGAAAAGTGGATTACGGCCTATGGGGCTTCCGTTAATTTATGGTTTAATACTATTGCCTTTTATGACGCCTATTGCTCGCTAGGTAATTTTGCCTTTAATCACCCCGATTATACCTTTCCTAAGATTATTAAGGAAGGCAATACCATAACATCAGAACAAGCAGGTCATCCACTACTAGCTCCTGAAAAAAGTATCCGGAACGATTTTGAAATTAAGAAAGACGAGTTCTTTATTATTACCGGAGCAAATATGGCTGGTAAAAGTACTTTTTTGCGGACTGTTTCATTACAGTTGCTCATGGCTAATATAGGACTACCGGTTTGTGCGAAGTCCGTTAGTTACAAACCCATAAAACTAATTACGAGTATGCGCACAACCGATTCCTTAACAGATGATGAGTCTTATTTCTTTTCGGAATTAAAACGATTAAAATTTATCGTGGAGGAAATACAAAAAGACCCCTATTTTATAGTTTTGGATGAAATTTTAAAGGGAACCAACAGTACCGACAAGGCAAAGGGTTCTAGAAAGTTTATTGAGCGTTTAGTTGCCTCGAATGCAACGGGTATTATCGCTACCCACGATCTTAGCCTTTGTGAAGTGGCTAAAGAACTGCCTCAAGTAAAGAATTATTACTTTGATGCTGAAATTATAGCAAATGAATTGCATTTTGATTACCGTTTCAAAGAAGGTGTTTGTCAGAATATGAATGCATCTTTCTTACTAAGGAAAATGGAAATAATTTAAATGAATAAGATTTAGTTCATGTACAGGAAAATCATTTTTATACTTATTCTAATTACAACAACCTTTTCATTTTCTCAAAATAGGAATTCCGGAGACCTTATTAAAGAATCGTTCACCAAATACTTTGAGTTACCTCGTGAGGCTACTTATCTTCATCTTAATAAAACTACCTATATAGTAAACGAAAACATTTGGTTTAAGGGCTATGTTTATAATAGACAATTAGGTAAAGCTTTTCCAGAGACTACGAATGTCTACGTGGGTATTTATGATAGTATAGGAAAACCTATTAAGACTAGTTTATTCTTAGCTGACGATGGCGTTTTTAAAGGGCACATTGAGGTGGATTCTACTTTTTCAAGTGGTAATTACTACATAAAAGCGTTCACCAATTGGATGAAAAACTTTAAAGAACAAGACGGACATGTTCAGAAGATAGTCATTCTTAATCAAAAGCCCATTTCTCTGCACTCCGTTCCCATATCGTATGATATTCAATTTTTGCCTGAAGGTGGCAATTTGATAATGAATACTACAAACGTTGTTGGCGTGAAAATTACCAATCAATTTGGTTATGCCGTACCTGTATCTAATATTTTGGTTTTGGACGACCAAGAAGCGCAAGTAGCTCAATTAAGGGTTTCAAAATTTGGTCATGGGAAATTCAATTTCACTCCAAATCCGGAACGATCGTATTTCGCCAAGGTTTCTTTTTTAAACGGTTCTGAACGGATTGTATCCTTGCCGGAGGCACAGGAATATGGGGTGAATATTAGCGTTAAAAATATTGACCGGCAACGAATTATAGTCTCTTTGACCACTAATAAGGATACGAGAGAAAAACTTGGGGACGGTGTATTTAACTTATTGATACATAGGGATGGCTTGGCCAAGCGCATTGGTCTCTCTTTTCCAAAGGATGCCTTATTCGTTTCAAGAATTATAGAGAAAAAGATATTACTAAAGGGAATGAATGTCCTTACGCTTTTTGATAGTACTGAAACACCGGTTTTAGAGCGGCTATTCTTTAATTCGTTAGATATGGAAATACCTCAGGTGGATATTCATGAATTAAAGGAAGAGAAAGATTCGTTGACTATTCAGGTAAAAGTGCGCAAAACAGAAAACAAATTGCAAAATTTAAGTATTTCTGTTTTACCTAAAAGCTCTAAGTCTTATAATCCAAAAGATAATATTATCAGTACATTCTACTTAACGCCGTATGTTAATGGTTTTATAGAAAATCCTAGTTATTATTTTCAAGAATTCAATCAAAGAAAAGAGGCAGAACTAGATTTGTTATTAATGCTTCAGGGATGGAGTAGTTATGAATGGGGGAATATTTTAAAATACCCTCCTAAACAAAAATTTAATTTTGAAAATGGACTTTCGATAGCGGGTACTATAAATAATAAGTTATCATCTAGGGATAAACTTTATTTGAGAATGCCAAATAAAACTAGTAGTGTTTTGAATGTCACAGACAACTACTTTAAGTTTTCTAACTATTATCCCTTTAAAGGTGAAAAAATCAAGTTCTCTTTGGTGAGAAATAATCTGAGGCTAATGAAGCCAAATATCCAAATAGGTTCATTTATGCCTAGAATGAATGATAGTATTGCTAGTATATGGAAGGAAAATAATACTCAGGCTGTTGATTTTGAATCAAGTATAAAATATATATCTGATTTTTTCCTATCAGATGATACGATTCAATTAGAAGAGGTTACTGTAGTAGAAGACAAAAGGAGTGAAGTCGCTGAAAAAAATGTTTTTATACCTAAATATCTTAAAAATAAGGTGACAGAAGTAACCGAGAATATTGAATTTAGATTCCCTTATATTTTGGATATCATTAGGTCAAAGGGCTATGAAGTCCGAGAAGGATTGGCATTCGCCTCTACAGAGAGAGTTGTCATTAGAGTAAGAACGGTACAATCTTTTGGAGGTGTGAATAGTACTGATCCGGATAGGATTTTTCCCAAACCAATCATTTATTTAAATGATGTTCGCCTTTCAAATTTTGATCAATTACATGAATTACCAACAAGTGAGGTAGAAGCCTATCATATTGATAGAACAGGTGCAGGAGAAGGAGTTAGAGGTTCCGGGGGAGTTATTCGTATTTATACTAGGAGAGGGGGGACGAAAGCAAAATCTATTTTTGAGGAAATACCTGAGGAACAAGTTTTTGAATATACTTTTGCAGAAGGGTTTCAAATACCGAAAAAATTCTACACCCCTCAATATGGTTCTTATAAAAATGATTCATTTGAGCGCTTCGGAGTAATCCATTGGATACCTGAACTTAGGACTGATGAAAATGGATTAGCATCTTTTAAAATAATTAATACCGGATTAAAGGATATATCATTTTTTATTCAGGGAATGGGTCTTAATGGCGCTTTATTATCTTCTCAGAAGAGTTTGGTCTCTGATTAATTTGGAACACGATTGGTTTTGTGGTAAGCTATGTAATCACTTTCATATTTGTTGTACTTTTAAAAGCGTACTAATCATAACGCGTTATGAAAGCAAATTACCTTGGGTTATTATTTTTGTTGTTTTTAGTCTTTTCGTCTTGCAAGGAAGAAATAGAAAAAGAAACGTTTGATAAGTATGAGCAATGGCATACCATAACCTTATCTTTTGATGGCGAAGAAACTTCTGAAACAGCTGAAACCAATCCCTTTCTGGATTATAAACTCCTAGTGGATTTTACGCATAAAGAATCACAATATAAAATTAGAGGATTTTATGCTGCTGACGGAAATGCGGCCGAGACTAGTGCCACTTCGGGTTCTGTTTGGCAGGTCCGCTTTACGCCAGATAAGTTGGGAGAATGGAGCTATGAAGCCACAATGTATAAAGGAGAGGGGATAGTATTGAGGGAAATAGGAGAAAATGCAAATGAAGTTCCACTTACGACTCCAAATGGTAAATTCATGGTTATTCCGTCTACCAAAACTGGAGCAGATTTTAGAGCGCATGGTAGGTTGGTGAATGCTAAAGGCTATTTCAAATTTCAGGATACTGATAATTATTGGATGAAAGGTGGTGCCGATAGTCCTGAAAATTTATTAGCCTATGAAGATTTTGACGGCACTTATAGGACGCAGGCCGCAGATAGGGATGGGGAGTCTAAAGCAAGCGAGCTTTTACATAGCTATACCCCACATCTAAAAGACTGGAATAAGGGCGACCCAACTTGGAAAAATGGCAAAGGAAAAGGCTTGGTAGGGGCTATGAATTATTTGGCTTCTAAAGGAATGAACGCCGCTTACTTTTTAACTATGAATATTAAGGGCGATGGTAAAGACGTTTGGCCTTATGCTGCACCGGACGATTTTACCAGATTTGATGTTAGTAAATTGGCGCAATGGGAACATGTATTTCAACACATGCAGTCCAAGGGTATTTTCTTACACGCGGTATTACAGGAAACGGAAAATGAAACCATGCTAGATAATGGAGACACGGGAGTGTTGCGGCAATTATACTTTCAAGAAATGGTGGCTCGTTTTGGGCATCATTTGGGCCTGCAATGGAATTTGGGTGAGGAGAACGGTTTTGCAGAATTTACACCTATTGCTCAGAATGATAGACAACGCAAGGCAATGACAGATTACCTTACCAAAATTGACCCCTACAATCATCCTATTTTATTGCATACCCACTCTCATGACCCTGCAAGAAGTAATGTGTTGGATTCTATAGTTGGCCATAAGCACTTAGACGGATTATCGCTACAGGTCGATAAAAGGGAAGGAGCAGCAAAAGTTGTTCAGGAATGGAAAGAAAAATCCAAAGCCGTAGGGCACCCTTGGTTGATTACTATGGATGAAATTGGTATGTGGCATACAGGTGTTGTTCCAGATACCGTAGATTATAATCATGATTCCATAAGGCGTTATGTCTTATGGGGTACTTTACTCTCTGGTGCGGCAGGTGTGGAGTGGTACTATGGAGCAAATAATACCTATAATGATTTAAATACCGAAGACTGGCGTACAACTGATAGACTTTGGGAGTTAACCGATTATGCGCTACAATTTTTCCAAAATCATTTACCTTACTGGGAAATGAATGTTAATCTAAAACGCATCAGTACAAAACAAGGCTACTGTTTTGAAAAACCTGGCGAAGTGTATGCTATTTATTTGCCAGATGCCAAAAACTACAGTATTGATTTAAGTGATACTCAAGGAGAGTTTTCCGTTCAATGGTTTGATCCACTCGCCGGGGGAGAACTACAAAATGGTAGCGTGTCATCATTAAGAGGTGGAAACAAATCTGCAATTGGAGCACCACCGGTAAAAACGGAACAGATTAAAAACCAAGACTGGGTAGTTCTGATTAGAAAATCAGAATAGTTCTAAAGGTTTTTAACCTGTACCTCATGAAATTTATCGGCCTGTAAAAGAAGTAATTCTTCTGCTTTGTTTTTCTTGTACCCATATAGTTCTTCTTCGCCTTTAAGGTCTTCGTAGATTTTTTGATTTATAGTACTATCCGTGGATACAATTAGTTTACGCTGCGCTACTTTTTGGGCAACCCATGAAGCTAGAATACTTTCTTCTTCTTCAAGCTTTACATCGTATTCTCCTTTTGGAGCTAAGAGTTTTGCGATAATAGGCGATGTTTCAATAGCGAGGAACAAAAGAAAGATAAAGAACGAAGGAAACCACGGTAATTCCCCTAACGCTGTAATACGCGCCATTAAACCATCAAAACCATCAATAATAGGCTGGGAGTTTTTTACCACATCGGCATATGCTGCATTCAATGAGGCAATGTCCGATTCTAAATCGGTTATTTTTTTAGTATTGGTAGTTTTTAATAACTGAAGCTCAGCTAGTGCCGCATCGTGCTTTTCTCTTTTTTCTTGGTAAACCGGACCTTTCCCTAAGAGTTTGGTGCCCGCAGTACCTTCGGCTTCAGAAATATAGGTATCGTACAAGGCATTGGTTTCCGCTTCTTTAGAGCGCACCTCTGTTTTTAATGTAAGAATATCTTGGTTCAATTTTTCTATAGCTGGTGTGTATTGTAGTGCTAGCTGTTCCTTGTTATTTAGGGTGAGCTCATTTTTTTGTTCTAATAACACTTGATTAATTTCCTTTTCAAATATTTTTATTTCCAAGGGTTTTGAAATCACCACCGCAATAATCAATGCCAGAATTATACGTGGCGCAGCCTGTAGTAGTTCTCGAGAAAAGTTATTCCTTTTTCTAATTGTTGAAACTATGAAGCGGTCTAGGTTAAAAATTAAAAGGCCCCAGATAAAGCCAAAGAAAATAGCTGCATAAACGCTATCAAAAACGGTATATAACGCATAGCTACTAGCAATAAAGGCCATAACAGCGGTAAAAAAAACTGTAGCGCCAATGCCTGCATATTTGTTCTGTTCTCCTTTGGAACAGGTTTTTAAAATTTCGGAATCCGCCCCAGAGCAGAGAATAAAAAAGCGTTGTAACATGTGGATTGTTTTTGATTGATGAATGACTTACCTGTTAGAACGCCATTTATAGAGAATTGTTACACCAAAGCCCCAAAAATTGGGGCTATGTTTTAAAGTAAACTACCTCGGGGCAAGTCTAGGAGTATTTAACCCTTTGGCGGTACACATAAAAATTGTTTAATGATATATTGGAGCGACAGTTATTCTAACTACCGGCTTCTTACCCTTGGCAGTCCTACTATCTATATTTAAATCTTTGTTGTTTTTCATGAGTTTGATAGCTTCGTCAGAACTAATCTCGTTACCCTCGTAAAAAAAGGCAGCTCCTTTTTTAGCCATTTCAATAACATGGTCAAGGGGGGCAATCGGTTCTGGTGGAGTAGGTATGGCTCCCACCTTTCCTTCTATGGTCCTGGGACGGTTTACACTAGGCGGAGGTGGTATAGCACTAACCTCACCTTTTAGTACTCTAGGACTTTTTGGGGGAATAGGAGATTTTATTGAGTTTGCTGGCTGTGGTGCGGGTGGTGGTTTAGGGAAATCCGGAAAAGGTTCTGCATCGTTCTTTTGTTTGTCCGACATCAGGCTGTAGATATATTCCAAACGCTCTACGTCGCTTTTTAAAATCCGCATTCGGTCGCTATCCATTTCATTGTACTTCTTAGCTAGAGTATTATAAGCTGACATCTGCCTTCGAGATGCGCCATCCTGCTTGTCCTTAGTATCTGATTTTTTATGGAATAATCGCATTCCTTCATTAGCCTTTGAGAAGTGGGTTTTGCTAAATTCTTTTTCTACCGCCTTCAAAAAAGTTTTTGAACTGTTCTGGACATTGGTCAGTGCTTTTATTGAAGTATAATCGGTCTCTTCCCAGTTTCTTGTTAATTCGTCTACCTTATCAGAAAAGTTGGCTATGGTCAACTTTTCGTTATTCAATATTAGCTGGTTATTGTTTATGGCTAGATTAAACTGCTTCACCTTATTTTCTTGCGGTAAACATTCCGGAAAAGGCTGAGATTCCTTTCTTTCGATTTTGGTCATTCCCTTGTAAATACGCTCCATGATTTTTAAGTCATTTAGAGGAATCTTTCTTTTTGCTAAGGGAACTGCATTATATTTTTTTGCTAAGACATTGTACTTTTCAATTCGCGATTGTACGGTTTTATTCTCTTTTAATATGCCAATGTATGCGGGTTCTTGGCCGCGAATATTTATTTCAGCGACACCATATGCTGTCACGATAAGGTCAACCTCTTGAATAATAGCTTTAGGTGTATCCGGTGCCACGTTAATAACTGCGCTCACCTGTTGTTCTCTTTCTTTTTGAGTTAGAGTTTTGTTTAAACGTAAAAGAGAATTTTTTAGTTCTTTTAGTGTGACCAGATTATTTCCTAAAAGTATTTTACCGTTACTGTTGATATTTATTTTAATGCTATTAGTGTTTTTAGCAACTATTTTTGCCAAACCATTTTCAGTATATAAATGCACTTGAAAAGGTTGAGGATATCTTATGCTTCTGGCATTTTCGTAGACAAAACTACTCATGAAATGAGCGATTTGACTAGGTTTATAATTTTTTAGTTCTGTATTGTCAATATTCTTTTCATCGAGCCAAAGCGCATATTTCTTTGAATTTTTCCATTCATTGAAATTTTGAATTGTTGCTCTTTGATAAACTTCCCTTTTAGTTGCTTCGGATGTGGATTCCACCTTATCAAGAACTATTTCTTTAGATTGAATTGTAATGGTTTTAGTTTCAGTAAAACTGATGAGAAGTAGGGTTAAAACGGGTAATAGTAGGAGCCCACGCAAGATTGCAGCTCTCTTTGATGTTCTTTTTTTCATGACCGTAAATCGTTTTTTGATTGATGAATAATTAATGGCATTGGCAATGCCGGTTGACTGATATTTTTCTAAACTTTCCTTTGATAAATAGGACAGTAATGTATTCTGATAGTTTTTAGTCTGTATCTCATGTTTTAACACGGCCTTATCGGCTAAGAATTCATGATTTAGTTTTATCGCTTTTTTAAAGAGATAGACAAACGGGTTAAACCATAGTATAACCTGCATTAATTCTATAAAAAGTACATCTAGGCTGTGGCGCTGTTTTGCATGTGTTTCTTCATGCAATAGCACTTCCTGGGGTATAGAATTTTCTTCAAACTTTTTCCTGTTTAAGAAAACATAATTAAAAAAAGTATGTGGCGGAAGTACTTCTTTTAGGAGGACTTTTATGCTAGAGGCTTGTCTAAATTTAGGGTTTCCTTTAATCCTTCTTAAAATCTGAGATAGATTTTTAAAAAACCGAAAACTAGAAAAAAGGATTCCCACGAAATAAATCGAAGTTATAATCAAGCTCCAGTTGATCATATCTATATCTGTAGACTCTTTGGAAACAACAGCTACATAGGGTCCGTTAGTGAGATTTTCAAAGTTCTCCGATACAGTTTCTACATAGGACGTAAAAACAATATTCGGTATTACAAGAGAAGCAATAATCGCCGATAATAAAAAGTACCGTTTAAAAACATGCATATTTTCTTGCTCCAAGAATAGCTTGTGAAAAAGTAAAAAAACGGCCATACAGGCTCCTGATTTTAACAGATATTCCAACATTGTTATTTCTTTTTAATTTCTTTATCTATTAGTTCTTTCAATGCTTCCAGTTCTTTTTTGCTGAGATTAGTTTCTTGAGTAAAAAATGAGGCAAACTGTCCTGGGCTATCGTTGAAAAAGTTCTTAATAAGTCCGTTTACATGTTTAGAGAAATAGTCTTTCTTTTTAACCAAAGGATAATATTCCCTGCTCCTGCCATAGCTTTTATAGGCAACATAGCCTTTGTCCGTCATCCGTTTCAACAAGGTGGCTATAGTAGTGGTTGCTGGTTTAGGTTCTTCGTAGGAGTCCAGTAAATCTTTCATAAAAGCTTTTTTTTGCTTCCATATAATATTCATTAGTTCCTCTTCTGTTTTTGATAACTGCATCTCTACATTATTAGAATTAACTCTACAAACATAGAATAAAAAAATTAATTCTACAAATGTAGAGTGATTTTCTTGTTGCCTTGTTTATAAAAAGCCTTAGTTCCCTTATAAAGACTTAAGTTTGTTTACAAAATAAGAAAGCACATGAGCGTATTAGAAGAGCTTATAAAGAGGAGTGGAAATACTTGTGAATTATGTGGTGCAGCGACCAATTTAGAATTATATGAAGTGCCTCCTGTTTCTACAGGTGGTTTGGATGGGAGCATTCTTGCATGTAGCATTTGTAAAGGACAAATAGAGCATCCGGATACCACGGATACTAATCATTGGAGGTGCCTAAATGACAGTATGTGGAACGAGAACGATGCGGTTAAGGTAGTGGTTTGGAGGATACTATCACGTTTAAAATCAGAGGGCTGGCCAAACGACTTATTGGATATGATGTATATGGAAGATACTATTTTAAATTGGGCCAAAGCTACGGGCGAAGGACTCGCTGAAAGTGAGAAAATAATTCACAGAGATGTAAATGGTGTTGTCTTAAAGAATGGAGATAGTGTAGTGTTGATCAAGGACCTTAAAATAAAGGGTTCTAGTCAGGTAGCGAAACAGGGTACAGCGGTACGCAGAATTTCAGTAGATAGGGAAAATGCAGAATACATAGAGGGTAAAGTAGGCCCCACACAAACGGTTATCATTACCAAGTATGTAAAAAAGATATAGGTTTTAGTTGACTGACGGTTGTCAGTTGTTGGTTGTCAGTTGATAGTTACTAGGAAAATGTGTTCCTGTAACAATCAACTGTACTTTTCAAAAAGCCAAGCTTCAAGTATTCATTTCTGTAAAATACTTGTAGAAATACGGAATGGTTTCAATCCCTTTTAGGTAATTCCAAACTCCAAAATGCTCGTTTGGCGAGTGTATTGCATCACTGTCAAGTCCAAAGCCCATTAAAATGGTTTTACTTCCCAGTTCTTGCTCAAAAAGTGAAACAATGGGAATACTACCTCCGCTACGTTGGGGAATCGGTTTTTTGCCAAAGGTAGTTTCATACGCTTTTGAGGCCGCTTTGTATCCTATAGTATCTATAGGGGTAACATAGCCTTGACCGCCATGGTGAGGAGTTACTTTTACTGTCACTCCAACAGGAGCAATAGTTTCAAAATAAGTTTTAAATAGTTCAGTGATTTCTTTCCAGTCCTGGTTAGGAACCAAACGCATGCTAATTTTTGCAAAGGCTTTACTAGCAATAACGGTTTTGGCACCTTCACCAATATAACCACCCCATATTCCATTAACATCCAGTGTGGGGCGTATTGAATTACGTTCGTTGGTGGTGTAGTCCTTTTCGCCATAAACAGCGTCTATATCCAATGCTTTCTTGTATGCTTCTAAATTGAAAGGAGCCTTTGCCATCTGTTCCCGTTCGTCCTTGCTTAGTTCTTGTACCTTATCATAGAATCCTGGTATGGTAATATGATTATTTTCATCATGTAAACCAGCTATCATCTTGGTTAAAATATTGATAGGATTTGCGACCGCACCACCATATAGTCCAGAGTGTAAATCCCTATTGGGTCCTGTTAACTCGACCTCTACATAGCTTAGACCTCTAAGGCCTGTAGTAATAGAAGGTACGTCATTGGCGATCATTCCCGTGTCCGATATGAGGATGATGTCATTAGCCAATTTTTCCTTGTTCTCCGCTACATAAACGGCGAGATTATTACTACCTACTTCTTCCTCGCCTTCGATCATAAATTTAACATTGCAGGGCAACTGATCTGTATTTACCATAAGCTCTAAGGCTTTTACATGCATATACATCTGTCCTTTATCATCACAAGCACCTCTAGCGAATATGGCTCCTTCTGGATGAAGTTCCGTTTTCTGTATGACGGGCTCAAACGGTGGGGAGTTCCATAAATCTAATGGGTCCGGAGGTTGCACATCGTAATGCCCGTAGACCAAAACCGTAGGTAGGTTCTTATCGATTATTTTCTCGCCATATATAATAGGGTAACCTGCTGTTTCATGTATTTCTACCACATCACAGCCAGCCTCTTCTAGTGCATTTTTCACTGAATCTGCCGTATGAAGTACATCTTTAGCATAAGCTTTATCCGCACTTATAGAGGGTATTTTGAGTAAATCAATAAGTTCTTCTAGGAAACGGTGTTTATGTTCAGAAATATACCCTGGTATGTTTTGCATGTGTCTTTTAAGTTTGTAAAAGATAAATGTACAAAATCAAAGAAATTAAACTTGTAAAATTTAGAGAATTGAATTTTTACTTTATATTTGCATCCCGTTTTATAACGGATACGCAGGCGTGGTGGAATTGGTAGACACGCTAGACTTAGGATCTAGTGCCGCAAGGTGTGAGAGTTCGAGTCTCTCCGCCTGTACAAAGGGAAAGCTTCTTGGAAACAAGAGGCTTTTTTATTTTTGGATTGCTTTTAATGTGGTTTGATGCCTGACAGTGATACTCTTTTAGGAGTTAGGTAAGTTGCATAAAATCTTCACTAAAAATCTTCCTTAAATAGAAAACCAATTCCTCAGCATTGTCTTCAGTGAAAATGATGGGAGGCTTTATTTTTAAGACATTATGGTCGGGGCCATCTGTACTCATTAATATGCCATGGTCTTTCATTCGATTAGCAAGGTAATCGGTTTGTGCCTCTAAAGGATTCATGTTTGCATCAACCAATTCAATACCTAAAAAGAGCCCTTGCCCGCGCACATCACCAATTATTGGAAATTCTTTTGAAAGCATGTTCAATTCCGTTTTTAAAAACGCACCAATTTTTAAAGCATTTTCTTGGAGCTTGTCTTGTTTTACGGTTTTTAAAACAGCGTGCCCTATAGCGCAAGAAACTGGGTTTCCGCCAAAGGTGTTAAAATACTCCATACCGTTGGCAAAGCCATTGGCTACCGTTTGTGTACAAGCCACAGCAGCCAAAGGGTGTCCGTTTCCTAATGGTTTTCCAATGGTAACAATATCTGGTACCACGTCGTGTAATTGAAATCCCCAAAAGGTTTTTCCCATTCGGCCACAGCCAACTTGTACTTCATCTGAAATGCATAGGCCGCCCGCGGCACGAACCTTAGCATAGGCTTTTGCTAAGAAACCTTCTGGAAGTTCTATTTGTCCGCCACAACTTATAATAGGTTCGATGATAAATGCACCAACGCCTCGGCCTTTTTCGTGGATAATATCGATTTGTTTTTGAACTTCTTCAGCATATTTATCACTAGTATTTCCCCCTCTGTATTTACCACGAAAAGCATCGGGTAGGGGAAATATATGCGTGTGTTCTGGAGCACCTTGTCCGCCTTTACCATCAAATTTATAAGAGGAGATATCGATGCACATATTCGCATTACCATGGTACCCCACTTCTGAAGCAATAATGTCCCTTTCGCCGGTATTGGCTTTTACCATTCTAATGGCTAATTCGTTGGCTTCACTACCAGAATTTACAAAATGCAGTACGTTTAATTCGGGAGGTAAAGTCGCTATTAATTCTTTTGCTAAAGCATTAATGTTATCATGTAAATAGCGCGAATTGGTATTAATAAGTGCCATTTGGTCTTGCCCCGCTTGCACTACTTTAGGGTTTTCATGACCAACATGCGCCACATTATTAACGGTGTCTAAATATTTCTGACCAAATTGGTCTATTAAATATTGACCTGCGCCACGCACCATTTTAATTGGCACTTTGTATTGCAGACTCATACTTTTTCCTAAATGTTGCTTTCGGTAGTGTATTAAATCTTCATTAGTAGGCGTTTCTTTATCCTGTAAAGCATCTAACTGAAATAACAGATTAGGGTTGGGACACAGACTTTTCCAAACAGGGATTTCGTTGAGGTAAGCCACTCCTGGAAAATCATCTTTATAATCTAATAGCGACAGCATTATCTGAAAATGGAGGTGTGGTGCCCAATTGCCGTTTTCCGAAGCGTTTCCTAATGTTGCGATGCAATCGCCCTTTGTAATGGTATCTCCCGGAGAAAGTTTTGTAACACTTTCAATACTTAAATGCCCGTATAAAGTAAAGCATTCAAAATCATCTATTTGATGTTTTAAGACGACTAATCCGCCATATTTCTTATCGCCTTTATCATGTGAGGCAATGCTAACTTCCCCATCAAACAATGCATGAACAGGCGTGCCTTCAGGCAGCCAAAAATCGGTTCCTAAATGAATGGTTCTACTTTCGCGCCCATGGTTTCCTATTTTATCATAAGCGGTAGATGTGTATATGGGACGTGGTTCTAGATAACCACCGGCAATAATTTTGTTAGGGACGCCTTTTTGTAGTTTTTCAATTTTATACTGAAATAAATCCAGGTCGTTAAAATCCTTTTCATGACCAATCCAAGCGCTCGAAACACTTAAATCTAATTGGTGTGCCGCTGTTTTCTGAAGGGTAGGGAACAGGTCTGAAAGCTTAAAATGGTTTTCTGATGCCCAATTTTTAAACTTGGTTTCGTTAGGATGCGGTGTTAATTGACAGGCTGCTCTAAAATTTAATAAAGCAAATTCTGGACTTATTTGATACCACTTTTTCAGAACTTCCCAAGCCGGTTTTTCGCTGATAAGCAAATAACTGTTACCGGGCTCTTCAATTTTATTAATAGCCGATTTGGTTACGGAAATAACCAAACGCATGGCAATAGCCGTATACAAGTGTTCCAATTCTTTTTCCTCTAACGGAAAAGAATTATGATACCCTTTTATAATGGGTAGTGCAGCTTCCAAAGGGTCGTTATGATGCATGATGCAATACGCACAACTTATGGCCAAATCGTTTATGATTTGGGTGTGAACCGCATCGCCATAATCAATAGCAGCCTTTACCGTTGGGTTTCGTAAATCTTCAGAAACAATAACGTTATTATCGTTAGCATCATTATGCACAACGGCCTTTCTTAAGGCGTCATAAGCTGATTTTGATTTTTTGAATTGCTGTTGAAAGTATAAAACAATGTCTTTTTCTTCGCCTTTAAATAAATTAATGTGCTCTTCTGTCCATAAAGATTGTGCTACATCCCAAACAAACTCCCGATGTGCTTCTTTGTGATTAAAACCTTGTAAAGCCTTGGTTAATAAACCGCATTGGGTTCCCAAGCTATAGCGTAAATTATCTAATTGCGGATTTACACCGCTCCATACTCGTCCAGAAATCCATGTGAGTAACCGTACTTTTCTGGTATGACCATGCGCATCAACAAAAGAGGTGATGGCAGCTCCGTTTTTGTCTTTAATCACTTTTGGAGCTAGAAGATTCTTGCCATGGTCTTCTACATATTGCAATAAATTTTGTTGAAAATCAAGGTAATATTCATTTTCGTTGGGCCGCGATATTTTTAGAACATAACCCGCTTCATTTTCAATTTTAATCCTGAAATTAAAGTCGATTTCTCCGGGAAGCTCAGATACTTTTCCTTTTATGTTAAACCAGTTGAAGAGGATGTCTTCCGCTTGTTGATTTGTGATTTTTAGATTCGCGTAATTCATAAATTTATCAATAGGAAACAGCGTAAAAAATTTTGGCTTTCATACGTCATACCAACGCTTAATAAAAACACTTAATTTATCGAATTCCGCTTTAAAATTAAGTGTTTTTAGGCATTATGTTTTACGATAACGTTGCTGCGTTGGTATTTGGTATTATAGGTTAAAAACGATGCCTTGTGCTAAAGGGGCATCTTTACCATAATTAACGGTACAGGTTTGCCTTCTCATATACGCTTTCCATGAATCTGAACCACTTTCTCTACCGCCACCAGTTTCTTTTTCACCACCAAAAGCACCACCAATTTCAGCACCAGAAGTACCAATGTTAACATTGGCAATACCACAGTCAGAACCAGCATTAGATAAGAATTTTTCCGCCTGCTGCATGTTTAAGGTAAATACGGCAGAGGATAAACCTTGAGGTACGTTGTTTTGTATAGCAATGGCTTCTTCAAAGCTCTCGTAAGCGAAAATATATAAAATTGGAGCAAAAGTTTCGTGCTTAACAATAGGCATGTCTATGTTTGCTTCAATTATTGTTGGGGCTACGTAGCAGCCAGATGTATAAGCATCACCTGCTAATACCTCGTTGCCATAGGCTAGTTTTCCACCCTGTTTTTGGGCTTCTTCTATGGTTTTTAAATAGGCATTTACAGCATTCGTATCAATTAATGGGCCTACATGGTTTTTTTCATCTAACGGGTTTCCTATTTGCAATTGCTTATAGGCGCTTGTTAATTTTGCCAATAAATCTTGATATTGATTTTTATGAACTATCAATCTACGTGTTGATGTACAGCGTTGTCCTGCGGTACCAACGGCACCAAAAACAATAGCAGGAACGGCAGCATTTAAGTCTGCTTCTTCGGTTACAATAATAGCATTGTTACCTCCTAATTCCAGTATAGATTTTCCAAGTCTTTTTCCAACAGTTTCAGCAACACTTTTCCCCATTCTGGTAGAACCTGTTGCAGAAACTAAAGCAATATTTTGGTCAGCAGCCATACGTCTGCCTATGTCGCTATCGCCTATAATCGCATTAGAAATACCTTCTGGTAAGTCATTTGCTTTTAAAACAGTTTTGAAGATTTCTTGACAAGCCAAAGCCGAAAAAGGTGTTTTTTCAGAAGGTTTCCAAATACATACATTACCACAAACCCAAGACAAAGCAGCGTTCCACGCCCAAACGGCAACCGGAAAATTGAAAGCAGAAATTATGCCTACGGTTCCTAAAGGGTGCCATTGCTCAAACATACGGTGGTTGGGTCTTTCGGAATGCATCTGCAATCCGTAAAGCTGACGCGATAAACCTACTGCAAAATCGCAAATATCTATCATTTCTTGAACCTCACCATAGCCTTCTTGCAGGCTCTTTCCCATTTCGTAGCTTACAAGCTTTCCTAGGTTTTCTTTCTCTTTTCTAAGCGCATCCCCAAACTGACGAACAATTTCACCACGTTGTGGCGCTGGAAGTGCTTTCCAAATAGGGAAAGCTTCATTGGCTTTTGCAACTACGGCATCATAACTTTCAACATCGGCAAGGGCTATGGAGCCAATAACAGCATTATCAACTGGAGAGTGTATTGTGGCAGTTTTTCCGCTAGTTCCAACCCAATCTTTTTGTCCTGTACTGATATTGCAATACGGTTGTTTTAGGTTAAATGCTTGTAAAATATCTTTCATTTTTTTGTAGTATTTATTTGGTTTGTTGCGTGTAGGTGCTTTCAAAAATTTTATCGGCATTAGCCGTTTCAAAGCCATCACGACGGTAATTTCTTTTTATGTCTTCCTTTTTAGTTTCGCTGTATTCTGGAAGTAGTTTGCGCTCTGCAAATTCAACATAGCTTCCAGCAATTTTTAAAGTTTTATTATCCGAAAACGTAGCATCAATCATTTTAGCCACGGTACTGCTTTGTTTTAATAAACCATCACCGCTAATTTTTACTTTACCGCCTGCGGTGTTTAGTTTTATCTGAATGCCTTCAAGAAAATTATTAAAATCTTCTACGGTATTGTATCCCTCAGGGAGGTCGTGTATGCTAATGGTATAGTGGTTTAAATAGTAGCGATTGTAAATAACCCATGCGGCATATTCTGTTTCATTTAAAAGTGTGGTGTACTCTTCAGAAGAAGGTAAACCCCATAAAGGCTTATAAAAAAAGTTGGCCACGTCTGTAATATTATCTAAATCAAGACTGTCTATGGGGTCTTGCGTAATAGGGTCGGTATATTTATAAATAATCTTTTGCGCCTGTTCCGACAAATCGTCAACTCGTAATTCGCTGATGAAGATTCTTGGAAAATGTTCTGCCGGTGGGGCATACCAATACGCATTTAGCTTTTTTTCTTCAAAATTGTAAAACCCTTTTTTCTCATAACCAAAGTGTAAAAATATTTTTTCAAAGGAGGCAATACCCAAATGCTTTACACCCAATGTTCTAAACGCAATGTGGTCGTTGGCGATGTCTTTTTCATTTTCAATAATACCAGCTGCTAACATGGCATTGGTGATTTTGGTAACATCGGTTACGCTTTTTTTATAAGGAGTTAGTAAAGACGTTAGTACTTTTTCTAAAGTATTTTCCGTAGAATTTCCCATAATTTTTACACTAAAAATTTTACATTTTATTTTTGTAAACGTAAAGATAAAACTAAGTTTGAGTAGCAATAATTTTTATTAACTATCAAATGATTAGTAAAATTAATCAATTAGAACTACGTCATCTGCGTTATTTCTTGGTGCTGGCAGAAACCTTGCACTTTAGGAAAGCAGCCAATAAACTTTTGATTTCCCAATCGGCACTTAGCCAGCAAATTCATTTGTTGGAGACTATTTTAGGAGCGAAATTATTTGATAGAACCAATAGGAAAGTGGTTTTAAATACAGCTGGAAAGCTTTTCTTGGAGGAAGCCCAGTTTGTTATGAATCAATTAAATAATGCCATGGGGCGATGGCAGGAGGCGCTTAACGGTGCTAGCGGACAACTTAAAATAGGATTTGTTGGCTCTAGTATGAAACATTATTTGCCGCCCATAATTAAAGCCTTTACGAGCAAGCATCCAAAGATTGGTTTGGCTTTAGAAGAACTTACCAATTCTGACCAATTAAAGGCGTTGGAAGAAGGGACTATTGATATCGGATTTGTACGATCCAATCAAGTGTCTCCAGAAATGAATATAAAGTCGGTTTACAAGGAAAATTTTTCTTTGGTATTGCCAGAGCATCATCCTATTACCGAAAGTAATTTTAGCAATTTAGGGCAGTGTGCCCACGAACCATTCATTTTATACCCCAACGAAAGTAGCCCTATGTATTTTCAGCAGATATTAAATTTATGTTCTGAACATAATTTTAGTCCTATTATTTCGCACAGAGCCATTCATGGAACAACAATATTTAAGTTGGTTGAAAATGGTATGGGGCTCTCCATTATACCTAATTCGTTACGGGATGAGAACAATTATAAAATTCGTTTTATAACGCTTAAAAACACCACAATTAAAACGGAGTTGTTTATTGTTTGGAAAAAGGAATTTAAAAACCCCGTGCTACATACGTTTTTAAAACATATTTAATGGAGGAGTAAAAGCCATTCCTTGTGTTCACAAGAGCATCGTTTTTCGTTTTTCTTTTTTAAGCTTTTGGGTTAGGATAATTATCACTTTGGTCTTCAACACGTTCATCCATACAAACAAAGTCTTTTTCTACCAGTAAGGAAAGTTCGGAGCCATCTTCTCTTTTGATCGTGTGGCTAAAACCTATGTTGTTAGAGGTATACCAGCCTGTACTTTTTTCTTTGCTAAGAAACAGCGTAATGGTATTGGTTTCAAATTGCGCATCCATTACATTACTGGTTTCCGAGGCTTCGAGGGCATACGTAAAAACCGAATTTCCAAAATTGGTAGTTTCCTCAAAACGACCTGTTTTGGTAAATTGCTCCACTTCAGACTTGGTTAGTCTATATCTAATGGAGTTTCCTCTAATTCTAATCTTCATGATGCTCTTTTTTATTGACTAGACCTTTGGTAAACTCGTTTAGTGTTTCCACTTTTTCTTCAAAATCACCCTTAATGGTTTTTCTGTACTCGTTTAGGTTTTTTACCAAATCGTCTATATTTTCAGGAATTACATCTTCAAAAAACTGTCGTAGCCGTTTCGCTGTGGTGGGTGATTTTCCGTTGGTAGAGATGGCTACTTTTACATTGCCTTTGGTTACAATACCGCCCATATAAAAATCACAGAAGGGTGGGTTGTCCGCTACGTTTACCAAAATAGAACGCTTTCTGCAATCTGCATACACTTTTTCATTTACTTCAGGGAATTCTGTCGTAGCAATAACCAAATGTTTTTTTCTAAGGTACCGTCTCTTGTAGCGGCCATTGTTCATTTTTACATGATGTTTGTTAGCCAGTTCAATAGTACCTTTACGGTACATAGGTGATATCATTTGTACCTGAGCGTTTGGACTTGACTTTAATAAAAACGTAAGTTTTTCTTCGGCAACATTGCCTCCGCCCACAATTAAAATGTTTAATTGTGATACTTTTAAAAAAACTGGGTATAACTCATTCCGTTCCATGTAAAATAGGTGTTGGTGCTGTTTTATAATTTATTGTTACTCGGGTGCCTTTTCCTGGTGCTGAGTTTATGAACAGGCGCCCGTTAATATAGCTAATACGTTCCTTCATAAAGAAAAGCCCCATACCACCTTCGCTATTGTTTTTGGGAACTTCATTTAATATGGAAGTGTCAAAACCTTTTCCGTCATCATCAATTACAATGCTTAGGATGTTCGACTTAAAATTGATAGTAACAAGAATATAATTTGCTTGGGCGTATTTTATAGCATTATTTACAGCTTCTTGGGTAACTCTGTAAATATTAGTTTCGGCCAAGGAATCTAACCGAATGTGTTCTTCAGTTTTATTCTCGAATAAAACAGTTTTCCCGGTAAGTTTCGAAAGCTCTATGGTCATTTTATGAAGTGCTGGGAAAATTCCGTAGTCTGCCAATTCTGGAGGGGTAAGGTTAAAAGTAGCGGTACGTACCCCTTTTATTAAATCTGCCGTTAAATCTTTTAAGTATGTAATTTTCTCTTGAGTTTTTTCGGTATCAGTTAAGTCTATCGATTCAATATTAAACCTCAGCGCAGTAAGCATTTGTCCAATACCATCATGAATGTCTTTAGCAATTCGTTTCCGTTCCTCTTCTTGACCTTCTACAATTTGACTGGCTTGTATTTTTTTCTGAAGCATACGCTCTTCAAAATTTTCTTGTGTTAATTGCGCTACTTTAAGCTGATTTTCTTTTCGTTCCGTAATTTCAGAACACAAGATTAAAATACTCTGTTGCTTGCTAGCCTGGTGCATTGGAATGATTGAAATATCTAACCATATATGCATGCCAGTTACCGTGGTTATCTGTATCTCTTCATTTCTAATATTATTTTTTCGATTGCTTTTAAGGACTTCTTTCAGGTATTGTTGCTGACCTTCGTCCGTGGTTAAAAGTTCAGAAAGTGGTTGTGTTAACTGATTTTCTTTAATGCCGAGGAGGTTAATAAATTTTTTGCTGATAAAGACCACACTGCCATCTTTTTTGGCACTAGCAAAAAGTGCCGCATTATCAATTACAAAGTTGAGTTCTTGTAACTCTTTTAAAGCTTTTCCCTGCTCTGTTAAGAGGTTTTTTATTTTTTCTTCATTACTGTTGGATGCCGACTGCGCTCGCATTAAATTGGATATTGTTTTGCGAATTTGAAAGGATAGTGGCCGAAATATAAAGAGCATTTCTAAGAGAAGAATTAAAAGAGAAAAAGCAAGTAGCCAATATTCTTTCTGCTTTAGGTTTTGTAGCTGGGCATTACTACGGGCATCGTATTTGTTTACTATGTTATCCATTAAACGTAGAAAATCTCTTTCGTTCGCTAGGAGCACGGCCTTGTGTTTAGTAAAATCACTAGTTAATTTTTCGCCGGATAAAATAGCTTCTAAGGCAGTAACCATATTCTGGTGATGTGCATCAAGGTTTAGAAAAAGAGAAAGTATTTCAGCATTTTCCTCTGCTGGAAGGTTCATTTTGAGGTTTCCTTTTTGTAGTCCGCTATGGGAGGCCTGCCATACCGATAAAGTTTGTCGTATTTCTGACCTAATTTTTTCGCGGTTTTCTAAGCTAGCTGCTTCTTCTAATAGTAAAACTTCTTTTACCAATTTTTGACTGAAAGCACGTTGCCTTCCTGCAATGTTGATGACTCGCGAGTCGTTTAGCTGCGAGTTAAGATGAGCCTGTATTAATAACTGCGCAATAATAATGGTAAGCGCAATACCTGCTAGCGCAAAAAGATACCACTTACGGATTCTTTGAAAGGTCCTTGTGTCTAGTGGTTTCTCATGTATGCTTTTGGGCATGGTTTTATGTGCTTTTAACTAAGATAGTTGATCATGCGCTAATGGCCTTTGATATTAAATTTAGGGCATCATTGGATAAATATAACGCTAGGGCCGATTTATGACCTTTGTCAGACATTTTACGCCATGTTTTTTGAAGAATATCAATAGTTTTCTCTTCGGGGTGTTTTGCAGCAAAGGGCTCAAAGTAGTGCTCAAGAAATACCAAGCAGATAACGTCTTCTAGCGTTTGTGTTTCTTCGTTCTTTTTTAATTGCTTTTTTTCTAAGAGAAAGCTAACTTTTGAAATGATTTCTTCTGAATAACCAACTTCCGATAATACGGAAGCCGCTTTTTCTGAGTGGAATTTTTTTAAAGCTTGCCGCCAACGTAAGTAGCCTTCCCGATTCATGTCATAGGAATCTCTGGGAATTTCCCATCGGCATATATGCTGACACCGTGCGGTTAATTTTAAGGCTTCAGAAGCTTTAGGTGCAAAGCTGTTAAGTTGTTTGGTCATCCGTTGCGCGTATAAAACCTCTTTCGGATAGCTCTTTCCTTCAAAAACTTCTGTATTCGGATCCGCTTGATTCAAAGCGTCAAAACGCTCAAATGCCAATTGTAATTTATCTGAAGTGCTCATAGCATTGAAGTTTGTTCAAAGCTATTCAGAAAAGCCTACATACACAAAGTCATTTTCAATTTTAACGGGATAGGTCGCAATCGCATCTAAATCTCCATTCAAATGTTTTCCCGTTTTGAGTGAGAAGTTATTTTTATGCAGCGGACAAGCCACTTTAGCTTCCATGTTTTCATCGCCAATCATTCCCCGAGATAGTACCATTTCCATCTTATGCGGGCAAAGATTTTGGCAAGCGTACCACTTACCTTCACGTGTAAAATTAAAGATGGCGATTTGCAGGTTTTTGTATTTAATACAAGCCCCACCGTTTTTAGGAAACTTGGAAACGGGTGCCGCTTTGAACCAGGTTTTTACATCTCTTTCTTTTACCGTTTTATAGGTGTTTAAGTCTAATAATGTCATAAGTATTCTTTTATAGTTTTCGACTTTGTTAACGCTCGGTTGCCAAGGTCTTCAAGAATAGTTGGCTTAGCGGAGTCGAAGCTAAGCCCATTCTTTGGGCATTTTTTGTTCTCTCAGCGATACAAATTCAATGTTGTTGTCGGTTTCATCAGAGTTTACAAAATGGGTGTAACGTTCTCGTATTTCTGGAGTTTCAACCGCCTCTTTCCATTCACACTTATAACTATCTACTAAGGCTTGCATTTCCGCATCTAACTCGGCAACAATACCCAAGGAGTCATTGATAATTACATTTTGAAGATAGGTAATACCGCCCTCCAATTTTTCTAACCAAGGCGCTGTACGCTGTAATGGTAAGGCTGTTTTAATATAAAACATGATAAAACGATCCACTAATTGTATGGCAGTGGCTTTATCTACTTTTTCTGCCAGTAGTAATGCATGTTTTGGATTGGCTCCGCCATTACCGCCGACATAAACATTCCAGCCCCCTTCTACAGCAATAAAACCAAAATCCTTTCCTCTTGCCTCTGCACATTCGCGAATGCATCCTGAGACGCCTCCTTTAAATTTATGTGGAGATCGAATACCTTTATAACGGTTTTCTATCTCTACGGCAAAACTTACACTCTCATCCATGCCGTATCGGCACCATGTAGAGCCAACGCAGCTTTTTACCGTTCGTAATGATTTTCCATAAGCCTGCCCCGTTTCAAACCCTTCTTTAATAAGCTCTTCCCAAATCAGTGGAAGCTCATGTAGTTTTGCGCCGAACATATCAATACGCTGTCCGCCGGTTATTTTAGTGTACAAGTCATATTTTTGGGCAATTCTTCCCATGGCCATAAGCTGTTTGGGAGTAATTTCTCCACCCGCAACTCTTGGAACTACCGAGTAGGTGCCATTACGTTGAATATTGGCTAAAAACCTGTCGTTGGTATCCTGTATGGTATTTTGTTTGTTGGCAGTTTCATTATAAATACTGGCAAAAATAGCGGCTACAGCAGGTTTACAAACCTCGCAACCGTGCCCTTTGCCAACCGTGTCTAGCAATTCATCATAACTCTCAATTCCCCTTAGTTTTACGATATCAAAAAGCTCTTGACGGGAATACTCAAAGTGTTCACAAATTTGAACTTTCACCGTTTTCCCTAAAGTTTTTAGACTTTCAGTTATTAAGTCAACCACCATTGGCTTACAACCACCGCAGCCTGTTGCTGCTTTGGTAGCTTTGGCAACAGCCTTTAAATTTTCATTACCATCCTCTAAGACCGAGCAGCAAATGGCGCCTTTCGTAACTGCTTCGCAAGAACAAACTACCGCCGTATCAGGAAGGTCCATGGCACTGCCAAAAGAGGCATCACCGTCACCCTGACCTCCAATAATTAATACCTCTGGGTGTTCTGGTAAAGGCATTTCGTTTTGATACATTTGAAGTAACATATTATAATCATCCGCATCGCCTACCAGTATTCCTCCAAGTAATTTTTTACCATCATGGGTAACATTAATCCGCTTGTATAAGCTTTCGGTTTTATTTTCGAATATGATAGAATGTCCCTTATCTGCGGGCATAAATGGCGTGCCGAAACTGGCCACATCAACCCCTATCAGTTTTAATTTGGTAGACATGTCTATTTCCGCTGCCATCACCATATCTTCTTTACCGAGAATTTGGTCTACAGCCACTTGTGCCATTTCGTAGCCGGGTGCTACAAGGCCGTATATCATTTGATTGTATAACGCAACCTCGCCAATGGCTAAAATGTTTGGGTCAGAAGTTTCCATTTTGTTATTAACTACAATTCCGCCTCTGGTTCCCATTGCTAAACCTGCACTTTTTCCAAGTTCATCTCTTGGGCGAATTCCAGCAGAAATCACCAACATATCAACATCCAAAGAATCATCTTCTCCAAATTCCATCCCTGTAATTTTTTCATCCCCCAGAATTTGATTGGTAGCCTTGCTTAGGTGTATGCGAATACCCATGGATTCTAACTTTACTTGCAATACCTTACTGCTTCTACTATCTAACTGACGTGGCATTAGTTTAGGTGCAAATTCTACCACATGGGGTTCAAGACCCATGTCCATTACTGCTTTTGCTGCTTCTAAACCCAAAAGACCGCCGCCAAGAATTGCTGCTTTTCCGTCTTTTACGGTATCAGCATAGGCTAAAGTGTCTTCTAAATCCTCAATTGTACGGTAAACAAAAACACCTTTTTTTTCTACCCCACGTATAGGCGGTACAAAAGGAACAGAGCCTGTTGCCAATACCAAGTGGTCGTAAGTAAAGGTGGTGTCAGTAGACGTGCTTACTGTTTTGGCTGTTTTATTTATTTCGGAAATGCGTACACTGGTATGGAGTTCAATACCATTTTCTTCATACCAACTTCTTGGAGCTAGGCTTAAGCGTTCAGCATCCCCATCCTCAAAGAACTCACTCAAATGCACACGGTCATAAGCAACCCTAGGTTCTTCTCCAAAAACAACCAGTTTGTATGTTGAGCTATCGGCTTGCGCTACAAATTTCTCACAGAATTTATAACCAACCATTCCGTTTCCTACAACTATTATAGTTTTCATATGCTTCGATTTAAAACTAAAGCACAATATTACGTATTAATACGTATTTTTTATATGTTTATTTGAAAATAAATACGTACTCTTGTTGTGAATTTGATAATATGTCCTATAAAACAGCAATAATATGAAGCAAGATGTGATGCCGAAAGTTAGTTTAATCGGAGCAGGGCCAGGAAGTAAAGACCTTATAACAGTAAGGGGTTTGGGAGTTTTGAAAACAGCAGATGTTATTTTGTACGATGCTTTGGTAAGTGAGGAGTTGCTAGCGGAAGTATCGCCCACTATTCCAAAAATATACGTAGGAAAACGGTGTAGTCAACATTCTTTCACGCAAGATGATATTAATATATTGATAGTAGAAAATGCATATAGATACGGACACGTAGTACGCCTAAAAGGAGGCGACCCGTTTGTCTTCGGAAGAGCGCATGAAGAAATCGAATATGTGGAATCTTTCGGAATTCCTGTTACTGTAGTTCCGGGAATTTCAAGTGCGTTGGCAGTACCGTCGAGTCAAGGTATTCCTATGACACGAAGAGGTGTAAGCAGTAGTTTTTGGGTGATGACCGCGACTAAACGAGATGGTTCTTTTTCTGATGATTTAAAATATGCTTCCCAATCATCAACTACTATGGTTATCTTAATGGGAGTTAGAAAATTAGAGGCAATTGTCCAGGAGGTAAGTAAATATAGGGGTTCCTATACGCCTATTGCGCTTATTCAAAATGGCACTAAGAAAAATGAATCTTGCACTATTTCTACCCTGCAGGGAATGCAGGAGGCAAGTTTGGATATCGATAAAACAAAACCTGGAATCATTGTTATTGGTAACGTTGTAGCGGAACACCCTTCCTTTTTTGAAGAGGAAGTGCAACGCGTACTTCATTCTGCATTATAGGCATACCTTAATGTATAGGATGCTTTTTTTAGTAAATGACCTATTTGTATTTCCTAAAAAAATCTGAATTTCTCAGTTTCCCGCTGCTTTTTTTTGTAATTCTCAATTTTTGAAGAGTTGTTTACTTCATCCTCATAAAAATACGTATCAAAAGACATTTTATATTTTATATATACGTATTAATACTTAGTAATACGTATTTTTGACCCATCAAGAGATTGTATAACCAAAAACCTAGTTAATATGAAATCAATTTTTACCAAAGCCTCACTCTTTGTATCAGCAACTTTTTTGTTGGTTGCTTGTGGCGGGAAGGATGCTAAAAAAGCGACAACGGAAACTGCAGCGGAACAAGTCGCTTCCAAAACCAAACAACTGGATATTGAAAAAAGACAACTCACCTTTGGGTTTATAAAACTGACCGATATGGCTCCGTTAGCCATAGCAAAGGAAAAAGGCTTTTTTGAAGATGAGGGCTTATTTGTTTCAGTAGAGGCACAATCGAATTGGAAAAATGTATTAGACCGTGTAATTGATGGTCAGTTAGATGGTTCTCATATGTTGGCAGGGCAGCCTATTGCTGCAGGTGCGGGTTTTGGGCGTCAAGCGCAATTGGTAACACCTTTTTCAATGGATTTAAATGGAAACGGAATCACGGTATCCAACGATGTTTGGTCTAAAATGAAACCTAATGTTCCTGCAGATGCTGCTGGTAAACCTATACACCCTATTAAGGCGGATGCTTTAAAACCTGTGATTACGGAATATAAGAATAGTGGTAAGCCTTTTAAAATGGGAATGGTATTTCCTGTTTCTACACATAATTATGAAATACGCTATTGGCTAGCTGCCGCAGGTATACACCCAGGTATGTACACGGCAGATAATGTACAGGGACAGATTGATGCAGAAGTATTACTGTCTGTTACGCCACCGCCACAAATGCCAGCTACCTTAGAATCTGGAACAATATATGGTTACTGTGTAGGTGAACCTTGGAATCAACAAGCCGTTTTTAAAGGTATTGGAGTACCAGTAACGACTAACTATGACATCTGGAAAAACAATCCTGAAAAGGTTTTTGTAATGACCAAGAAGTTTGTAGATGATAATCCGAATACAGCAATTGCAGTTACAAAAGCATTAATCCGCGCAGGAAAATGGTTAGATGAACCTACCAATAGAGCAGAAGCTGTAAAAATTCTTTCCATGTCTCAGTATGTTGGAGCTCCAGAAGAAGTGTTAGCCAATTCTATGACGGGTACGTTCGAATTCGAAAAAGGTGACAAACGTGAAATGCCTGATTTCAATGTATTCTATAAGTACAATGCTACATATCCATTCTACTCTGATGGTATTTGGTTCCTAACACAAATGCGTAGATGGGGGCAAATTCCTGAAACAAAAACGGCGGACTGGTATGGTGAAACTATCAAAGACATTTACCGACCAGATATCTGGAAAAAGGCTGCAGATTTATTGGTTGCTGAGGGGCAAATCCCTGCTACTGATATTCCGGCTACAGATGGCTATAAGCCAGCAACAACAGACTTTATAGATGGTACATCCTACGATGCCAAAGACCCTATAGGGTACATCAATAGTTTCGCTATCGGAAATAAAGATAAATAAGAAGTTCTACTAATCGAAGCAAAGCAAAGTAGCATGGAACAAGAAATCACATTAAAAAAAGAAGGACAGGGGCTAGCGTTTTTAAAACCGATAGTTGTCAAGTTAACTCCTAAATTTCAGAAAGGAGATATTTTGAAATCTTTGAAGAAAGCAGGTATAACACTACTATCCATTGCTTTATTCTTAGGATTATGGCATTTGGGTTCAAAAGCACTGTACAACAAAGAGGCTAATTATAAGATTGAAAAGGCACTTGCGGAACAGGGGCAGGCCGCTGCCGATGCAGAACGGGCTTGTATTGCCTCTGGAGAGAGTGGTTGTCAGCCGAATACATTGCCTTCTCCTACACAAGTATGGGCTTCATTACAGTCTTTAATTGCAGATCATAAGGTCATTACTGCGGATAAAGCGGCGTTTGTAGAAAAAATGGCCGTTATGAATGCAAAACTAGAAGCGCAGGGTAAGGATGCTATAGTTTATACGGGGCGTGCCTCTTTTGTGGATATTGTTTTAACCAGTATCAAAACCGTATTCGCAGGATTTTTATTGGCGCTTTTAATCGCCGTTCCTATAGGAATAGTAATTGGTTTGAGTCCGTCATTACGAAGTGCATTTAACTGGTTCATTCAAGTATTTAAACCCGTATCTCCTGTGGTTTGGTACCTCTTAGTTTTTATGATTGTAAAGACCTTATATATTGGCGATAGTTCCGATAATGCTTTTGTAATTTCTTTTATCAGTGTGGGCTTGTGTGCAATGTGGGCCACATTAGTAAATACTGCTATGGGCGTTTCTTCCGTAGACAAAGATTATATCAATGTAGCTAAGGTTTTAAAATTAGGAACCTTTCAAAAAGTATTTAAGGTGATTTTACCATCCTCTTTACCACTCATATTTACCGGATTGCGTATTACCCTTTCCGTAGCTTGGATGGTATTGATAGCGATTGAATTATTGGCACAAAGTCAAGGGCTGGGTCTCTTTGTGTGGGAGGAATTTCAAAACGGTGCAAACGACTCGAATGCGAAAATAATCGTAGCGATGTTCATTATAGGAATCATTGGTTTCCTTCTAGATAGATTAATGCTAACTGTACAGAATGCGGTTTCTTTTAATAAGAATGAGGGCGTGTAGAAGTACGAAGTATAAAGGAAAAAAGTGTTTGGTTCAGTTTTGCGGAGCTAACCATCAACCATAAACTAATAACGAAAAATGGCATACTTAGAACTAAATAATATTTATAAAAAATACGGAGAAGGGGAAGCTGCCACGGAAGTACTTTCAAACATTAACCTTTCTATTGAAGAAGGAGAATTTGTTGCTATTGTTGGCTTTACGGGAAGTGGAAAAACAACTTTGGTGAATTTAATAAACGGACTCCTGAAACCAACAAGTGGAGAGGTCTTGTTTAAAGGTAAACCAGTTGTGGATACCAGCCATGAGCGCGGCGTCATTTTTCAAAATTATTCGTTGTTGCCATGGTTAACCGTAGGTCAGAATGTTTATATGGCTGTTAAGGAAGCTTTTCCAAACGAGAATAAAGCAACCTTGAAAAAACGGGTAAGTGATTATGTGGATATGGTAAGCTTAACGCCTGCAATCAATAAAAGACCTAAAGAATTGTCCGGTGGTATGCGTCAGCGTGTTGCTGTTGCGAGAGCCTTGGCGATGAACCCGGAGATGATTATTATGGACGAGCCTCTAGGTGCATTGGATGCCCTTACACGTGGAAACCTGCAAGACGAAATTCTAAATATTTGGAGTAATGATAAGCGCACTGCTTTATTAATTACCAATGATGTAGACGAGGCAATTTATATGGCAGATAGAGTAATTCCTCTAAAGCCTGGTCCGAATGCCACTTTAGGTCCGGAGTTTAATATTGCTATTGATCGTCCGAGAGATAAAACGGCCCTTAATGATAATCCCAGTTATAAAAAAACCCGAAACGCCATTATTGAATACCTGATGGATATCGGTGCGGAAAGAAAATCTGTCTCTAATGAAGAATATGTGCTGCCAGAGATAGCACCAAAGAGTTTTGTAGCCTAATAAAAAAAGAAACCATGAGCGCAGCAACCATAACAAAAGCAACAACAGAGAACGGAATCGTATTTCCTTCAAAGGTAATGTTAGACTTATCTAAATTGAAGAAAGTCTATCCCACGCCAAAAGGAGATTATGTGGTGTTGGAAGATTTGAACCTTCAGATTATGAAAGAAGAATTTGTGACCATTATTGGGCACTCGGGCTGTGGCAAGACTACCATGCTTTCTATGATAGCTGGTTTAAATCCTATTTCTGGGGGTAATATAGCGGTCTTGGGAAACCCGGTAAAAGGCCCTGGGCCAGATCGGGGAGTAATTTTCCAATCACCTAGTTTAATGCCTTGGATGACGGCTTTGGAAAATGTGCTTTTGGGCGTAAATCAAGTCTTTCCGCATGCTACGAAAGCACAACGAAAAGATATTGCAAAATACTATTTACATAAAGTAGGCTTGGATGGTGCCTTTGACAAAAAAGCTATCGAATTATCACAGGGGATGCAACAACGGGTAGGAATTGCTCGAGCCTTTGCGATTAAACCCAAGGTGCTTTTGCTAGATGAACCTTTTGGAATGTTAGATTCTTTAACGCGGGGAGAACTTCAGGACATTCTAATCGAAATCTGGAACAAAGAAAAAATTACAGCGGTAATGATTACCCACGATGTTGATGAAGCTATTTTCTTGGCAGACCGTGTGGTGATGATGACCAGTGGACCAAGGGCAAAAATCGGTGATATCCTGGACATCGAATTTGAACGACCACGGACCCGAAAATCAGTATTGGAACATGACGATTATTATACCTATAGAAAACATCTGATTGATTTCCTAGAACATTAAAAACCAAATTTAAGTACACAACCCTTTTAAAAACTAAGATGATGAAAAAACAACAACTCGTAGTTGTCCTGGCTTTGCTATGCACTACACTCACCTTCGCTCAATTTACATTAGATGGTCAATTTAGACCAAGAACCGAATACCGTAACGGATTTCAAACCTTAATTCCTGATGCAGCGGATGCCGGTTTTGCCATCAACACACGATCTCGATTAAACGCTGGCTTTACAGCAGATGCCTTTAAAGTCTATATTAGTCTTCAAGATGTATCGGTATGGGGCGAAAATCCACAAATTATTCCGGTAGATGATAATAACTCTTTTGCGCTATTTGAAGCATGGGCTTCTCTGAAGTTAAGTGAAAAGTGGTCTACAAAATTGGGTAGGCAAGTAATCTCATACGATGACCAACGTTTCTTTGGTGGTTTAGATTGGGCACAACAAGGGCGTAACCATGATTTAGCACTCTTGCAATACAAGGGCGGTAAATTTGTTATGGATGTAGGTCTGGCCTTTAATCAGGATTTGGACGGTAATGGTGGTCCTCTTTTTGGATTTCAAAATGAAGGAACCGTATATCCTGCAAATAACCCATTCCAGTATAAAACAATGCAGTACATCTATGCCAAGCAGCAATGGGAAGGCTTTTCTGCTAGTCTTTTAGCGGTTAACTATGCACACCAGAATTTTGATGACGATGGTGATGCAGATGGTGTCAATAGTCTTATTACCCTAGGAACGCATTTAAATTATAAGAAGGGAAATTTTGGTGCTGCGGCGAACGCATTTATTCAAAGTGGAGAATTCTTCAATGGTGCAACTGAGGTTAAGGGAGCCTATTTATTAGGACTTGATTTAAGTTATAAAGCGACAAGTAAAGTAGGTCTTGGATTAGGTGTTGAAATCATTAGTGGTAATGATGTTAGTACTACAGATAGAACGGAGGCTTTTTTACCTACGTTTGGTACCAATCATAAGTTTAATGGTTTTATGGATTACTTTTATGTAGGTAACCATGTAAATACCATTGGTTTGGTAGACGTGCATGCCAGCGCTAATTTTAAATTAGGGGAAAAAGCTAGTCTCTTGACTAAAGTGTTGAACTTCTCTGGTGACCAAGAGTTACCTAGTGGTGAAAAATCTTTAGGTACGGAAATAGATTTGGTATACACACAAAAGTTTAATGGATATGCTTTAAAAATTGGTTACTCGCACTTATTTCCATCCGATGGCATGTATGAGTTAAAGGGAGTTGCAGAGGCAGATGCTGCAAGTTCTCAAAATTGGGCTTGGGCTATGTTGATATTAAAACCAAAGTTTTTGAATACAACACCTAAAGAATAAAAAAATAGTACCGCTTTGCTTCGAATGGCTATCATGACCCCTTTAGGTTGTGGTGGCTTTTGAGGTTTAAATTTTCAAGGATTGGTGTAGCGTTAAAATTCAAATAAGAACAATAGTTAATTTTTTTATTTTTTACCATCAACATCAACCATCAACCATCAACCATCAACCATCAACCATCAATTTTTAACTTGACACTTCGTCCTTACTAACCTATATTTGTTCGTATAATTAGGTATATTTTGAACCAGATTAAAATAGTTTTAGTAGATGACCATTCTTTGGTACGCGATGGTATCCGTGCCCTATTGGAAAGTGAAGAAGATTTGAATGTTATCGGAGAAGGCGCGGATGGTACGGAGGCATTGACCTTGGTTAAAGAGACAAATCCGGATGTTCTGATTATTGATATTCGTATGCCCAAAATGACCGGTATTGAGGTGGTTCAAGAACTAAGCGCTTCCGATTCCAATACCAAGTGCATTATACTTTCAATGCACGATTCTGAAGAATATATTCTTCAATCGGTATCGGCTGGTGCCAAGGGCTATTTGCTCAAAGATACGGGGAAAACGGAATTCATAAAGGCTATTCATGCGGTACAGGGCGGGGACAAATACTATAGTGGTGATATCTCCAATGTGCTGGTGAACCATTTATTGAACCCAACTACCACCACCTTGGAAAACCCGAAGTCGGATACCCGCACCAACAAACCCTTTGACCTCACCAATAAAGAAATTCAGGTGTTGGAATTGGTCTTATCCGGACTCACCAATCAACAGATTTCTGAAAAACTTCAGAACAGTAAACGTACCGTAGAAACCCACCGCTTTAATCTCATGCGCAAAATGGAAGTTAAAAACCTGATGGATCTCTCCAAAAAGGCTCAGGAGTTTGGTTTGATATAAAGAAAATAGGCTCTGTTAATTATCTAGATTAGATTCATTTTGGGATTCGAAAAAATAAATGAACCTCTTAAAAAGTGTAGGGGTTTTAAATCTAGATCAGTATATAAACTGCACCCGCACATGATGTAAAACGTAATTAAATCATAAAAGCCACTAGTTTATTCTTAAAAGGTTTCCTGATTTATTTGTGCAGTTGTTAAAGGTAGAATTTTGTGAGCTATGGATAAACTAAAATTGGTTGAAACGGAGATGGAAAAGTTTATTTTCTGTCTTGAAGCCATTCCAGATATAGACGATGCCACCACCACAGCTGTGGTAAAAACCTTGGAAGATATAGCCCTAAAACAAAATATCGCTAGTATTTATAAGGCCTGTGATACTATTGAAGGTTTAGAAGAGAGTGTAAATACCTTGTTGTATGATGATCACCATTTCAAGGATTATGAGATTATTTATCTGGTTGTACCGGGAGAACCAAATAGCATTCTGCTCAACAACTATTACTATATTATTGAGGAGGTAGCAGAACTCTTTGAGGGGAAAATGCAGGGTAAATTAATTCATATTGCAAATCAGAAAATTTTAGATTTAACTGATGAAGAATCGCAGTATTTTTTAGATGTTACCGGAGCCAGAGCTATTTCGGGTTACGGTGCCGCCTTAGGCGAAATCGCCAGCGCAACTACCTTGGACAGGGTCTTTTTTGGTTTGTACCAAGAGAATGATGATTTTAAAGAAGTTGTAGAGCTGCTATTTCAAAAACATTTTAATCTTTGTAAATTACTGGACTTTAGATTGTATTACTAATCCCCCAATGCAAAACCAAATTTTTTATCATATCTATCCTTTGGGCCTTGTTGGTGCTGCAAAGGAAAATGATTTTGAATCCGCTCCTACTAAAAAACTAAAAAAGTTATTACCATGGTTAGAACATCTCGTAGTCTTGGGCTGCACGGCACTTTATTTGGGTCCTGTTTTTGAATCTACCTCACATGGCTACGATACGGCAGACTATCTTCAGGTAGACCGGCGTTTGGGAACGAATACCCAGCTAAAACAATTAGTAATCAAAGCACATGATTTGGGTATTAAGGTGTTATTTGATGGCGTGTTTAATCATGTGGGACGCGATTTTTGGGCCTTTAAAGACCTTCAAGAAAAGGGCAAGGATTCCAAATACAGAGACTGGTTTTCTAATCTAGATTTTTCCAAAAATGGTAAACATGGTGATGGTTTCACCTATGATGGTTGGCATGGGCATTACCAATTGGTGGAATTCAACCTAAAAAATAAAGAGGTACAGGCACATCTATTTTCTGTTGTAGCAACTTGGATAGACCAGTACCAAATAGACGGATTGCGTTTGGATGCCGCAGATGTGATCGATTTGGTTTTTTTGAAGGAGCTGACTACTTTTTGTAAAACCAAAAAGTCTGATTTCTGGTTGTTGGGCGAAGTCGTGTTCGGGGATTATAGGGAATGGGCCACGCAAGGTATGCTGGACTGTGTAACCAACTACGAGTACCATGCCCCTCTGAATGATAGCTTTAATCAGCGTGATTTTGGTCATATCGCCGGCATACTAAAACGCCAATTCGGTACCAAAGGAATTTACAGAGACATTACAATGTATTCCTTTGTGGATAATCATGATGTAGGTCGCGCCGCAAGTGCCTTAGCGGAACCAGGGCATCTTTTTCCGTTATACCTGTTGTTGTTTACGCTGCCCGGAATTCCAGCGATTTATAATGGGAGCGAATGGGGTTTTGAGGGCAAAATAACGAATGGGAAACATGATGCATTGCGCCCTGAAATTAATCTTCAAAATTTTGATGAACAAGCAAAGCACCCATTGCTTTTAGATGCTATAAAACAATTTACAGCAATGCGTAAAGCCAAGGTTTGTTTGCAAAAAGGGGCGTATCAAGAGCTGCTGGTGTGTAAGGAACAGTTTGTATTTATGCGCGCTATGAATGATGATTTTGTGATATGTGTCATCAATGCCTCAAGACATGCTGTAATGCTTAAAATTCCCATACAGGATTATACCGCTAGCCATTACATAGATATTTTGAACAAAGAATATACTTGCCAGGTTAAAGAGGGTTTTCTTTATTTAGAAGTTCCTTCTTGGTGGGGTAGGGTCTTAGCTCCCTTGACATAACAATCATGTATATGTTTTAGAGATTGCATTATAAGCCTTAATTTATTGGTGCTGATAAAGGGCATAACACCTCGCTGTAGATTTCTTGAAACAAAAAACCTCAAGTATTCACTTGAGGTTTTTGCGTTGTAAGAGAAAGCTTATTTCCCTCCATTTAATTTATCCTGTAGTTTCTTTAATTGATCCCATTTGCCTGCATCGGCCAACTTAGCCTGTTTGGGCCAAGAACCAGGTTTATGCATTCTGTAACGTGGACCGGCTTCCAGAAGAATATCTTCAAGGGTTTTAACAGAAGAAGCCCCTAATTTTTTAAACGTGCCAATACCTTTTCCGGTTAGGATAGTGGCAATCTTAGGACCTATTCCTTCAATCTTCTTCAGGTCGTCCTTTTTTGTTTTTTTTACTGCTTTTGCCACAGTTTTCTTTGCTGGCTTTGTGGGAGCTTTTTTTACCGTTTTCTTTTTGGCCTTCACTGCGGTTAAATCAACCACACTATTATCTATTCCTTCATATGGAGAAGGCACATAAGCATCTGCGGCATGGTCGTTAAACCAACCTTTATCTTCACTTAGGTACCGGAACTCGTAGCGTTTTCCATTTTCTAATTTTACACTTTTGGTGTATGACGCACCTTCTTTTTTCATTTGGCAGTCACTATCGTTTGTTTGCCAATTGTTGAAATCTCCCAAGAGCAAAACGTTTGCTGTGCTGGGGGCTTCATTTTTCTTAATCGTAAAGGTTACTAGAGTGTATGAGCCTTTATCTTTCGACTGTTTTTTTAATCCCATATTATAGCTATAATTAACTGGTTAGAAATGATATACAAAAATAGTATGGTAATTGTTCATTTGCAAGGGGTTCTTCTGATCAAGAGAAAACTTGATTCATCATGAACAAGTATATTTTTTTTTGTCTAATGACCCACTAGGGTTGGATTTACTAGGTCTGTGCACAGGTAGAGATTAAATTTTGACTCGATTAAGCGTGAGGAAAGTGAAGTAGGGCGTCTTGATTTATCATTAATCCGCAAAAAATTACCGAAACTATTATCATATTATGGCTACGTATATATACGTAATTTTCTAATTTGCATACTGCTATTGAAGAGTTATGGGTATGCGGAAAAAGAAAATAGAGAAAACAATTTGTTCCTACTGTGGTGTAGGTTGTGGTATTGACGTAACGGTAGATGCCAAGGGGGTCATTTCGGTAGAAGGCGACCCGGACTACCCTTCGAATAAGGGTATGCTATGCTCCAAAGGTAGAAACTTGAACTACGTAGCACAGGATACCACTGATCGTATACTACATCCAGAAATGCGCTGGAGCAGAAACCATCCTCTGCAAAAAGTTTCTTGGGATACCGCTTTTGAACGTGCGGCTGCTGTCTTTAAGAGTATTATAGCCAAGCACGGGCCAGATAGTGTAGGTTTTTATGTTTCCGGACAATGCCTTACCGAGGAGTATTATCTTGCCAACAAAATTATTAAAGGTTTTATAGGCAGTAATAATATCGACACCAACTCCCGTTTGTGTATGAGTTCAGCGGTGGTGGGGTATAAAAAAACAGTAGGGGAGGACTCCGTTCCTATTTCCTATGCGGATATAGAACTGGCAGATACATTTTTGATTGCAGGGGCCAACCCTGCTTGGTGTCATCCAATCTTATATCGACGTTTGGAACAGCACAAAGCAGAACATTCAGAAGTAAAAGTTATTGTAGTAGACCCCCGAAAAACGCAAACAGCCGCTGCGGCAGATTTACATTTGCAAATACTTCCCGGTACAGATGTTATTCTTTTTAACGCCATTGCCCGATGGCTCATAGAAAAACGAAAAATAGACAAGTCTTTCATAAAAAAGCATACCGTAAATTTTGAAGCGGTAAAAGACATGGCCTTTTCACTTTCCATACGGCAAGCGGCAGAAAAGTGCGGTATTACCGCTTCGGAAATTCGAAAAGCTGCACAGTATATTGGTGAGGCAAGTAAGTTTTTGAGCATGTGGACCATGGGGCTTAACCAAAGTGTTATTGGGGTGCCTAAAAACGTATCGCTGTTAAACTTATCCTTACTAACAGGGCAGATTGGAAAGCCGGGCTGTGGTCCGTTTTCATTAACAGGGCAACCCAATGCTATGGGCGGTCGGGAAGTAGGGGGCATGGCCAATTTGTTGGCAGCACATAAAGATTTAGGGAATCCTATCCATAGAAAAGAGGTGTCCGATTTTTGGGGAGGAAAAGAAATAAAAGCGGAACCAGGCTATACGGCTACCGAAATGTTCGATGCCTTGGAAAGTGGAAAACTAAAAGCCATTTGGATTATTTGCACAAATCCTGTGGTAAGTATGCCCAACGCGCACAAAGTAGAACGCGCATTAAAAAATGCTGCTTTTGTAGTAGTGCAAGACATATCGTATAAATCGGAAACCACGAAATATGCCGACCTTCTTTTGCCCGCTGCGGGATGGTTAGAAAAGGAGGGGACCATGACGAATTCAGAAAGGCGTATCAGTTATTTACCCAAAGTTATAGATCCACCAGCAGAAGCCCTTCCCGATGTAGAAATCTTATGGCGTTTTGCGCAAGCTATGGGTTTTAAAGGTTTTGATTATACCAGTGCAAGAGAGGTATATGACGAGCATTGTCTATTGACCAAAGGCACCAATATTGATATTTCAGGGCTTAGTTATAAGCGCCTACAAAAGGAAGGTAGTTTCCAATGGCCGGTGCCGCATAACACACATCCCGGAACACCGCGCTTATTTACTGATTTTGAATTTCATACCAATGATAAGAAGGCGCACTTTAATGCCCCGCAAAGTCTCTACAATAAATCAGAGGAAACTAGTGTAGACTTCCCCTTGATATTAAATACAGGAAGGGTGCGCGATCAATGGCATACCCGGACCAAAACAGGAAAGGTAAAACGTTTGCTTACCCATATACCCCAACCCTACTTGGAGATGAATACCGTAGATGCCTATTTGCGTAAACTTAAGGAAGGCGATATAGCTGTTATTAAAAGTCGCAGGGGTAAGGTACAGGTGAAGGTAAAAGTTAATAATGACATTAGAGAAGGTGTGGTATTCTTACCAATGCATTGGGGTAAGGTGTTGAACAACGATTTTGGTAGGGCTAACAATATTACCAATGATTTGGTAGATCCAGTTTCAAAAGAACCCGATTTTAAGTATTGTGCCGTGGAAGTGCAAAAGTTTAAAAAAGAGGAACAAAAAATAGTAGTTATTGGTGCAGGAGCCGCAGCTTATCGCTTTATACAATCGTATCGAGAAAAGAATTCTAAAGACGAACTACATGTTTTTTCTATGGAGAAAGACCCTTTTTACAACAGGGTGCTACTACCAGAATATGTAAGTGATGAGCTTTCTTGGGAGGCCTTGGAAAAATTAAAAAATGGAGAATTACAAAAATTGAACGTACAGCTTCACCCTGGAATAGGCATCACAAACATAGACGAGATTTTAAAAAGCATTACAGCTACTGATGGAACCGAACATGCTTATGATTTGTTGGTTATGGCTACAGGTAGTCGTGCTTTTGTACCTAGTGATGTAAAAATGGATGTTCCGGGACGTTTTACAATGCGCGAACGTGGTGATGCCGATAGGCTAAAGCACTACCTAAAAAAAACCAACCTACCAGCAGAAGAACAACATGTGGTTATCGTTGGTGGAGGTCTTTTGGGTCTTGAACTTGCCGCAGCTTTAAAAAAGATTCATGTAAATATCAGCATTATACAGCGCGCTCCGCGTTTAATGGAGCGGCAACTGGATCGTGTTGCTAGCCGACTCTTAGCCGAGGATGTTCTTGAAAGAGGTATTCAAATCTATTTTGACAATGAAGTAAGTACTGTGTTTGAAGAAAAAGAAACGCCTAATTCCTTATTGGTTAATTTAAAAACAGGGAGAACCATACAATGTAATGCCATTGTCTATGCTATAGGTACCCGACCTAATATAGAATTGGCAAAACGAGCAAATTTGGAAACACGCCGCGGCGTACAGGTCAATTCCTATTTGCAGACCAGTAACCCTTCTATTTTTGCTTTAGGGGAAATTGCAGAATATAATAATGCGCTGTTTGGCATAACATCCGCAGCTGAGCAGCAGGCAGATATAGCCGCTAATTATATACTAGGAGATTTCAGCAGTCTTTATAAAGGTTCTGTTTTGATGAATATTCTCAAGTTTGAAAACCTAGATTTATGTAGCATAGGAATGGTGAACGCTCCTAAAGATGATAATAGTTACGAGGAGATTATACTGATGGATGTGAGCCAACGCTTCTACAAAAAGTGCATTGTTAAGGACGATACCCTAAAGGGCGCCATTTTAATGGGTGACAAAAATGAGTTTGCCGAATTTAAGCGATTGATTGAAGAAGAAATTGAACTTTCTGAAAAACGTAATGAACTGCTTAGGGGTGCTTCCAATACCGTTCCGTTGAAAGGTAAGTTGGTTTGTTCTTGCAGTCAAGTAGGGGAAGGAAATGTTTTGGACGCCATTGCCAACGGCTGTTCGGATTTTAATACCCTATGTGCAGAGACAGGAGCAGGTTTAGGTTGCGGTAGCTGTAAACCAGAAATAAAAGTTTTATTGGATGGGCAATTGCAGTTAAATTAAAATAAGAGATAGTAGTTAAGAATTGGTGCGTAGAAAAGAAGATAGCGAACATAAAACGTATAGGTGTTTGCGGTGATCTAAGGAGAAGTAGGATGTGCCCACTAATAAAAATTTTAATCAACAAGCAGCGAAGAAGAGCGAAAAAAATAATAAGCATATGAACGACGATTTGCATCGCATATTAATTCCTGGAGGGGTTACCTCCCCCGGAGAATTAAAAGATATTATTTCCATGCTGGAAACGGCAGGTTTAAAGGAAGTTTATTTTGGTTCTCGGCAAGATTTGTTGTTTCCCATACAAAATACCAACACCCAAGAATTGGAACATATATCAAAATTCAATGGTAAGGTAATTGGTGAGCGCAGCTATCAAAATATTGTTTGTTCTTATGTGTCCGCAGATATTTTTGACATGACCTATTGGTTAAAAGGTTCTACGTATTTGTATATTTTAGAAGACTTTGATTATTCGCCAAAACTTAAAATAAACATTACCGACCCAAAACAAAGGTTGGTTCCCATATTTAGCGGAAACCTTAATTTTATTGCTTCAGATAGCGAGGATTATTGGTACTTGAATGTAAAACTTCCTCATTGGAAAACTTCTGCATACTACCCCGTTCTTATTTATAGCTGGGATATTGCCGCAATTTCAAAGGCTATTGAATACATCCAAGAAGACATACAAGATGTAGAGGAATTGTTCTTTATTATCAGCAAAAAATTAGATACCAATAATAAAACCATTGAAAAGGAACTGAACATAGCCTACACCACTTTTCCGTATTACGAGGGTATGAACCGTATGGGGCTAGACCAATATTGGTTGGGACTCTATTGGAGAAATAATAGATATGATCTTGAATTTTTAAAGGAGTTTTGTGGCTTTTGTTTGGATAATAGTATCGGTAAACTATGTATTACGCCATGGAAATCGTTCATTGTTAAAGGTATTAAACAGGAAAGTAGGCCAGAACTGGAACGTTTTTTAGGGCAAAAGGGCATTAATGTACGCCACTCCCAGTTAGAGATGAATTGGCATGTACCCGTCGATGATGCCGACGCTTTGGAGCTAAAAAAATTCTTGGTGCGTAGTTTTGACCAAAACGATATTAGTACCTATGGCCTTACTTTTGGTATTAGTAACGATGAGGGCAAACGTTCTCATTTTTCTTCTATAATAATAGAAAAAAATAGCGCCCCTACTATTGTAATGGATTTTGAGGTGCGACCAACCTATAATGTACTTTATTTTGAAAACTTTGATCCTAATAGCCGTCAATACATATCCTATGCTCAGGATATTGATAAAATAGAACTTCCAGGTTTACTAATGGAGTTGAGTAAGAAGTATTTTAAACAGCTGGGTAAAGTAAAACCAACAGAAAAGTTAGTTCCGAAAAAAACAACTGTTGAACATGTAGCTGTTCACCAATGTCAATCCTGTTTTACGGTATATGACCAGATGTATGGTGATGTAAAAGCCGGTATAGTTGCGGGTACTACCTTTGCGAATCTTCCGGAAGATTATTCATGTGCGGTCTGTAATTCATCAAAAGATAACTTTAAAGAAACTTCTTTAAGTATGGCTGGTTAATGCCAAATGTATTTGGTTATTTATATAAAACCAGCATCCTAAAAATTAAACACTAGGGTAGTGCTACCCTGTAAATTTTTATCACTTTTAACCTTTAAAAAATTGAAGACAGTCTTAAATTTGAGTTATTCTTTTTATAAAAAAATCCTCTACAGTCATTGAAGACTATAGAGGATTTGATCAAACTACTAAAATCTAATTTTTAGTTAGGGCTTGGATAAGGCTGATTCCTAACCGGGTCATTTATACTATGACCAATACCATTATTGAAAACGTAGTTATAATTTCTGATTCTTTCATTATTGCCACCACCTGTAGCAGTGCTTGGTAACGGAGCAGGAGTTCTATTGATATCTACACGTAGTCTATCATCTCGTCTAAGAACAATTTTTCCTGCTTCTCCAGGAATCAAGGTCTGAAATTCATAGTTTACACCAAATTCTGCCAAAGGATTGTTTTGAGTTATATAGGTATCGATGATATGATAGTTCAAAATAATCCTTAAAACATCCACATCGGCCCTTGCCATTACCTCGGCGGGTGTTTCCCCGTCTTCAACATCAGCTGACCCAGTAACCAAAGCAATTACATCACCGTTTCCGGTAAATGCGTTGTTGTTTAGCATTAGGAAGGTTCTACCGTTATTTGAGGTGTTGTACTCATCTATCATACCGGCTGCTTCAATAGCGGCTCTCATATAGTTAAAATGATCTCCAACAAGTCCACCTTCATCGTTAAGTGCATTTACTGCGGGCAGATTAAAAAACTGCCAAGCCGTTAGTTCACCAAATGGATCGCTAAGATCTACATCTGGCTCAAATACAAAACGTTCTTGTAAGTCTAAATCACAACTTGTAAGGACTAAAGTAATACTAAGTAGGCCCCAGATTGTTATATTTTTTATTCTTTTCATTATTACTAGTTTAAGGTGAAAATTAATTTAGTACCCTGGAGTCTGCTCCAGTAATGGGTTCTCTAATATATGGTCATCAAATATGGGGAATAATAACCTTTCTTGAGTCAATGGTACACCGCCACTTAATGTGTCTAAAATAGGATTTAGTATTTCCAAAGCTCTATTGGTTCTACGAAGATCCCACCAGCGTTGTGCTTCTCCTATTAGTTCAAGATGTCTTTCATCAAGAATGAAAATTTCACGTTCATTTTCCGTCGCTCCAAATTCTGCTGCATCCACTAGTGGTAACTGCCTTGCAGTTCTAAATTCATTAATAATTTCCAAAGCTCGCGGTCCATTTCCTAAGCGATTTTCTACTTCGGCCAAATAGAGTACAATATGCGCATATCGATATAAAACAATGTTGGAATCATCTAGACTAACGTTATAGTTGAATTTATTATATTTTGCTAACCTAGCATTACCAACGCCTTTTGCCTCAAGATTTGTAAATTGTTCACGACATAAATAATAACGGTAATCTCCGTAAATAAAATTTCCCGTATCTAAATCTGTTAGGATAGGATCGGTATCGGGATATTTTGTTACCCAACCTAAAGAATCAATTGGAAATTTTTCCCTCCATTTGTTCTCTAACGCGGGTGATAGCGTAAAAGATGGTATTCCTGCAAAAAACAGCGAAAAAATGCCAGCTCTGTTCGCGTTACCCGATCCTTGAGCCTCGTCTAAACTATATCGAATTGACATGATCAACTCTGGTCCTTCTTGAATTTTTAAGGGACCATCACTTTCAGAGTTGGGATCAAATGGATTTCCATTATCGTTTAAAAATTGATTTTGCCATTCTACAGGGGAAGTTGCTAAACTAAATCTATTGCTCTCGACAATTTTCAATAAAGCTTCTTTGGTTTTTTCGTCATCGCCCAAAAAACCATAAACATCTGCTTGTAACCCCCATATACTTGTGAGTGAAAAGCGAAAATCGTTGGTTAACCTGCTTAAGTCCATATTTTCTTCTGCGGCCAACATATCTGGAATAATAATTTCATTTATGATAGTTTGCGCATCCGTCCTTGTTCGTTGTAAATCCTCAGGAGATCTAGTGGGCTCTGTGAAAACAGGTACAGCACCCCATACGCGTACAGCCTGGAAATAGGCATATGCTCGTAAAGCTTGTGCTTCTGCCAATAGATTGGAATCAAACCCTTGTATATTAGGGATATTTGCAATAGCTTCATTAGCACGATTGATCATATTGTAATAATCGTTCCAACGTAAGGCTGGTGTATTTCCAGAAGTTACGTCGTTAGTAGTTAATTCAATATTGTTGGCGTTTGCGCCATCATTACCGTTAATGTAACTATCTCCTCTGAACTCTCCCCATAAATAGTGTTTTACTCGAAATGCGGGTTGCATTGCATCATAAATACCAATTACCGCTGCTAGGGCATCATTGTTATTTCTGAAAAAGTTTTGAGGATCTATTTCGCTGATAGGCGATTCATCAACTAACTCTTCACAAGATGATATACTGCCAAATATTAGTAGCAGTGGCAATGCTATCGTAATGTATCTTTTTATATTATGAATTTTCATGTGTGATAAATTTAAAATTTAAAATTAGCGCCAAATATTACTTCTCGATCGTTAGGGAACCTCAAGTTGTCTAAACCTGGTTGTAAAGGATTACCTCTAGTTCCCAATTCTGGATTGTATCCAGGATAATTAGTCCAAGTTAGCATGTTATTACCTGATATAAAGAAGGAACATTTTTTCACAAAGCCCAATTTATCTAATATGGACTTAGGCAAATCATATCCTAATCTAACAAAACGAAGTTTTATGAAACTACCGTCCGTTACAAAGAAGCTATTAGGCCTATCCCTATTTTGCGGTACCCTACTAAGTCTTGGATATACCGTTACATCACCAGGATTTTGCCAAGAACCTTCTATACGACGAGGTCCTGGAGTTTCATTAGAGGAGTTTAAATCGTTTCGTAATTCATCCCAACGCCTCCAAGTATCGTTGCCCAAGGTGAAATCGAATAAAAAACTTAAACTAAGATTCTTGTAAGCAAAATCATTTGAGAAACCACCAAAGGCTGTTGGAAGACCGTTTCCTATAACCTGTCTGTCATTGTTGGTTATTACAAAGTCACCATCTACGTCGTCCCAGATAATATCTCCTCCTTGGGCAACACGACCATCGTTTCTAATTTGATTAACATCACCCGTGAACTCTGCTCCGTTCAGTGTATAATTTACAAAATCACCTGCCGCATCAAAATTTGGTGTCAGTTGTACCCCATCTTCCGTGAAGGCATTAGATTCATCATATTGGAAAACTCCAAGATTTTTAAACCCGAAAATGTTACCAATAGATTCTCCTTCTTCTATGATATAATCGCCTGATTGGAATGGAGTTCCACCAGCAAGTCTTTGAACTTCGTTTTCTTGAAAACTAATATTGAAATTACTATTCCAGCTAAAGTTCTTTGATTGTATAATACTACCGCCTATACTTAGGTCTATACCTTGGTTACGTACGGCACCAACATTTTGTCTTATTCCGCCAAACCCTGATTCTTCCGGTAAAGGAACGTTGGCTAAAAGGTCCTCAGTATCCTTTCTCCAGAAATCAACATTAAACGTTAACCTGTTTCTAAACATCCCAAGGTCTAAACCTATATTGGTTTGGTTCGTGCTTTCCCAGCTTAATTCTGGGTTACCAAGTCTTGTTGGAGATACCCCACTAATACCATCGTATATAGCTCCTGGTTCAAGAGCAGATGTAAACTCGTAGTCTCCAATCCTGTCATTTCCTGTTTCACCATAACTAGCTCTAATCAAAAGATTGTTAACGGTGGTATTTCCTTTTAAGAATCCCTCGTTGCTAACTCTCCAGCCTATAGAGCCCGATGGAAAATAACCAAATTCACGATTCTCTCCGAAACGAGAAGAACCATCTCTTCTTACAGTAGCGCTGAATAAATATTTATTGTCAAAATCATAGTTGAATCCCGCGAAAAGCGAAAATAAGTTACTTCTCGTGTTGAATGTTTGCCCAGCGTTGATAGCTAAACCATCTGGATCTACGTTGTTGAAAGTTTGAATATCCTCAGAAACAAATAAGGCGTTCGAAATTCCGAATTCTTCTTGGTATCTTTTTAGGATTTGCATACCACCAAAAGCCGACACACTATGTTTGCCAAATTCATTGGTGTAGTTCATGAAATTTTCTTGCTGAATATCATAATCTATTCGATCTCTAAAACTGGCTAGGGGACTCGTATTTCTTGGGTTTAAAACCAATAAGGGCTGAAAGTCATTATTTCTCCGTAACCTAAAATTAATACCTAAGGTAGACTTTATAGATAGCGAAGGCGTTAACTTATATTGCATCGAATTAAAACTCTGTCCTCTCCAGGTTCTAAGTTTAAGCTGTCTTAAATTAGCCTCGGCAAGCGGATTTTGACGGCCTGCAATTTCTGGCGTAAAATCTCCATTGGGCTCTAGTACTGGGAAATACGCAATACGTTCTACCAATTGTTGAAATACTTGATTTTCGCTTAGTCCGCTAAACTCTTCAAAGGAAGCATTGAAACTAGAGCTTACGGTAAGTTTTTTGTTTGGTGTAAAATCTAATTTAAAACGCGTATTGATTCTTCTGAAATTACTATTAACTACAATACCGTCCTCATTTAAGAAACCAGTATTCCAATAGGCCTTTAATTTTTCTCCTCCTGCACTTACGGCCACGTTAACCTGATTTCTAAATCCTGCTCTTGTAATCAAATCCTGTAAATCGAATGAGTTTCGTAGTAACAGGTTTAAAGAATCACGGTCGTTACCTGTAGGGTTTTGTCTTTGCGCATCTGTACGCCTAACGTCTTCATAAAATAAACGTTGTCTTGTATTGGCTACGGGAATGGCTCCGTTAAGGCTATTAACACCGGTAACTACGTTAACATCGAGGCTAACATCACCAGACTTACCTGATTTGGTGGTAATTAATACAACCCCGTTGGCACCTCTTGTACCATAGATAGCGGTTGTTGCACCATCCTTTAAAACCTCTAGCGAAGCAATGTCATTTGGATCAATATTATCTATATTGTCCAACTGCTGACCATCTACTACATATAATGGCCCTGTGCCACCTGCACTGAAAGTTGAGGTACCTCTTACCCTGATATCGAAACCTGCACCTGGACCACCATTAGTGGCAATTTGCACACCTGATAGACGGCCCTGGACACCTTCAAATGCATTAGTTGGCGTAACTTCTGCAATTTTCTCCGACTTAACAGAAGATAGCGCTCCCAGTACCTTGTCCCTAGATACTGTAGCATACCCAATAACCACTACTTCGTCCAGATTTTCTGTATCCTCTTCTAAAACTACATTTAGATTTGCTGCATTAATAGTTACTTCTTTGGTATTAAAACCGATATAAGAAAAAACCAATACCCTTGAACCTGGTATTAAGCTTATGGTATAGTTTCCATCAAAATCACTGGACATACCGTTACTTGTTCCTTTTTGAACAACATTAACGCCTGGTAGCGGTTCTCCATTTACATCTGTTATTGTTCCTGAAACCGATGATACTTGTGCTAAAGCAGCAGAACTACTTAATACACAAAGTATAAAGGTTAAAAGAACAGTTAGACCGATATTTCGCGATCTGCTGTTACAATTTTTTTTCATTTCCAGTTTAGTTTTGTTAAAATTGAATTAATTCTTTGATTCACGAATTGGGCGTGTCTTAATTTTCATTTGAATAATAAAACTGCCAAATAATTAGGGAATTCTTAACAATTATATAAACTAGTGCTGCCGTAGGCATCCTGTACTGTACTGTACTGAGGCCGAAAGTTCTATGGTTCTTGGTAGGCTAAAGAACCTTATTCAGAATTAAAATGCTGAAAAACAACTACTTATTAAATTATGTGATTTTTAACTAGAAGAGCGATAGTATATATTTAAGTGGTCTGATAGGGCGAGCAACGAAGAATGTTTCAAAAGTTCAAATATATGGTTATAGCACTATATGCAATAGCTTAGGCTATCATAAGCCTTAAACCGAGAACCTGTCAATAAAGTTAAAGTCGTTTTTTATTTCTTGAGGCTTATTGTTTAAAATCATTTTAGCGGCTTCTTCGCCCATATTTTTAAAATTGGTGCTAATTACCGTAATTCCCAATAGTTCCTTGAGTGGAGTGTCATTATACGAAATTATCCCAATATCCTCTCCTAATTTAAAATGTCTGTCCCTACTTTGCTTTACTAAATTTACTAAATCCGCTTCCTCAATAGTTATGTATAAATCACCAAGTTGTAACTCCATGCTGTCATAGATTTCATCTAGAATCTCATAATCTATGTCGTGTTGTATACAGAATCTTTTAAAACCAGTTACAATTCCTTGAGGATAGGGGTATACGCCTTTACTTGGATAAACTAAAATAATTTTTTTATACTTCTCTAGTTTCTCTAGACCAGCTGTTAAAGCATTGTAAATGTCTTCGGTAAAGTCCTGATAAATTCTACCCGCCTCTTTGGATAAACTTTTAAGATTGCGATCCATAATAATTAACTTCCCCTTGGGTATAGAATGAATAGCTTTAAGAATCTCATCTGTACAACCCATATGTTGCAGATTTTCATTCTTAAAATGGGGCATAATTACATAGTGGTCGTAAAGATGCTTTTTGTTCTTCAATATAGTGCTGAAAACCAATGGTTCGCAATGATAAATGTCCAAATCAACATCGACATTAGCACCTAAACTATTAACAAAAGAATTGAAAATACGCATTTTATACGTGCTTAGTTTATTAATTAAGAAAAGCACCTTGATTTTTACGGAAAGATCTGTCTTTGAGATATAATACCCTTTTCCCTTAACGGAAACTATAATGTTCTGTTCTTTTAGAAGGCCATACGCCTTTTCAACAGTATCCCTGGATAATAGATATTCTTCGCTAACCTCATTTATTGATGGAATCTTCTCTCCCATACCCAAAGTTCCTTTATGGATACTATTGATTACAGAATCCATAACTTGTTTGTATTTTGGAATTCGAGACTCGGTGTTGATATCTATGTACTCTAGTCTTTCCACTTTAATTTTTTTCACTGTTGATTTAAAATTGTACTTTTTATAAAGTTATTTAAAAAAACAAAATTAGGTATTAACCTTGGATTTTTTATTTTTTTATAAAAAGTACCTGTCAGCATAGTACAGGATGCTTTGTTTTTTTTCATAATCTATTTTCGTTGACAAGCATCTTATAAAAATAATGATTAATGCAGGTTAAGACATACAAACACGTAGATTATCTTTGGGATGAATCCAAAGCAGCCGAACTAGGCGACAATCAAGTAGAATTATTCCTATACAGGTCCAATATTTTAGGAGCGGATTTAAGGATCACTAATTACGGTGGGGGTAATACCAGTTGTAAAACGATAGAGAAAGATCCGTTGACAAACGAGGAAGTGGAAGTCATGTGGATCAAAGGTTCTGGAGGTGATATAGGAACCCTTACCAAAGCCGGAATTGCCGGACTCTACACAGAGCGCTTGCGAAATCTGAAAAACGTCTATGGAGGTTTGGAGGATGAGGATAGAATGGTAGGTCTTTTTAACCATTGTATCTATGACCTTGACAGTAAGGCGCCATCTATTGATACACCTTTACATGGTTTACTGCCATTCAAACATATTGATCACTTACATCCAGATGCCCTTATCGCCGTTGCTGCGGCAAAGGATAGTGAGAAGGTTACCAAGGAAATATGGGGAGATACCATGGGTTGGGTTCCTTGGCAACGCCCTGGTTTTGACTTAGGTTTACAGTTAGAGAAGTGTCTGAACGATAATCCTGGTATCCGCGGAATAGTTTTGGGTAGTCACGGATTGTTTACATGGGGAGATACCTCGTACGAATGCTATATCAATAGTCTAGAGGTCATTGAAATGGCATCTGAATTTATTGAGAAAAAAATTAAAGAAAATGGAAGTGTTTTTGGTGGACAAAAATTAGAGAGTCTTCCTAAAGAAGGGCGCTTGGAAAAAGCGGCTCAACTAATGCCGTTACTTAGAGGCTTGTGTTCCTCGGAAAACGGAATGATTGGTCATTTTAATGATAGTGATGTTGTTCTCGAATATATAAACAGTAATGATTTAGAGCGTTTGGCTCCAATGGGTACATCTTGTCCAGATCACTTTTTAAGAACCAAAATTCAACCGTTAGTATTACAATTGGATACGAAGCAAGACCTAAGCAATGCTGATGAAGTGCTTAAAATGTTGGAACCGGCCTTTGAGGAATATAGAAAGGAATATCAATCTTACTATGATAATCATAAGAGAGATAATAGCCCAGCGGTGAGAGATGCCAATCCGGTCATTATCATATTTCCTGGTGTTGGAATGTTCAGTTTTGCGAAAAATAAACAGACGACCCGTGTGGCTAATGAATTCTATGTGAATGCAATTAATGTAATGCGGGGTGCAGAGGCTATTACGGAGTATACTTCATTGCCAAGACAAGAAGCTTTTGATATTGAGTATTGGTTGTTAGAGGAAGCGAAATTACAACGAATGCCTAAGGAAAAACCTCTATCAAGGAAAGTTGCCTTGGTTACTGGTGCTGGCGGTGGTATAGGAAAAGCCATTGCGGATAAGCTTGCTGAAGAAGGCGCTAACGTGGTCTTAACGGATATAGCTGAAGATAGATTGGAAGAGGCGGTAGCTACCTATGCTAGAGACACAGCAAGTTACGCACTTTGTGATGTAACTAGCAGTGATTCTATTGCGGAAGCCTATAAAAAAGCCTCCTTGGAATTTGGAGGTGTAGATATTGTAGTTCATAGTGCAGGATTGGCCATTTCAAAGCCATTAGAAGAAACTACGCAAAAAGACTGGGATATTTTACAAAATGTATTGGTGAAAGGACAGTTTGAACTCGCTAAACAAGCGGTTTCCATTATGCGAAATCAAGGTTTAGGAGGTAATTTTATTAGCATAGCCAGTAAAAACGGATTAGTCTCCGGACCAAATAATGTGGGCTACGGTACGGCAAAAGCTGCACAACAGCATATGTCTAGACTCCTTGCTGCGGAGCTCGGTGGTGATAAAATTAGGGTTAATGTAGTGAACCCAGACGGAGTAATAGTAGGGAGTAAGATATGGGAAGGCGAATGGGCCGAAGGGCGCGCTAAAGCTTATGGTATCACCGTAGAGGAATTACCTGCTCATTACGCCAAAAGAAATTTATTGAACGAAATAATCTATCCAGAGGATATTGCCAACGGTGTTTTTGCCTGTGTTGGTATTTTGGATAAGACTACAGGGAATATTATTAATGTTGATGGCGGTATGGCCAACGCATTCGTACGATAGTTGTTGAGTTAGTTTTCTTAAGCTTCCAAGGACTAGTGTTCTTGGAAGCTTATTTTTAAAAAGAGATATACGCCATATGAAAATAGATATAAATCAATTAGAACAGGTTAATAAAAATAGTCTTTCCGGCCATAAGGAAAGGTATAATTTTTTGGCCGAGAGCCTATCAAAGCAAGGCAGGGATGTCGTTGGAATTGTAGAAAAAATTTCAAAATTTCAAGTTGCTATTCCGAGTTGGGCCTTAGGTGCAGGTGGTACACGTTTTGGTCGTTTTGGTTTTCAGGGCGAGCCTAGTAATTTGGAGCAAAAAATCGATGATGTGGGTATTTTGCACCGTCTTACGCAAACAGCAGGTGCTATATCGCTACATATTCCTTGGGATGTGCCTAATGATTACGGAGCAATTAAGGAGTTGGCCTCATCGCATGATATCCTTTTCGATGCTGTAAATTCTAATACTTTCCAGGATCAAGCCATTGCCAAACATAGTTATAAGTATGGCTCTTTGTCCAATACCAGTAAGGTTTCACGTGAGCAAGCTATAGCGCATAATATCGATGTTATTAAAATTGGCGATAAATTAGGGTCTAAAAGTCTTACCGTTTGGTTGGCCGATGGTTCAAATTTTCCGGGACAAAGTAACTTTCAAGCCGCGTTGCAAAATACGGAGAATAGTCTTAAAGAAATCTATAAAGGCCTACCGGATGATTGGAAGCTTTTTATCGAATACAAACCTTACGAGCCTAATTTTTATAGTACGGTAATTCAAGATTGGGGTACTTCTTTTATGCTAGCCAATGCTTGTGGTGATAAAGCCTACACGCTTGTAGATTTGGGGCATCACCTGCCCAATACCAATATAGAACAAATTGTTTCTACCTTAATGTTAAAGGGTAAACTTGGTGGTTTTCACTTTAATGACAGTAAGTATGGTGATGACGATTTAACGGTGGGTAGCGTAAAACCTTACGCACTTTTCTTAATCTTCAATGCCTTGGTTTACGGAATGGAAAATAATCCACAAAACCCATATCCGGCTTGGATGATAGATGCAAGCCATAACATTAAAGATCCTTTAGAGGATTTAATTCAATCTCTAGAAGCTATACAAGAAGCTTATGCAAAAGCACTTTTAATAGACCAAAAGGAACTTCGGGAAGCGCAGTCAAATCATGACGTGGTCAAATGCCAAGAAATTCTTCAAGATGCCTATCGCACAGATGTAAGACCTCTTCTTGAAAAAGCGAGGCTCAACGCGGGAGGGGTTTTAAATCCTATAGCTGCATATAGAGCGCTAGAAATACGCAAAAAATTAATTCAGGAACGCGGTGCTAACTCGGTAGCATCCGGACTATAAGGGAGTACATATGAAAACCGACGTAACCGCAGTATTTGATATTGGCAAAACGAATAAAAAATTTTTCCTCTTTGATAAAGACTACCAAGAGGTTTATAGGGAATATACCCGTTTTGATACCATTAGGGATGAAGATGGTCATGAAACAGAAGATCTTGAGTCTTTGCAAGTATGGTTAAAAGAAGTTTTTGATAGAATTTTAAAAACAGAGAAGCACAATATTACGGCTATAAATTTTTCTACATATGGTGCCAGTTTTGTCCATTTAGATAAAAATGGAAAGGTATTGACGCCCTTATACAATTATACTAAACCTTTGGATAAAGAAATCATTGATGATTTCTACAAGAAATATGGGCCTAGAGAAGCGTTTGCGCAAACTACAGGTTCATCGGATTCTGGAATGCTAAATTCTGGAATGCAACTCTATTGGTTAAAGCATACCAAGCCGAATGTTTTTAAGAAAATTGCTTTCTCACTTCATCTTCCACAATATATAAGTTACATTTTTACGGGAATACCACTTAGTGAATATACCAGTATAGGTTGCCACACTGCAATGTGGAATTATAATAAGAAAGACTATCACGATTGGATATATAAGGAAGGAATAGACCATATTTTACCACCTATCGTTTCTACGGAAACGAGTATAAATATGAACTACAACGGAAAGCGAATTAAGCTTGGAGTTGGTATTCATGATAGTTCGGCAGCGTTACTTCCTTATGTAAGAAGTATTAAAAAGAAATTTATTTTAGTTTCTACGGGAACTTGGAGTATCGCCCTGAATCCGTTTTCAGAAAAGTTGCTTTCTCAGGAAGACATTAAAAAGAACTGCATCAACTATATGCGCATCAACGGGAAACCTGCAAAGGCAAGCCGCATATTCTTGGGTAACGAATATAGTTTGCAAGTAAAAGAATTGGCGACTCATTTTAAAGTTTCTAAGGATTATCACAAATCGATAGCTTTTGATTATGACACTTTTTTTGCCATCATAAAGGATTTTAATTATTGTTTTAGATGGAAAGGTATCGAAGATGAGAACATGCCTTCAGAAACAAGATATAAGTACGATAAATTTGAGCATGCCTACCACCAATTAATGATTGAATTGGTCTTGTTACAGGTAGAAAGTATAAAAATTGCAGCAGGGGATGATAGTATTGAAAAGCTTTACATCGATGGTGGTTTCAGTGATAATGATGTATACATAAAACTGGTTTCTCACTATTTAAGAAACATGGAGTTACGAACAACCGATTCCTCCTTAGGTTCTGCCTTGGGAGCTGCAATAGCAATATCGGATGCTAAGCTCAATTCAAAATTTTTAAAGAAGAATTATTCCCTAAAAAAACATATTCCTTTCATTTTAAAATAAGTAGTTGCTATATGGCCAAGGAGTTTCACCCTGATTACCCGTCCATGGACGATTTAAGAAATAAAGCTATGCGAAGAATACCAAAATTCGCATTTGAATATCTAGATGGTGGTTGTAATGAAGACGTAAGTATTTCTAGAAATACCAGAGAGATTAGAGAGGTACAATTACAGCCGAGATATCTCAGGAATAGGGGTGTAAGTTCTACTAAGACTAAGGTGTTGGGAATGGAATTTGACGCTCCTTTTGGTATAGCACCGGTAGGATTGCAGGGGCTAATGTGGCCAAATTCTCCGGAGATACTGGCAAAATCAGCATTTAAAAATAACATACCTTTTATACTTAGCACGGTGACCACAATGAACATTGAGCGCGCAAGTGAACTTACGGAAGGTAATGCATGGTTTCAATTATATAATCCGGCAGAAGATTCGCTGCGAGATGACATTATCAATAGAGCAGCTGCCGCAGAATGCCCAGTTCTTGTACTTCTTTGTGATGTGCCTACATTTGGTTATCGCCCAAGAGATATAAGAAATGGTTTGGCATTGCCACCTAAAATGTCGGTAACAAATATCATGCAAATATTGGGTAAACCTACATGGGCGTTTAATACATTAAGATATGGGCAGCCTACTTTTGAAACACTTAAGCCATATACACCAGAAGGTCTAAATTTAAAGCAATTAGGACAATTCATGGATAAGACGTTCTCGGGAAGATTAAACGAGGACCGCATTAAACCCATTCGCGATAAGTGGAAGGGAAAGCTGGTTTTAAAAGGTGTTGCTTCTGAACAGGATACGCAAGATGCCATTAGACTCGGATTTGACGGTATTATCGTTTCTAACCATGGTGGTAGACAATTAGACGCAGCAGAATCTACCATAAATTCACTTTCTGATATAGCGGCAAAATATGGTGACCAGATAGAAGTGATGATGGATAGTGGTTTGCGATCAGGTCCTGACATCGCCAGAACCATGGCTACAGGAGCTAAATTTACTTTTATGGGAAGGTCTTTTCTCTATGGTTGCGGTGCTCTTGGAAATCAAGGCGGTGACCATACGATAGCAATGTTGAAAACGCAGTTTAAGCAGGTTATGGACCAACTATGCTGTGAACGGGTAGAGGACTTGCCCAAGCATCTAATAAACAACTAAAACCAACCTAAAATGAGCCAACATAATATTGAAGAAGAAATAGAGGAAATTGCAGGAGGGGAATTTGAAAGGGAACCCATTCCACAATCAAAATTAAAAGGCTGGAAAAGTTTTCTAGGGATGTATGCCGGCGAACATGCAGCAGGTACAGAATTTATGATTGGCCCTTTGTTCTTGACAGCAGGGGTAAGTGCTTTTGACCTAATTGTTGGTTTGTTGCTGGGAAATTTATTGGCAGTGCTTAGTTGGCGATTTTTAACGGCAAAGATTGCTGTTGAAAATAGATTAACACTCTATTATCAGTTAGAAAAAATCTGTGGAAAAAAATTGGTTATCGGATATAATCTGGCGAACGGAATTCTCTTCTGCTTCTTGGCGGGTGCAATGATAACGGTTTCGGCAACTGCAGTTGGAATTCCTTTTGATATGGAAATGCCTAAACTGACCGATACCTTACCCAATGGACCAACTTGGATTATCATTGTCGTAATCATAGGAGCTGTGATTTCTCTTATAGCTTCAAAAGGATATGATACGGTTTCGAAGGCAGCAAATTGGATGTCTCCAATTATTGTGCTTGCGTTTATTGCTTGCGGTATTGTAGCGTTAAACCAACTAGGTGTTAAGAATTTTACGGATTTTTGGAATATTTGGGGAGAGGGTTCAGAACCCTTTCCAGGACAATTAAAATATACGTTTTGGCATGTTGTGATTTGGTCTTGGTTCGCTAATGCGGCTATGCACGTCGGTATGTCCGATTTATCGGTGTTCCGTTTTGCGAAAAAAGAAAATGCAGGATGGACAACTGCAGCCGGAATGTATGTAGGCCATTACATGGCTTGGATAGCTGCGGCTTTGTTGTATGCGGTTTATTTAAAATCTCCAGAGGCACAAACATTTTTATCCAACGGAGAAGCACCGCCAGTGGCACCGGGGCCATTAGCTAATAACGCTATCGGTATCTTTGGAATTATCGCAGTGGTCTTAGCGGGGTGGACAACAGCTAACCCTACCATATATAGGGCAGGATTGGCTTTTCAAGCTATAATGCCCAAAGTGTCTACGTTTTGGGTTACCATAATAGCGGGAACCGTCGCTACTATAGCGGGACTATTTCCCGCATTTGCAATGAAATTGTTAGGTTTCGTAGCCTTGTACGGATTCATATTAGCTCCTTTTGGTGCCATTATCGTCTTTGAGCATTTCTTTCATAAACAGGCGGGTATTGTAAAGAATTATGCAGAGGCTGCAAACCTGAAATTTAATAGGTCCGTCTTTCTGGCCTGGGCCATCAGTTTTGGACTGTTCTATTTTATATCGCTTCAGTTTGATGTTTTTCTGTCATTTGTAACACTACCGGCATGGCTCCTATGTGGTATACTGTTCTTAATTTTCAGTAAAAAATTCCAAAAGAGCTCCAAAGCAGTATAGTTCCTATACTAGGAAACGAATATTGTACTTTTTTGGGCCCTATTGTGAATCAAATAAAAATAAATAAGGGTTAATTTTAAACGCTAAACATTAACGATTAACCTCTTGTCTCAATAAAATCAAGTAAATGAAGAAAGTAGTGACTTTTGGAGAAATTATGCTCCGTTTATCCCCTCCGGGATTTTTAAGGTTTTCCCAAGCCAATAGTTTTGATGTAGTCTATGGTGGTGGGGAATCTAATGTTGCCGTTTCCTTAGCCAATTATGGTGTTCCGGTAGAATTTGTAACCCGTTTACCTAAAAACGATATCGGAGCATGTGCGCTTATGGAAATGCGAAAGCGTAATGTTGGTACCAATAGTATAGTATATGGGGGAGACCGTTTGGGAATATACTTTCTGGAAACCGGTGCGGTGAGCAGAGGAAGTAAGGTTGTTTATGACCGTGCGCATTCTGCTATTGCAGAGATTACAGCCGGCATGATAGATTGGAAATCGGTTTTTAAAGGAGTAGAGTGGTTTCACTGGACCGGTATTACTCCGGCTATCTCCCAAGGAGCCGCAGATGCCTGTTTGGAAGCTGTAAAGGTAGCAAGTGAAATGGGCGTAACTATTTCTACAGATTTAAATTATCGTGCTAAGCTTTGGAAATATGGAGGTGATAGGGAAGCTATAATGACCGAACTTACTTCCTATTGCGATATTATTTTAGGTAACGAAGAGGACGCGGAAAAACATTTTGGGATTAAACCAGAAGGGTTGGATATTACAACCCAGGGAGAGCATGTAAAGGCAGAGGCCTTTTTATCTGTTTGTGAACAGATGATGAAAAAATTCCCTAGGGCTAAAAAAGTGATTACTACCCTAAGAGGTTCTATATCTGCTTCACATAATAGTTGGGCCGGTGTTTTGTATGATGGTGAAACCATGTTCAAATCTCCAGAATATCAAATTACCGATATTGTGGATCGTGTTGGTGGAGGCGATAGTTTTATGGGTGGATTAATTTATGGATTACTTAAATACCCTGAAAACGATCAAAATGCACTTAACTTTGCGGTTGCAGCCTCTTGTTTAAAACATACCATTAAGGGAGATGCCAACTTAGCAACGGTTGCTGAGGTAGAAAAACTGATGAGTGGTGATGCGTCTGGAAGGGTTGCTAGATAAACCGAGTAATAAATAGTATAGATTACGGGGCGGTTTTCTGCTCCGTTGTTTTTTAAAATTAGAGATATGTCACAATTTTCAAGAATTGAAGTAGCTTCGGTAATGAAGGAAAACGGAATGGTACCTTTATTTTACCACCCAGATATAGAATTAGGAAAGAAAGTTTTAAAAGCATGCTATGATGGTGGTTCTAGATTAATGGAGTTTACGGCAAGGGGAGATTTTGCCTTTGAGGTATTTTTAGAATTAAATAAGTATGCGATAAGGGAATTACCTGGAATGATTATGGGCGTAGGGTCCATAACCGATGCAGCTGCAGCAAGTATGTTCATGCAAATGGGGGCGAATTTTATCGTCACTCCTTCTTTAAGAGAGGATATCGCCATCGTATGTAATCGTCGAAAGGTATTATGGTCCCCTGGTTGTGGTTCTTTGACAGAAATAAATAAAGCCGAGGAGATGGGCTGTGAAATTATAAAACTATTTCCAGGCTCTACGTACGGGCCAGGTTTTGTAAAGGCCATACGTGGACCGCAACCTTGGACAAATATTATGCCAACAGGAGGTGTGTCCACAGAAGAATCCAATTTAAAGGGTTGGTTTGATGCAGGTGTAACCTGCGTAGGAATGGGTTCTAAATTAATTAGTAAGGATATTTTAGCAAATAAAGATTATGAAGGGCTAAAAAAGAAAGTTTCGGATACTTTGAAGCTTATTAAAAAACTACGAGCCTAAGACTTTAGTATGAAGACATTTATTACTGATGATTTTTTATTGCAGAACGAATTTTCAAAAAAACTGTACCACGGTTATGCAGCCGATGTACCAATCATTGATTACCATAACCACCTGCCCCCAAATGAGATTTCAGAAAATAGGGTATTTGAGAATATAACGCAGGTTTGGTTGGCGGGAGATCATTACAAATGGCGTGCAATGCGTGCTTTAGGCATCAATGAAAAGTATATTACAGGAGATGCATCCGACAAGGATAAATTTCTAAAATGGGCGGAAACGGTACCATACACAGTACGTAACCCTTTGTATCACTGGACACATTTAGAATTACAGCGGTATTTTGATATCGATTCGTTGCTGTCTCCTAAAAATGCAGAAGAAATATATGATCGTACGGCGTTTATGCTGCAACAAACATCTCATCATACCGTTGGCTTATTGCAAGAGAAAAAAGTAGAATACCTATGTACTACAGATGACCCCACGAATACTTTGGAACATCATAAAAGTATTAGTAAAAAAGAAATCTCACCTAAAGTTTTTCCAACGTTTCGGCCGGATAAGGCCTTTGCCGTTGAGGATACTCCTTCATATGTTGTTTATATAGCAAAGTTGGGAACGGTAGTAGGAAGTGATATTAAGAATTATGATGACTTATTAGCCGCCTTAGTACAAAGAATAGATTATTTTCATGAAATAGGAGGGAGGTTAGCAGATCACGGTCTGGAGCAAATGTACTATGTTGAAAAGGATGATTTTAATAGTGATACGCTTTTTAAAAAGGTTATGGACAAGAATAACCTTAGCGCCGAAGAAGTTTATTTTTTTAAAGCTAAGATATTGTTGTTTTTAAGTAGGGAATATCATAGACGAGGATGGACACAACAGTTTCATCTTGGACCAATTAGAAATAATAACAAAAGACTTTTGGCGAGTTTGGGTCCTGATACTGGTTTTGATTCTATGGGAGATTTGCACCAAGCTAAAACCATGAGTGGCTTTCTCAATGAATTAGATAGTACAAACGAACTAACCAAAACAATACTTTATAACCTTAATCCATCAGATAATGAAGTTTTTGCTACCATGGCCGGTAATTTTAACGACGGTAGTATTAAGGGTAAAGTGCAGTTTGGTTCCGCTTGGTGGTTCTTAGATCAGAAAGATGGTATGGAAAAGCAAATAAATACCCTTTCTAATATGGGGTTGCTTAGTTGTTTTGTTGGTATGCTTACAGACTCTAGAAGTTTTCTTTCATTTACACGACACGAATATTTTAGAAGAATTCTTTGCAATCTAATTGGGAAGGATGTGGCCAACGGAGAGTTACCCGCGGACGAAAAGTGGCTTGGTAAAATAGTTGGTGATATTTGTTATCATAATGCGAAAGACTATTTCGGACTCTGATTGATATATTATAGTCGAACACAAAACTTTAAGACAATGAACACTGTAAAATGGGGTATCATCGGATGTGGCGATGTTGCTGAGGTAAAAAGCGGTCCTGCTTTTCAAAAAGTAAAGCAGTCAGAATTGATCGCTGTCATGCGCCGCGATAAATCAAAAGCCGAAGATTTTGCAAAACGGCATAATGTTCCCTATCATTTTAATAATGCTGACGAGCTATTACAACGTAATGATATCAATGCTATATATATAGCTACGCCACCTTCAACCCATTTAGAGTATACCTTGATGGCGTTGGATGCAGGTAAAGATGTATATCTTGAAAAACCAATGACATTAAATTTTGTAGAAGCTAAGATTATTGTTGAGACTTTAAAGAATACATCAAGTAAGCTCACTGTTGCTCATTATAGAAGAAAACTACCGGCGTTCGTGAAGGTGAAAGAACTTTTAACCGAAGGTGCTATTGGTAAAGTGTTAAGTGCTGATATTCAAATCTTACAACCCAAAGAATCTAATATAATAGCCGATACTGAAGATAATTGGCGTTTAAACCCCGAAGTTTCTGGAGGGGGCTATTTTTATGATATTGCACCGCATCAAATCGATTTAATGTTTTACTATTTTGGCGCTATTAAAGCCGCATTCGGATTTTCAAGTGCTGATAATGAAATAGTATTAGTGGATGATATCGTAAATGGAATTATCAGTTTCGAAAATGGAGTACAGTTTAGAGGAATATGGAATTTTATAGCTTCTGAACATAATCAGAAAGATGAATGTGTCATTTACGGAGCGAACGGTAGTGTTCAATTTTCGTTTTATGGGGAAGAGGTGATATTGAAAAACAAGGATGGCATACAGGTGTTCCCATTTAAAAACCCCAAGCATGTGCAGCAACCTATGATTGCTGCTGCAGTGGATTACTTTTTGGAAAAAGGAAAAAATCCTTGTCCTGCCGAAGATGGTCTTCTAGTGATGCAAACTATGGAACAACTGTGCGGCAGACAGTTTTAATATTGCTTGGTTTTCAATTTTTTACATTGGAATAGTATTCGGAAATTATAATTACATACGAACCAACCGTCTAGATATTACGCTTCTTTAACTCGCTCACCGCATGGTCGGCAGCTCTTGCGGTCAATGCCATATAGGTTAGTGACGGGTTTTGATTTCCGGAAGATGTCATACATGCGCCATCTGTTACATACACATTAGGTACTTCATGTAGCTGGTTGTGTTTGTTCAAAACAGATGTTTTTGGGTCATGTCCCATCCGTGCTGTGCCCATTTCATGGATACCACCACCCATATAGGAATCTCGTTTGGTGGCTCTAACATCTTTAAAGCCAGCGTTCTCCAACATTTCTTGAGCTTGAATAATCCAATCTTTCTTCATTCTTTTTTCGTTCTCCTTGAATTCAGCGTCAAATGTAATGGTAGGCAGGCCGTATTTGTCCAGCTTGTCATAGTTTAAGGACATGTGGTTTTCATGATAGGGCAGTACCTCTCCAAAACCACCCATATTAATACGCCAACCACCAGGCTCTAACATGGCTTCCTTATATTTTTTGCCATAGCTATATTCTGGAATCACGGTACTGTAATCATTTCGGCCCGCTCCCCCTTGGTATCCGTATCCACGTATAAAATCTACCTTTTCGGAGGATGAATTTAAATTTCTAAAACGTGGAATGTAAAAGCCGTTAGGGCGTTTTCCTTTGTAATATTTATCCTCGTAACCGTCTATCTTTCCAGAGGCTCCAGCTCCTAATTGGTGATCCATTATATTATGGCCTAGCTCGCCACTTGCGTTGCCCATTCCATTTGGAAAAGCATCGGATTTGGATTGCATTAAAATCGCGGTAGATGCCATAGAAGAGGCGCATAAGAAGATTACCTTGGCCTTGAATTCAAGTATTTCTTTAGTATTGGCATCAACTACTTTTACTCCAATAGCCTTTTTCTTTTCCTTATCGTAAAGTACCTCTGAAACAATGGAGTCTGCTCGTAAGGTCATATTTCCGGTAGCTTCCGCCATAGGAATCGTAGAAGAATTTGAACTGAAATATGCTCCGTAAGGGCAACCTCTCTTACATCTATTTCTATATTGACAAGTTCCTCTTCCCGAACCGGGTTTGGTACCTTCGGTAATATGTGCTACCCTACCAATGGTTAAAACGCGGTCTGTGTAATATTTGGCCATTCCCTTTCTCAAATGCTCTTCTACACAATTCAACTCCATTGGTTTTAGAAAAACACTATCCGGTAGTTGTGGCAAACCTAAAGCTTCACCACTAATACCAACATGTTTTTCTACATACGAATACCATGGTTCAATGTCTTTGTAACGAATGGGCCAATCTACACCGATGCCGTCTTTTGCATTAGCCTCAAAATCAAGATCGGACCAACGATAGGTTTGCTTTCCCCAGATTAAAGAGCGCCCGCCGACTTGGGTACCTCTAATCCAATCAAAGCGTTTGGTTTCATCATAGTCGTGATCAGAATCTTTATTAAAAAAATGTTTTGTCGTATTGTCCAGTCGCCATCGTAACTGCTTGGTATAGTGTTTCTTTTGTTCTGGAGTAAGTTTGCCCCCATTTGGTATATCCCAAGGGTCTTGGTGCATGGTTGGATAATCGATTAGATGGTTCACCATTCTACCGCGTTCCAATACAAGGGTTTTTAAACCTTTTTCACAAAGCTCTTTTGCGGCCCAACCTCCGCTGATTCCTGTTCCTACTACAATTGCGTCATATTCGGTTTCTGTGGCTTTCAAAGGCATTTTTTTGTATTTGAGTTATACTTAAAAGTACGAATTAGCAGGAATGAGGGTGTCCTGTAGTGTTAGGTATTTCGATCTGTAGTAAAATCAATTTATCGGTTATTCAAGACTTATTATTATGTTATCTTACACAATAGGCTGCTTATAATCCAAACTGTCTAGGTAACCATAGACTCAACTCCGGGAAATAGGTTACCAAGAATAAAGCGAATATCATAGCTATAAAAAGCGGGAGCAAGGGTTTTACTACTTTCTCAATACTGGTTTTGGCAATCCCGACACCTACAAAGAGTACCGAGCCAACCGGAGGTGTACAGAGTCCTATACAAAGATTCAGCACCATGATGATACCAAAATGAACTGGGTCTAGTCCCAAAGCCGTTACCACGGGTAAGAAAATAGGTGTAAAAATGAGCACTGCAGGAGTCATATCCATAAATATCCCTACAAAAAGCAACAATAAATTTATGATTAAGAGAATTACAATAGGATTGTCACTTAAGGCCAAAAGACCGGTGCTAATCTCCTGTGGTATATTTTCATAACTTAATGCCCAAGACATGCTCATAGAGGCACCAATTAGGAGCATTACAATGGCAGTTGTTCCTGCGGAGTCTAATAGTATTTGTGGCATTTTAGGAAGGGTTATTTCCCGATAAATCATACCGAGAACAAAACTGTAGAGGACTGCAATTGCAGAGGCCTCAGTAGCAGTAAAAATTCCCGTAACGATACCGCCAATAACAACGACCAACATAAACAGACTCGGTAGGGCATCTACAAAAGTTTTAAAAACCGCTTTTAAGGTACTTCGTTTTCCAACTTTGTAGCCTTTTTTCTTCGCCCAAAATGAGGCTACTATCATTAAAAATAATCCGGTTAAAATACCTGGAATATAGCCTGCTAAAAATAATGCCGCGATAGATGCCCCACCACTAGCTAGGGAATAAACAATTAATACATTACTAGGTGGAATAATTAACCCTGTTGTGGCAGCAGTAATATTCACAGCAGCACCGAATTCCCTAGAATAGCCTTCTTTTTCCATTTCTGGACCTAGAATACTTCCCATGGCTGAAGCTGCTGCCATGGCAGAACCTGCTATGGCACCCATGAGCATAGCCGAAATGATGTTAATTAAAGCTAAACCTCCTGGTAATGCACCTACCAGGGTTTTTGCAAAGGCAATGAGCCGATGCGCAATTCCTCCTTTGTTCATAAGTTCTCCTGAGAGTATAAATAAGGGTATGGCCAAAAGGGCAAAACTATCGAGTCCCGTACCAATTCGTTGAGATACCGTAGTGGCTGCTGGTAAAACGGGTATACTCACTAACAACGTTAATAAGGAAGATATAGCGATGCTCCACGCAACAGGGGTTCCTATTGCCAAAAGACATATAAAACTGATAACTAATACGAGTATTGGTGCGTATTCCATGGTTTATTGTTTTTTAAGTATGTCTGAAATCTTATAATAAATTATTAGTAACCCACTGATTGGAATAACGGCGTACACCACTGCCAAGGGTACTTGTAGGGCTGGTGAATTTTGACCCAATACATAGGTGATATATACTAATCGGGAACCACCAATGACCATGGCTAATAAACAGAACAGAATTATTAAGATACGTACGATGAACATTAAGCGTTTTTGGGTTGGCTGACTTAATCTGGTAGGTAAAACATCAATGGCCACGTGCATATTTCTGCCTGATATGTAGGCAGCACCTAGGATACCTACCCAAATCATTAGATAACGAGCAAGTTCATCTGTAAAAGAACTTGGTGAACCTAGAATAAAACGACTCGCTACCTGCCAAAGCACATTAAGCACCATCACAGCCATAATGATGACCAGAAAATTTGCCAGTACTTTATCAATGGTTTTTCGTAATTGCATACTTTGGTTATTTAGTTGGTTGCCTGTATTTTTTGTATCAGCTGATAAAATTCTTTATCTTCTTTATACTTGTCAAAGGAGTTTTTTATTTTTTCCGAAAACAGTGTTTTGTCTGGTCTAATGATTTTTACCCCTGCCTCTTGAACAGCTTTCAAAGCTTCGTTTTCAGCTTCTAGCCAAAGCTTACGTTGGTATACGACCGATGTTTCTACGGCTTGTTTTAACCAGCCCTGTTCCTGCGGGGTCAATTTGTCCCATAAATAAGTTCCTGCTAAAAGTACATCTGGGAGTACGGTGTGTTCATCTAAAGTGTAATATTTCGCAACTTCGTAATGCCTGGATAGGTAAAAACTAGGGGGATTATTTTCTGCACCATCTACTACGCCTTGTTGAAGTGCTGTATATAGCTCACCCCAGGAAATTGGGGTAGGAGAACCGCCTAATCCGCTTACCATGTCCATTGCCGTAACACTTTCCATAACCCGTATTTTTTGACCGGTTAAATCTTCTGGGGTGGTTACAGGTTTATCCTTTGTATAAAAACTACGACTGCCAGCATCGTAATACCCTAATCCTTTTAACCAATATTGTTCCCCTTCGTTAAGGAGTTGCTGTCCTATGGGACCGTCTAAAACCGCAAAAGAATGTGCTCTATCCCGAAACAGGAACGGAAGGCCCAACACCTTCATTTTAGGTGCAAAATTCTCTAGAACACCAACTGATACCTTGGTCATGTCCAAACTGCCAATTTGTAACAATTCTAAACATTGCCGCTCCGTACCCAGTTGTTGACTAGGGTAAATCTCTAATTTTAATTTTCCATCGGAGAGCTGTGCTAAATCTTCACCCATTTTAACCATGGCCTTATGAACACTATGGCTCACGTCCAAACCATGCCCTAATCTGATAGTTTTGGTTTCATCGGTCTTTGCACAAGAAATAACAAATGCGGTAACTAGAAGAAGAAGTAAACTGTTTTTTAGTTTCATTTGGATATTATTTCACGGTGACTTGCAACGGATTTTTTAACTTTTCTGAGAATGTTGCCAAGTACGTATCCCATTCCTCTTTGGAATTATACTGGTTGCTTTTTTTCCAGCTAAAACCAGCATAGTAAACTGCTTTACCTTCCTTAGCTTTAATATGAGCAAAAAGGTTACTTTCATCTTTTCTGCTCGTTTCATAATGATCATGACCTACCATACCATTTTCTGGAACCACGATGCCAATGCCTAGTTCTGAATCAAAATGTGGTTCCCAATAACTTATCCATCCTTGGTTTTCATTGACTCCGATTTGGCCTTCTTTTTTATGTAATGTTAATCCAGCGGATATGGTATCTGTCCCTTTTAGAGTAATTTCAAAGCGAGATAAATTCTGACCATAATCCAAGGAAATCATTTTCTCCTCTGATAGTTCGGTTCCTGCAGCATCCCAATCCGCATAGGTCAGAACAAAACTAGTTCTTATAGGACCTGTACTTAAAGTTTTCCATGAGATGAAATTTTTAGAAATATGATAACTGGTATCTACCTTTTTAGCGATTCCGCCAACACCTCTGCTGATACCAACATGAAAATTGTCCAAGCCTTCGCCATCATCCTTATGATAACTTCCGTCCGTATTCAACTCTTTATGATACCACTTATTGATAATCGGGTAGTCCACTCGTTTTAACCAAGCATCGATACCACTGGATAAGGTGCCTCCTTTGATACCATCCTCAATCATTTTTTGCGCAACAGGACCATAAGTTCTAAAGGCAACCCGGTTATTTTCCCATGCATAATCGTCTGTACGTTCTGGAACAAATCTGGAGTAACACGCCGGAATACTGTCAGCTAAAGCAATGTTATCGGAAAAACTTACCTCGAATACTTGTTTACTATTGGCGGCTACCGAAGGTTGAAATAAAATTTCATCCATAGTGCCATCACCATCAGTATCTATTTGCTGAGAAATAATTTCAGCTTTTGTTTCAGCATCCAATAACACAACACGACCTGTTTTGTTCTCTTGTTTTATTTCGGATAATTTAACCGAAACAGTTTCAAAGGACCGGTCGCTGTTCAAGGTATTCTGTACAACAATTTGCTGTAGCGGTTCTTTAGCCTCCTCACAAGAAAAGAGTAGTGCGGTGATACAAATGGATAAAAAAAGCTTGGTCGTTTTCATGATACTTATTTTTCGTTGGATGGTTTTCCTATGGTTGCCAGTATGCCGCCATCTACATAGACCACATGGCCGTTTACAAAATCACTGGCTCTAGAGCCTAAGAAAATTGCGGCTCCTGCTAAATCGTCTGGGTCTCCCCATTTTGCCGCTGGTGTTCTATTAATGATAAATTCATTGAACGGATGTCCGTCTACGCGGATAGGAGCAGTTTGAGAGGTAGCAAAATAACCGGGTCCAATACCGTTGGTCTGTATGTTGTGCTTTGCCCATTCCGTTGCCATATTTTGTGTAAGCATTTTTAGTCCGCCTTTGGCTGCGGCATACGCACCTACGGTGTTTCTGCCCAACTCGCTCATCATAGAGCAAATGTTGATGATTTTTCCCTGTTTACGAGCAATCATACCTTTTACAACATGTTTAGAAACGATAAACGGACTTACCAAATCTACATCGATAACAGCTTTAAAATCTTCGACTTCCATATCTTCCAATGGTGTTCGTTTAATAATACCGGCATTGTTTACTAAGATGTCAATAAGACCAACTTCGCTTTGTATGGCGCTAATAGCATCGATTACTTCATCTTCTTTGGTGACGTTGAATTTGTACCCTACTGCTTTTATTCCTTCACTTTCATAAATTTTAATGGCGTCATCAATCTTCTGCTGTGATGAATTCCCGTTAACTACAATGGTAGCTCCAGCTTTGCCAAGTCCTTTGGCCATAGCCATTCCTAATCCGTGCGTACTTCCAGTAACTAAAGCAATTTTTCCGCTAAGGTTAAAAAGTTCTATACTCATAGTATTATCTTAAGTCAGTTATTTTGGCAACATCCATATCGCCATAATCCAGATTTTCGCCAGCCATACCCCAAATAAAGGTGTAGTTAGAGGTTCCTGAACCACAGTGGATAGACCATGGTGGGGAAATTACCGCCTCATGATTCTGCATCCAGATATGTCTTGTTTCTTGGGGTTGTCCCATAAAATGACAAACCGATTGTCCTTCAGGTACATCTAGATAGAAGTAGACTTCCATTCTTCTATCGTGAACATGGGCAGGCATGGTATTCCATACACTACCAGTCTTAAGTTCTGTCATACCCATCTGTAGTTGACATGTGGTAACTACACCACCAATGATCATCTGGCTAACCGTTCGGTGGTTTGCGGTTTCTAAAGAACCCAACTGTAGCTTATTTGCCTCCGCGAGGCTAACTTTTTTAGTAGGATAGGAGGTATGTGCCGGTGCAGAGTTTAAATAGAACTTGGCTGGCGTTTCAGGGTCATCACTTTTAAAGATAACCTCTTTAGCGCCACTACCTATGTATAAAGCATCTTTATGTGCTAAGTTATAGGTGGTTCCATCTACGTCTACTGTCCCTGAATCACCAACATTGATAATTCCGAGCTCTCTTCTTTCCAGAAAAAAACCTGCTTTTAAAGGGTCTATGGCTTCCAATTTTAAAGGGCTATCTGGAACCGCGGAACCTGCAATGTAACGGTCATAGTGTGTATAGGTAAGATTAATTTTACCTTTTTGCATGAGATTATCAATTAAGAATTCATTTCTTAATTCGGTAGTGTCATATTTTTTAACGGCTTCCGGACTGGAGGCATATCGTGTTTCGTAGGATACGGACATTTTATTTTATTTTTTAATTAAGTATTGACTCGATAATCAAGATTTATATGTTTTGAGGCTTGCCTCGAAATGTTAGGATTATTTCATTTTAATCATTCGTGAATTCATGCCAAGTTAATTGACTTTCTTATTCCAACTTCAAGCCCGCGCAATTCTGCAAGACCTCGCAATCTTCCAATTCCAGAGTAGCCCGGATTCGTTTTCTTACGTAAATCATCTAGCATCTTATGACCGTGGTCTGGCCGCATGGGCATACGAATATCCTTGCGACCTAACTTTTTTCTTTTTTCCTGTTCTAGTACCAAAGCTTTCATTACGCTGTACATGTCCACATCGCCTTCTAAATGGTTAGCTTCATGAAAATTACCTTCGGCATCGCGCTGTGTACTTCGTAAATGGATAAAGTGAATGCGATTTCCCAGTCGGTTGACCATCCTAGCTAAATCATTGTCATCTCTTACACCAAAGGAACCCGTGCAAAATGTTAGTCCATTGTTTGGACTGTCTACTGCATTATAAATGTCAAGGATATCTTGTTCGGTGCTGACCACTCTCGGTAAACCAAGAATAGGATAAGGTGGATCATCTGGATGAATGCACATGAGTACCCCCGCTTTTTCGGCAATAGGGATAATATGCGCTAAGAATTCAAATAAATGCTTTTTAAGTTTAGGTGCATCGATGGTATCATATGTGGCCAAGATGGTATTAAATTCCTCTAAGGAATAACCTTCCTCTGCTCCAGGTAGTCCTGCAATGATATTGTTGGAAAGTTTTTGTTTTTCAGCATCATCCAAGCCTTTAAAATAGGCCTCTGCTTTCGCTTTTTGAGTTTCTGAATATGCGGTTTCAGCACCAGGTCTTTTTAATAGGAACAACTCAAATGCTGCAAAAGCGGCAGCCTCAAATCGTAGGGCGGTAGAACCATCTTCTATGACATAGTCTAGATTGGTTCGTGTCCAATCTAGCACGGGCATAAAGTTGTAACAAACGATATCAATACCACAATCACCTAAATTTGAAAGCGTTTGCTTATAATTTTCGATATATGATAGATAGCCATCAGCTTGTGTTTTAATAGCTTCATGTATAGGCACACTCTCCACAACAGACCATTTTAAGCCAGCTGCTTCAATCATATTTTTCCTTTTTTTAATTTCTGAAATGGGCCAAACTTCTCCGTTAGGTATATGGTGTAAGGCAGATACTATTCCTGTAGCGCCCGCTTGCCTAATATCCGCTAGTGAAACAGGGTCATTAGGTCCATACCATCTCCATGTTTGTTCTAATGACAAATTCATTTTATATTTTTTTTAATCATGTAATTTGCTATTCAATTTTAACTTAAGGATTCGTTTCAATTCATTTACTTTATCCCTATGGCTTTCTGCAATATTTAAATTTTCTTTTTCAATGGATTCATAGTTGTAAAGTTCCGCAAAGTTATCATCGTGTACTATAAGTCTATAATCGGGCACGCGAATAGTTTTGGCTTTTTTCCAGTACGATACGGCCGAGTGCCCCGGGTTATTGGCATTTTCCAACATAGGTACTAAAGATTTACCAGTGGCATGTGCTGTTTTAACAATTCCTGTTAGGTCACATAAGGTAGGAAAGATATCCAAGGTTTCTACAATACCTTTGGCTTTTGCCCCAGGATTTTTCATTTGTGGGGTGGTGATGATTAAAGGAGATTTTAAGGCTACATCAAAAAGATTGTGTTTACCCCAAATGCCATGCTCTCCTAAATTCCATCCATGGTCTCCCCAAAGGACTATCACAGTATTCTTGTCTGCACCTGTTGTCTTTAACTTTCTAAGGATTTGGCCAACTTGTTCGTCGACATAACTTACGCAGGCGGCATAATATTTTTTAAGTTCCAAATCCAGTTCAGAACCAAGTTCAAGTTCCTTTCCAAAGAAATCATAACGTCTTATCTCGTTAGATGGATGCCAAGTACTTTTACCATCTGGTTTATTGGGATAGGGGTTTTTGGGAATTGAAATAGTATCATAGCGATCTAAATATTTTTGAGGAACCCCAAAAGGTAAATGTGGCTTTATAATACCTACCGCTAGAAAAAACGGATGGTCGGGGTTCGAGGCTAAGCTTTCCAACTCAGCAAGTGCTTTTTCTGTAATAAGGTCGTCCGGATAGCTGTCGCCAAAGTTATTTGCGGACTCGTATACGGGCATCGTACCTTTTTCTTTGCTACGGATAGTGCCATTCTTTAATCCGTGCATGGCACCGCGGGGATGTTTCCACGGCCCAACGGGCATAAGACTACTATCCCATGCACCGGGCATTTCAATAGTGTTCTTATCGTTCCAGTTTTTACCTCCCAAGCCACCCGGGTGATGGGATACTTTACCTATGGAAACTGTTCTGTATCCGTGGCTTCTAAACCATTCCGGCATTGACGGATGCGTGTTCTTGGTTTCCTTTGAAATTTTTTCAGCCCGTTGAAAAAGCGCATCGTTCCTAGAGGGTCCGTAAGTCCCGGTCAACAGGGTGTATCGAGAAGGGCCACAGCTAGGTGCATTTACGTAATGATTCATAAACGCACGTCCTTTTTGTGCGAGTTTGTCAATGTTTGGAGAATGAATATACTCTTGCCCAAAAGAGGCTAACTCTGGACGTAGGTCATCAACACAAATAAGAAGAATATTCTTAGGTTTTTCGGTTTGCGCATAGGTACCTATGCCTAGTGTTAATAGGGACAGAATAACAATGACGCTTCTATTGTACATTAATTACTTTGGTTTATTAGTTAAACTCCGCTAAATGCGCTAAAACCTCCATCTACTGGTACTACGACTCCGGTAACAAACGCTGCGCCTTCTCCACATAGCCACAAAGTTGTTCCAACAAGATCTTCCGGGGTTCCAAAACGTCCCATCGGTGTTTGTCCAATGATTGTATTTCCTCTTGGTGTTAACGAGCCATCACCTTCGGTTAATAAAGCCCTATTTTGGTCGGTTAAGAAAAAACCTGGCGCTAACGCATTAACGCGTATGCCTACTTTTGAAAAATGAACAGCGAGCCACTGGGTAAAATTAGAAACGGCCGCTTTTGCTCCACTATAGGCAGGAATTTTTGTCAATGGCGTAAAGGCGTTCATAGAGGATATATTTAAAATGCTACATCCGTCTCTACCTACCATATCTTGAGCAAATATTTGAGTGGGCAATAAGGTCCCTATAAAATTAAGGTTAAACGTAAACTGTATTCCGGAACTGTCCAGATCAAAAAAGGTTTTAAACCCTTCCGTTGTGTTTTCCAAATCCTCTTGTTCCAAGTATGGATTACTGGTAGTACCCAAAGGATGATTGCCACCGGCACCGTTCACTAGAATATCGCAAGGACCTAATTCCGAATTTATTTCCTTTTTAGCAGCCGTGAGTGACTCTTTTTCCAAAACATTGGCTACCACGCCTATCGCTTTTCCTCCATTGTTGTTTATTTCATCTGCGACATTTGTTGCAGCTTCTTTCTTTAAATCCAATACTGCTATTTTATGACCTTCCTTTGCTAGGGCCAGTGCCAAAGTACTACAAAGAACACCACCGGCTCCTGTTAGTACAACTACTTTTTTCTTCATTCTTAAGTGTTATTTTAAAACTAGTTGGCGGAAATGTAGTAATAATCGCCGTTTACTCAAATTTCAAGCTTTTAATTTAAAAGAACTAATGACATACCTAAACAATAGTGCAAATAAGGGGTAAATAAGTCCGTTTCATAAGTTCTAAAACTACTTCATACCTCAATTATACGTATCCTGTAGTATCTTGTTCCTAAAATTATTTGAGAATATTTGTTGAAAGAAAAGAAATTATTTCTTCTTCGTAGGATTATCAGTTTAAAGAAAGGTAAGCATAAGGCTGGTACATTTGTATTATCTTTATAGATGGACCATTACAATTTTAAAAGGTATTTTTTTCGATTTATGAAAATCAGGTTGGTCGTATTTTTAATGCTTAATTGGATTTTAAGTTTTGGGCAAAGCGCACCCAGTACGTATCAATTCAAACACCTGAATACTTCGGATGGACTTTCTCAAAGTTCTGTTATTTCCATTGAACAGGATAATCTGGGTAGGATGTGGCTAGGAACTCGAGACGGACTAAACCTTTACGATGGTACTGGCTTTAGAGTCTTTAGGACTATAGGTGGCGATAGTACTTCAATTAGTAACAGTGATATACTATCAATAAAACAAGATACGGACGGTAATATATGGATTGGCACCTATAACGGATTGAACAAGTATGACCCAATTCATGATTCCTTTGAACGATACTATCATTTTAATGAAAAAACTTCTTTAAGTAATAACACTATTTGGGATATTGAAGAAGTCTCTAATGGTGAGATTTGGCTAGGAACTTCTAACGGACTTTCCGTGCTTAACAAATCCAATAATAGTTTTACAAATATTTACGAGAATGCAAATGACCTTATCAATTCCTTGCCATCAGATTATATTTTAAGCATTGAACAGGCGAATAACGGAACAATTTGGATTGGCACTTCAAAAGGGTTTTGCAAAGTGGTCTCCAATGACAATAAATTTGTGTTCAAAACCTATAGCCCCAAGGATATTGAGAAAGATCTTTTTGTTCAAACAATAACGGTCTGCGATGAGAATACGCTTTGTGTTGGAACAAAAAATAAGGGTCTTTTTAAGTTCGATTTAATTTCTGAACGTTTTCTTCCCAGGGATATTATTAATATGGATGAGGATGTCAGGGCTGTAGCTGCCGTAGGTAACGGAATGCTATGGGTCGGTAGTTCGGATGGAGTTCACCTTATTAATAATAATGATGGTCTCGTAAGAACTATAAAGTACGAGCCCAATGAAGAAAATAGTTTAAGTCATAATTACGTGAAATCTATTTTCAAGGATAAAAAGGGATCTATTTGGGTAGGCTCGTACTATGGGGGTGTTGATATATGGGACGCTTCCAATACTAATTTTCTAAATTTCAAAGAGTCTTCAGGTATAAAACGATTGGGACATAAGGTGGTTAGTTCTATCGTCGATGATGCGGAGGGTAACCTGTATTTGGGGACCGAAGGTGGCGGACTAACTATTTTCAGTAAGAGGATAAATGATGTGCGTTACATCAACACTGAAAACAATAAAGTCTTAGGGAGCAACAATATTAAATCATTACTTATTGATAATCAAAAACTATGGATTGGTACTTTTAATAAAGGGGTTAAAACATATGATATAGCTAGCAATCGTTTTGTGACAAATCTTTTAACCGAAGAATTGAATACTTTGTTAAGCGAATCAGGCACTTACACGATAAAAAAGGGAATTCATAATGATATTTGGTTCGGTACATTTGGTCAAGGACTTATAAATTATGATACTGAGAAAAGAACCTATGTGATTTTTGATAGTCATAAAGCAGAGTCAAAAGGTCTGTCCAGTAACAGGATTAGAAGTTTAATGGTGGATAAAAGTTCTAATGTCTGGGTAGGTACCCAAGGAGGTCTTAATCTATTAACATACGCCAATGGTGGTTACTCAGAAAAGCGAAGCACAAGGTTTTTCTATGATAGTGAAACGGGTTCTGGTGATGATATATTAACAATTTTCCAAGACGCAAGAGGTACTATATGGGTAGGTATCAGAGCAAAAGGTCTATTTCGCTTTGATGGTAAAACATTTAACCAAGTACCTATAAGGACAACCCGGCAAATAACCTCTATATATGCTATTCTGGAAGATGAGCGTAATAAACTTTGGATGAGCAGTAATCAAGGTCTTTTAAAATATAATGTAACTGATGACTCTTTTGTAGTATATACGGAACGAGATGGTTTGGTGGGAAATGAATTTAGCAGCGGAGCAGCCCTTAAGCAAGGAAGTTCAAGATTATATTTTGGGGGTCCAGAAGGAGTTTCGTTTTTTGATTCTAGGGCTATTGTTCGTAATGATTTTAATCCTCAAGTTATACTCACAGATCTTAAAGTGAAGAATGAATCTGTCTTGGTGGGCGATGAAAATGAGGTTTTATCCCGAAGTATGCCCTTTACGAAGGAGATAGCGCTTGACTATGACAATGCCAATTTTTCCATTGATTTTACCATGCCCAATTTCATCAACCCAGATGGTAATCAATATCAATATCGCATGGTAGGGTTGGAAGAGAACTGGACGTTGACAGATCAAACCAGCGCAAATTATACTATTCAAAAACCAGGAAATTATATTTTTGAAGTCAAGGGGGCAAACAACGATAAATTATGGAATACGGAACCAACTACTTTAAAAATCGTGGTCCGTCCTGCACCTTGGTTCAGTAAATGGGCATTTGCATTATATACTTTAGCCATATTAGGAGCATTATTCGGTCTAATAGATATAATACGTTCAAGGACAAAATTAAAGCACAAGCTGCAACTAGAACATTTAGAAAATGAAAGAAATCGGGATATTAATGATGCAAAACTAAGATTTTTCACAAATGTCTCCCATGAATTTAGAACGCCCTTAACTTTAATCACCGGTCCGTTACAGCAATTACTGGCAGATTATAAGGGTAGTAGTGTGGTTTATAAAAAATTACTGGTTATCGAAAGTAATGCCAATCATCTGCTACAGCTCATTAATAGGCTCATGGATTTCAGAAAATTGGAACATAAGAAGTACATGCTTGAATCAGCAGAAGGAAATTTGATAAAATTTTTGAAAGAAATTTTTCTGTCCTTTTCAGAATTTGCCAAGGGTAATAATTATGAATACAACTTTGTGACCGATGAAGAGGAAGTATTGGTGTATTATGATCGTCCTAAATTAGAACAAGTTTTCTACAATTTAATTTCTAACGCCTTTAAATATACTCCGGAAGGTGGTGAAATAACGATAAGGGTAAGAAATTATAATAATCAGGCTGTCATAGACGTCATTGATTCCGGACCTGGGATTCCGGCAAAATATGAGGATAAGGTTTTTGAACGATTTTTTGAAATTCCCGATTATGTAAAAGGGGATACTTCTCAAAATACAGGAACGGGTATAGGACTCTCTATTGCAAAAAGTATTGTGGATTTGCATAAAGGAGAAATTTCCGTACTAAGTAATTCAAAAACAGGAAGTACGTTTAGAGTAGCGCTAAAATTAGGGAAGGAGCATATCAGCGAAGATGAAATTATAACGGATTTTAAGTTTAGTGATGATGTAGAACTGTATACTTCACAATTAGCCAAAACCCCATCAACAGATATGTTCTTAAGCTCAGAACAGCTCGCAATTGACAAGGAGCGAGACCTTGTTCTTATCGTAGAAGATAATGTACCCTTACGAAATTTCATTAAAGATATTTTAAAGGACACTTACAATGTAATTGAAGCAGGAAATGGTAAGGAGGCCTTAAAAAAAGCAGTGAAATATGTTCCAACGCTAATTGTTTCTGACGTAATAATGCCTATTATGGTCGGAACTGAGCTGTGTGCCAGGATTAAGGAAAACATCAAGACCAGTCATATTCCTGTAATACTACTTACATCAAGAACTTCGCTCTTATATAAGTTTGAAGGTCTAGAAAGTGGTGCTGACGATTATATTAGCAAGCCTTTTAATGTGAAGGAGTTTAAACTACGCATCAAGAATTTAATAGATTCGAACAAGCGACTGCGTACAAAATTTGGGGATGAGCAAAGTTTCACTCCAAATGAAATCGTAATCTCGTCAATAGATGAGCAATTGCTGAAGAAGGCCTTACAGATTGTTGAAGATAACATATCAAATGATCAATTTGATATCATCACTTTTAGCACGGAACTTGGAGTAAGCAGAACTTTATTGTTTACTAAGATTAAGGCTTGGACTAACTTTACCCCAAATGATTTTATTCAGGAAATTAGGATGAAACGTGCTGCTCAATTATTAGAACATGGAAATCTTAATATCTCCGAAGTTGGATACCAAGTAGGGTTTAAAAACCCTAAGTACTTCAGTAAATGCTTTCATAAAAAATTCGGTTTAAGTCCAACAGCCTATATTGAAAAATTCTCAGAAAAATTCTTTGATTTAAATTAATTCTTCGATTTTATAGGGCTTAAAAGAGGGTTTTGGGATTATTCTACCCCTATTTCTGTATTTCTGATAATGTACATTCTTTTAATTTTGGGTCATGCCGGAAGGGATTAAATAGTTCGGAATTCTGTTTCAACAATAGTGAACTATTTTTTTGATTTCGTGGTATTTCAATTTAACAAGTAATCAAACTAACTCAAAATTCATACCCTATGTTCAAACAACAAAAAAATAAATGGTTAGGATCACTATTGTTCTTTTCCTTTTTACTGATAAGTTCGATTGGCTTTGCGCAATCAAGTTATACGGTATCCGGTACCGTAACGGACGATTCCAATGTTCCGGTCCCCGGGGCCAACGTTGTCATATCCGGTACCACCACTGGAACCTCTACGGATTTCGATGGTAATTTTAGCATCATGGCCAAGGAAGGTGATGTACTGGAATTCTCCTCCTTGGGTTTTACGACGGTCACCAGAACGGTCACGGGACAGTCCAGGATCGACGTTACCCTTGCCGAGGACTCCGCCCAATTGGACGAGGTGGTCGTGGTAGGTTACGGTTCCCGTAAAAAGAGCGACATCACCGGTTCGGTATCCTCGGTAAAATCCGAAGAGCTGAACGCCTTTCCGGTCCTTGACGCGGCGCAGGCGATCCAGGGCCGTGCCGCCGGTGTGGTGGTACAGTCCAACAATGGTGGGGAGCCCGGTGCACCCATCAATATCCAGATAAGGGGAAACACCTCGATCAACGCGAGCAGTGCTCCACTGATCGTAGTGGACGGTTTCGTTGGTGCCACGTTCCCCCAGCCCAACGACATCGAATCGATCGAGATACTGAAAGATGCTTCGGCAACCGCGATATACGGTTCCAGAGGTTCCAACGGTGTGGTACTTGTTACCACTAAGAAGGGTAGAAAGGGTAAATTGTCCGTGGAGTTCAATACCAACTATTCGATACAGAACACGGCCAACGAGCTGGACCTGTTGAACGCGGACCAGTTCGCCACCTACCAACAAGCGATAAATCCCGGTTATACCCAAGGATCGGCCAATACGGACTGGCAGGACCTATTGTATAGGTCGGGAAGTACACAGAACCATCAGTTCGCGTTTTCGGGAGGTACCGATAAAGTGAACTTCTATGCTTCCGCCACTTACTTTAAGCAAGAAGGTGTCGTGGTTAATTCAGAATTCGAGCGCGTATCCTTTTTATCGAATATCGACGCGCAGGTAACGGACAAGCTAAAACTTGGGTTCAACCTTTTCGGGAGCAGGGGCTCCAAGGACGGTGTCCCCACACAATCGACCGGTGAAACGGCCAACGGAGGTGGTGACGATGTAATTTCCCTACTCTTCAGGTTCGCGCCGGACCAACCGGTACAGGACGCGAACGGCGTGAACACGATCAACTCCGTGGGCGATAACGTGGACAACCCTTTTGCGGTCGCAACGGAAGGTGTGAACGAGACCAAGACGGATAATTACAGGGCCAACCTATACGCCGATTACGATATTGTCAAAAACCTTAGTTTCAAAACAACCTTCGGTCTTAGTACCGCCAACGGTACGGAGGGTGTTTTCAGACCATCCACTTTAGTGGTGACCGCCGGAGCGGGTACCGGAGGTAGGGCTACGGTACAGAACTTTAAAAGAACAAGCCTGTTGAGCGAGAACTATCTCACCTACAACAAGGAGATAGGTAAAGGTAACCTGAACCTTTTGGCGGGCTACTCCTATCAGAAAACATCGACGGAACGGTTTTCCGCAGGTGCTTCGGGATTCACCTCTGATTCCTTTTCCTATTTCAACCTACAGTCGGGTGCCGTTCAGCTGATCCCTACTTCCTCCTTCTCGGAAACGGAGATACAGTCGCAGTTCGGTAGGTTGAACTACGATTATGACGATAAGTACTTGATTACGGCAACAGTAAGAAGGGACGGTGCGTCCAACTTTGCGGAAAACGAAAAGTATGCCATCTTCCCTTCCGGTGCATTGGGCTGGAAAGTGTCCAACGAGAATTTTTTGAAGGACCACAAGACCATATCCAACTTGAAACTAAGGGCCAGTTACGGTGTGACCGGTAACCAAGCGATCGCAGCTTATCAGTCCCTGGCCAGTTTCGGTTCGGTGTTCACCCCTATCAACGGTACTACGGTAATCAACGTAACGCCCAACCAAGTTGCGAACCCCGACCTGAAATGGGAATCGTCCTTCCAGACGAACCTAGGTCTGGACCTGGGGCTCTTCAACAACAGGGTCTCCCTTTCCTTGGATTACTATAACATAGATACCAAGGACCTTATCATCGAGGATACGAGCCAACCACAGTTCTTAGGTTTCCTTACCGCGGCCAGTCTAAGAAATGTGGGGGAGGTCAACAACAAAGGATTCGAGGTCACCTTGAACACAAGGAACATCAGTAACGATAATTTCAGTTGGACGACCGATTTCAACTGGTCCAGGAACAGGAACGAATTCGTGACCTTGTTGAACGGTGAGGATATCTTCCAAGATGCCTCCCCGGGCTATTTCAACGTGCCACGTACACACGTGCTAAGGGAAGGCGAAGCGGTAGGTGTTTTCTGGGGCTTCGACTATAAAGGAGTTTACCAAGGAGGTGCATTGCCGGAAGGTACGGCGCTACTTGCCGGTAGTGATGTCGGGGACCAATTGTTCGCCGACCTGGACGGTAGCGGCGATATCACCACGGACGACCAAACTATAATCGGGGATCCAAACCCGGACTGGACCATGGGTATCACCAATAACTTCTCCTATAAAAACTTTGACCTGAACATCTTTTTCCAAGGGTCCTTCGGCGGGGATGTCATGAACCTTACCAATGTGCAGTTGTTCAACGGGGATTCCAACGCAACTACGGCCATTCTCGATTCTTGGACACCGACCAATACGGATACCGATATACCTCGTGCTAGGTTAAGAGGTAAGCAGATAACCTCTCGTTTCGTAGAGGACGGCAGCTACCTGCGATTGAAGAACCTTGCCCTAGGCTACAACCTGCCCCAGGAGGTAACGGATAGAATAGGTATGGACAACGTTAGGTTCTCCATCAGCGGACAGAACCTGTTGACCTTTACGAACTACTCCGGATTGGATCCCGAAGTGAGTTATGGTGTAGTCGGACAGGACAGTTCGGCGAGCAACACAACGAACGGTTTCGATTTTGGTAACTATCCGACCGTAAGATCTGTTAACTTTAGTGTCAATTTGAAATTTTAAAAACAAAAAAAAATTAGTATGAAAACTTGTAAATTTTTATTCGCATTTATCGCATTGGCCATCATGGGATGCTCCGACCTGGAGGAAGAACCGGTAGGACTATTGGCCCCGGACGGTTTTTTCCAATCCACCAATGATATCCAGACCGCGGCCAACGCAGCCTTTGGCCACATGACCCATGAAGATTTTTGGGGAAGGAAAATGTCCTTGACCCTTATGTTACGAAGTGATATGGTCGCTTTCGGTGACCCTACCACCTCACAGCGAAGAATAGACCATGATATTTTTACCGTGCAAGCGGATAACGGTATGATCGATGGATATTGGTTACGGGTCTACCAAATTATTGCCGCTGCCAACCAGGCCATAGCGGGTGCCGATGACGTAGATGTGGACGAAGCAATTAAAAACCCGATTACGGCCCAGGCGTACTTTGCAAGGGCCTTCGCCTACTTTCATTTGGTAAGGCAGTTCGGGGATATCCCTTACATTGCTGAAACGGTAACGGACCTGGCGGCCGCAAGCAGCATCAGCAAAACCCCCGCTGCAGAGGTCTACGCCAATATCATTTCGGATCTGGAATTCGCTAAACTATGGTTGCCCGATACGCAACCGGCAAGATCCATCCCTGCAAAATCCGCAGCGCATTCCTACTTGGCCCTCGTATACTTGACAATGGGCGAGTACGGCAATGCCTATACGGAGGCTAAAGGGGTCATAGACAACGAAGGGGCCTACGGTCTAGGTCTGGAAACCGATTTTCAGGACCTGTTCGACGCTACCAAAATAGACGGTTCCAGCGAACCTATCTTCGTGCTGGATTTTATCGGTGCCAGTAACGGTGACGATGGTAGGGACTACCAAGCTGCCCTTACGGGTATCAGGGACGACCAACAGTACGGACTTGGAGGCGGTTGGTCCGTAGGCGTACCGGCCTTGGGCGTATACGATTCCTGGGACGGAAGGGATTATAGAAAAGCGGTAAGCCTGGATACCATCGGGCTTTTCGATGGTGAGGTACAACCCTTTACCGTATTCAAGGAAAGTGGTGCCGGAAGAGCGGTGAACAGACCGCACATCGCAAAATATACCCGTGGTACGGGAGTTACTTCCACCGGTAACGGTAGAGGGTCGCAGCAGAACTACATGATGATGCGTTACGCAGAAGTTTTGTTAATTGCCGCAGAGGCACTCAACGAGACAAGCCCGGGTTCCGCAGAGGCGGCGGGTTATGTGAACAGGGTACGCGCAAGGGCAAGGGCAGGCAACGGTTCCGCCTTCCCTGCGGACGTGACGGGAGGAATGTCCCAGGGAGACTTCAGGGACATGGTCCTGGAAGAACGTAAATGGGAACTTGCCTTCGAGTACAAGAGATGGTACGATATCGCCAGAAGACAACTGGGCGCAGAAGTGTTCGGAGCATCAGGTCTAGAAGGGGTGAAAGAAAATTTCGACCCCGGCAGGGACTACCTGTTCCCAATACTTGCGGACGAACTGGCGAGAAACCCGAACCTACAACCTCAGAACCCGGGGTACTAATCATAATCAAACTCCTTTAAGTGTTATCCCTTAAAGGAGTTTTTTCAAAAACCAACTGAATGAATAGAGTTAGCTTCCTTGTCTTGGCTATTGGTTTTGTTATGCTTTTTAGTGCGTGCAAAACTGATAGTAAAGATGATAAGAATACTGCATCTATAAGTGTAGATTCCCTATTACAGATTAGATATCAAAAATTACTGGCATATCCAGTGGATTCCATGGGTTTTCCAAGGAGTTACGCGCTTGCTGAAAATACTATAAAAAAAGTACCCTCCAAGGATTGGACTAGCGGCTTTTTTCCGGGTAACCTTTGGCATTTGTATCAACTTACGGGCAATACAAAGTTTAAGGAAAAAGCAGCGGAGTGGACCACCCATATGGAACGGGAAAAATATAATAATGGTACCCACGATATGGGTTTTAAAGTATTCTGTAGTTTTGGAGAAGGATTAAAAGTAACGGAAAATCAATACTACAAAGATATTATTTTAACTAGTGCAAAAACCCTGTCCACTAGGTATAATAGTATAGTAGGAAGTTTACGTTCTTGGGATTTTAATAAAGATATCTGGGAGTTTCCAGTTATTGTAGATAATATGATGAATTTGGAACTGCTTTTTGAGGCAACAAGAATATCAGGAGATAGTACCTATCATAATATTGCTGTCTCCCATGCCAACACCACTTTAAAAAATCATTTTAGAGGAGACAATAGCAGTTACCACGTTGTGGTTTATGATACCATTAATGGCACTACAAAAGACAAAGTTACGCATCAGGGTTATGATGCTAACTCATCTTGGGCCAGAGGACAGGCTTGGGGTATTTATGGTTTTACCATGTGCTATAGGTATACCAAAAATGTAAAATATTTAGAACAGGCCAAAGCCAGTGCTGCATTCTATTTAAATCATCCGAATTTAAGAGATGATGGGATACCATATTGGGATTTTAATGATCCTGATATCCCAAATGCAGTTAGGGACGTTTCTGCTGCAACCATTGTTTCTTCAGCTTTTTATGAGCTCAACGATTATGATAGAAATCCTAAATACCTTACCTACGCAGATAAGGTTTTAACCACCTTGCAAACCGAAGAGTACATTCTGGATGCTGAAATCGATGTGCCATTTATTTTAGATCATAGTACGGGTAACTGGCCTAAAAAAGATGAAATGGATGGACCAATAGTTTATGGCGATTATTATTTCTTGGAAGCCTTATTAAGAAAAAGAAGTAATTAAATTTTTATATGATTGGGTTTGTAGTTTTTGTGCCTGCCAATTTGAGGTTGTTTTGCTTAAGATTAATATAATTATCACTTTTAATAGGTTTGAAATGAAAATAAACTACGGTGTGTTCTTGATTATTTTACTCCTATTGGGGTGTAATCATAAAACAGAGGTGCCTTATGCGAGAACAGCAGAGAATATCAATCATGACTGGTCCTATTTGGAGTACGATTCACAGGATATAAACGCTGCGAAAGAACAGGTCAATTGGTCAGGAATAAATTTACCACATACTTGGAACAACGAAGATGTAACGGATAGTGAGTCAGGGTATAGAAGGGCTGTAAGCTGGTATAAAAAGGATATTGTCTTAAATGAGATACTTCAAAATGTACATTATTCGCTCTACTTTGAAGGGTCTAATATTACTACCACCGTTTTTGTAAACGGAAATGAGGCAGGCCATCATATTGGAGGATACATTGGTTTTGAAATTGATATTACGCCGCATGTAAAGGCAGGAAATAACGAGATATTTGTAAAGGTAGATAGTGGTTATAATCCCGATATTATTCCATCTCAAAAGAGCGATTTCTTTATCTATGGCGGTATTACAAGAGACGTTTGGTTAAAGAAACGACCTAAGACATCTTTAGGTAAAATTCAAGTGAGTACGCCCAATGTATCTAAGGAATTAGCTTCTTTACAAGTAGTGGTACCCATTGTATCCGAAGAAGTGCTAATAGGACACGATGTAGAAGTGGTACTAAGAAATGTAGCTGGGGAAGTGGTTACTTCAAAAACAAATAAACTTGATGGTTCTGATACTACAATTACCATAACCGATATTATAGATCCTATGCTTTGGGATATTGATGCTCCCAATTTATATACCGTAGACGTTTACTTAAAAAAAGGAGAAGATGTACTGGATAAAGTATCTGACAAGGTGGGTTTTCGTTGGTTTGAGTTTGTAGAAAACGGGCCGTTCTTTTTAAACGGTCGGCGTGTGCTGCTAAGAGGTACCCATAGGCATGAAGAACATGCGGGAGTAGGAGCCGCTATGAGTAATGAACTCCATAGGAAAGACATGGAAATGATTAAGGAAATGGGAGCCAACTTTGTACGTTTGGCACACTATCCTCAAGACCCAGAAATTTATAAGGCTTGTGATGAGCTAGGGCTTCTGGTTTGGGATGAATTGCCTTGGTGCCGTGGAGGAGTAGGTGAAGCTGTATGGCAAACGAATACCAAGAACATGTTAAGAGAAATGATTCATCAAAACTATAATCATCCTAGTGTAATTATTTGGTCATTAGGCAACGAAATGTATTGGTTGCCAGATTTTGAAGGAGGTGATGATACCGATAAAATGAATACTTTTCTAAGCGAGCTCAACACTATTGCTCACGAACTAGACCCTAGTAGAAAAACAGCAATTCGTAAATACTACGAAGGTGCCGATATTGTAGATGTATTTTCACCTTCCATATGGTCTGGTTGGTATTCTGGAAGCTACAAAAGCTATCAAAAAGCATTAGATACGTATAAGCCGAAATACAAAAGTTTTTTACATGCAGAGTATGGAGGTTCTAGTCATGTAGGTAGGCACACAGAGAATCCAATTACGGGTGAAGGTGTCATTAATTCAGATGGTTGGGAAGAGGCCATTGTGCAAACTAAAGTGGCTAACATAGCTCAAATCGGAGACTGGAGCGAAAATTACATGGTAGATCTTTTTGACTGGCATTTAAGAATTACCGAAACGGATTCCACTTTTGTCGGTAATGCGCAATGGGCTTTTAAAGATTTTGGAACACCATTGCGTCCAGAAAATGATATTCCCTACATGAATCAAAAGGGTTTGGTTGATCGTGCTGGTAAACCTAAGGATTCCTACTATGTATTTAAAAGCTATTGGGCTAAAGAGCCTTTTGCCTATATAGAATCGCATACATGGACAGAACGGCAAGGACCTAGGGATTTAGCAAGAACCATCAATGTATTTAGTAACTGTAAAGAAGTAACACTTTTTCATAATGGAAAATCGTTAGGTGCAAAAACAAAGGACATTACTAAGTTTCCTGCTTCAGGCCTTACATGGGATATAAATTTTAGTGAAGGCAGTAATGAACTTATTGCAAAAGCAAAACACGATAACGGAACCATGGTCGCAGACACTTTAACCGTAAACTATCGATTTACAAAAAACGAAGGTGCAAAAGGATTAACACTTTCCGCGAAAAAATTAAGCAATGGTAATTATTTGGTTACTGCTGTAGCTATCGATGCAAATGGCTTGCGATGCTTAGATTATGAAGATAAAGTTTACTTCCAAACCTTGGAAGGTGGTCAAAGTTTAAGAAATCAAGGAACTCCAACAGGAAGCGAAATTATTGGCATGGCCAATGGCAAAGCATCCATAGAGCTTAAACCAGATAATACGCAAAACGGTATAAAGGTGATGGTGCTGAACCAGAATTTTAAAGGCACGTATTTGACTATAAATAAATAGTACGAGTTGAGTTGTTAGTTAAATGCCGTGATTTTTAAATACAATCGCGGCATTTTTAGTACATTAAACGTATGAAAAATAGTATGTGCTGTTTCTTGATTTTGATGGTGACCTTTGGTCACTCACAAACAAATCTTGAAAACGATATTTTTGATAAAGAGAAAAAAAGGGTCAAGGAACTCGCAGCAAAATATATTGACCTAAAACCTATTACGGTAAGCGCATCCGTATGCGAACGAAGTGCAGGTGGTAGGAACGATTTTTATTCCGAGGGAGATTATTGGTGGCCGGACCCCAAGAATCCTAAAGGTCCATACATCAGAAAAGATGGGATGACGAATCCTGAAAATTTTACGGCACACCGTGAGGCCATGATTCGTTTTAGCCAAATTGCAGGCGCCTTGGGTTCTGCTTATTTGGTAACTAGGGATGATGCCTTTGCCGAAAAATTGGTTCCTCATTTAAAAGCATGGTTTTTAAATGAAGACACAATGATGAACCCAAATCTATTGTACGCTCAAGCAATTACAGGTAGGGTTACGGGCCGGGGAATTGGTATTATAGATACCATACATCTACTGGAAGTTGCCAAGGCAGTCATGGCAATAGAAGGCGCAAGTGTATTAAGCAAGGTAGAACTAAAAGGGATTAAAAGTTGGTTTTCTAACTATTTGGATTGGATGACTTCACACCCTTATGGCATTGCGGAGCGGGATAATGGAAATAATCATAGTGTTTGCTGGGCGTTGCAGGTTGCTGTGTTTTCAGAATTAGTGGGTAATGAAGAACAGACCAACTATGCTCGAAATATGTACAAGAACGTGTTGTTACCGGAGCAAATGGCACAGAATGGTTCATTCCCTTTAGAATTAAAACGAACAAAACCTTATGGATATTCCCTTTTTAATTTGGATGTGATGACGGCTCTATGTCAAACACTATCTTCAAAAGAGGAAGATCTTTTACATATCGAACAAATGACGACAACAGCCTTCAAAAAGGGATTGCTTTTCTTTATCCCTTTGTTAAGGATAAAAATAATTGGCCCTATGCTAAAGATGTGATGTACTGGGAGGAATGGCCAGTACGGCATCCTTTTTTAATCTTTGGAGGCTTGGCTATGGAAAATGATTCTTACATTGATTTATGGAGTCGGTTAAAAGTTAATTTTAAGACCCCCGAAGTGGTTCGCAATATGCCCGTTCGTTATCCCTTACTTTGGTTAAATTAATTTGTTGAGTATGTTGAGGTTCCAAAATTATAATTGAAATAAAACTTTTATGAAACACTATTTTAAATTTTTAGCGATCCTCCTTGTCTTAAGCAGCTCTTGTATATCTAAATCTTCTAAAACGCTCCTGTTCGTAGGTAGTTATACGGAAGGAAAACCCAGTGATGGAATTCATGTTTATGAATTGAATACGGCATCCGGCGAGCTTCATTTCTTAGCTAAAAAGGATAGTTTGGTTAACCCTTCTTTTTTAAAAATTGCCCCTAGTGGTGACTATCTTTATGCGGTATTGGAAAGTCAATTACCTACTCATGGAAAAATTGCGTCATTTGCCGTGGATTCCCTGAACGGTACGCTGGATTTTTTGAATTCACAAGATGCGGGTGGACGTAATCCTGTGCATATTGCTATCCATGCTAATGGAAATTACTTGGTAAATTCTAATTATACCGATGCTGGAATTTCATTGTTTGAAATTCAAACAGATGGTAGTCTATCCGCTGCTTTGGAACATCTGATATTTAAGGATAGCAGCATAGTAAAAGGTAGGCAGGACGAGGCACATCTACATTCCACAAATTTCTCACCGGATGGTGAATTCTTATTTGGGCAAGATTTGGGTGCTGATAAAATCAGAAGGTTTACAGAAAAGAACTGGGCCAAAGGGAACCTGGATTTAACCCAAATGAAACCCATCAAAGTAAAACCTGGAAGTGGCCCGCGTCATTTTACCTTTCACCCCAATGGTAAGTTCGGTTATGGGCTATCGGAACTAAACGGAATAATTACCGTTTATGAATATTCGCATGGTGATTTGCGTTTTCTGGAAGAGCATCTATCGTATGCTACAAAGCAAGAAATCTATAGAGCTGCCGATATCCATATTTCTCCCGATGGAAAATTTCTCTACGCCTCTAACCGGGGCCCGAAAGAGGATTCCATTGCTATATTTTCCATAGACCAAGAAACGGGTAAGTTACTATTGGTTGGCCATGAACCAACCTACGGCAAGCACCCAAGAAACTTTTGCATAGATCCTTCTGGAAAATTTCTTTTGGTTGCCAATCAGTTTTCGGATAAGGTAGTAATCTACCGAAGAGACCTAGAAACGGGTGAGCTTATAAAATTAGGTCAGGAATTGATAATGAACAATCCGTCCAGCTTACAAATGTACACCTATGAGACCTATTAATTTTTAAATGAAATTTTTTCCATAGAATCTAATTCGGGTCTACCACCCCTGTTGCCACATCCCGCGGCAATATAAATGACCCCATCCTTAACTACAGCTTGAGTCCCGTGCCTTCCTCGTTGTAAGGGGGTAAATTTTGTCCACGTCATGGTATTCAAGTTTAATGCTTCGACCTGATTATGGGCAACTTCCTGTGTTTTACTTTCGCCCCCAATAACAATAAGTTGGTGGTCATAAACAACGGTACTTGTACCCGCTCTTTGGGTAGGAATATTTCCGTCTTCTTCCAGTGTGCTCCAAGTGTTCGTTTCAATATCGTAAATATCAACTTGTTCTACCGTGAGTTCAAAGGTCTGTTTAGTTGCATACGACGAATTTCTTCCCCCTACGGCATAGATTTTACCATTACCTATAGCTGCTTGAAAATGGTCTCTTGCCCTTGGTGCATCGGCTAAAACCGTCCATTTTCCGGTTTTAAAATCATAACGGTCCATCCACGGTACGTGGGTGCTGTTGTGTCCGTCCACAATTCCGCTAACCATGTACAAGCTATCACCATTGATAACAACTCCACAGGAACCTCTGCGTCTTTCCTCGGGTATTTCAGGACCGTCCTCCCATTTGTCTTTTTCAGGATTGTAAATTAGCATGTATGGTAATGGAGTTTCATAGGGATATTTGCCCGTCATGGCACCGATCACATATATTTTATCGTTGTAAGCTACACCCTGAAAATGATGGATTTCAATCGGTGGAGCGGCACCTTCTGTCCATTCAGTGGTTTCCGTGCTGTACATAGAAATAGGCTTTATGCCTCTTCCTCCTAATAGGTAGAAATTTTCACCAAGGGTTACAAAACTATTTTCATGACGAGCTATGGGTGATGTTTCCGTATCAATAGTTTTCCATTGCTTATTATCGCTAGATTGTGACGTGCACACAAAAGAAAAAACCATGAAAATTAAAACATAGTAATTAGGACTTGGTATCTTTTTCATCGTTTAATTTATTGTTTTAGGTATTCCTTTTTTTGCCGATTCATACACTTTTTCCAATACTTTTATATTTGATAGATAGGCTAATACATCGTTCTCAAAAGGTTTTCCAGAATGTAATTGTTCTATAAAGTGTTTCTGGGTGTAGTAGACACAATCCCCCGAAAAGTTTTTATCTTCAAAACGGTATACGTGTTCTAGTTCTGGCCTACCTAACGGTTTTATAACGATGCGTGCGTCTTCTTGAAGATGTATGCTGCCTTTGTTGCATTCTATACGTAATGCTCCAAAAGTTAATCTTGGATTTTGAGCGTTACTTTCGTTGTATCTATTGGCGTCGATAATTGCCGTACCGCCGTTTTTAAAATCGCACAGTACCATTGCGGCATCCTCTCCTTTAATGTTGGTATTGTACCGATATAACTTGGCAAACACGTTATTGATTTCTCCACCTAAAAAACGAAGTACATCAATGAGATGAATCCCTGTCTCGTACATGAGCAACTTTTTCATCTCCCTAAAATAGGGCTGCCGGTTCATGTAGGCATCTTCCTGCCAACCGTCTCCCATACGCATATGCCAGTGGATTTGATGCAAGTCTTCTCCGATGGTTTTTGATTCCAATATTTTTTTAATTTCCCTATGCCAAGGCTGAAAACGAAAATTTTCATGTACCATCATGCGAATCCCATATTGGGAAATCATTGTGGCAATTTCCTCGGATGCTTCCAAGCTTGGTGCCAACGGTTTTTGACAAATAATAGCGATGCCTTTTTGAGCAGCTATTGTACATAGTTCTTTATGCGTCTCCGGTGGTGTGATAATATCCACAAAATCAGGTTTTTCGTGGTTCAACATCTCATTATAATCGGAATACGCCGATGCAATGCCCAAGCGTTGTGCAGTTTGCTCCGCAAGTGCAAGGTTAGTATCACAAAGTGCGGTTATTTCTACTTGCTCTAAGCGTAACCAAGCCTCTAAATGAAACTTGCTAAAATAACCAAGACCGATACAAACCCCTTTTATTGTTTTCATATGGTTGCTAAGGTATCAATATTCCGAAAAATGTTTCTCTGGTTTCATGTTATACCAAAGTGCAATGGCCAAAAGGTTCAATAAGGTACCAATAATAAAAAAAAGTGTGGTTGAACCTGTCCATGCCAATAAATATGGAAATAAAAGCGCTGTAATAAAAGCACCTATGTTTCCTGCCATATTCATGGTTCCGGATACGGTACCGGAATGTTTTTTACCAATATCAACACAAAACGCCCAAGAAGGGGGCAAGGTCATATCCGCTCCAAAAATAGCCAAGCTTAGAAATAGGATGGCACCCACGGCATTGTCCATGTAGATACTTCCGAAGAGACCAATGGCAGCAAACAGAAACCCCAGTGATGCAGGGAAAATACGGGATTTGTTCCATTTTCCTTTTTTAAAGATAGTATCTATAAGCCAACCGGAAAACCAGTTTCCGAAAGCACCGAATACAAGCGGCAGTGCCGTATAGAATCCGGCCTCCACGGTAGAAAGTCCGTATTCGCTTTTAATATGCGGAAACAACCAAGTTAGGGCAAAAAAGAAGGTGAAATTACTACAGAAATATTGGCCCATGGCCAACCACATGTTTTTTGATTTCAATAAACTGCCGAAATGTATTTTTTCTTTGGATATAGCGGTCTCCCTTTCTTGTCGTGTAGACAGAATAAATTCTTTTTCGCTCTCTGAAATTCCACTATGGTCTTCCGGGTTATCCCTAAAAAACAAAAACCAAGCCAATGCCCAAAGTACACCAACGGCACCTAAGGCAAAGAAGGTGGTACGCCAACCAAAACTATCGATCATCCAAGCCACTGCCGGTAGTGCAAATGCCGCTCCTAAACGGGAGCCGGAAAAATTGATTCCGGTTACGATGCCTCTTTCCTTTAAGGGTATCCAACTATAAATTGCCCTGCTCATTCCCGGAAAAGCGCCAGCTTCACCGGCACCGAATAGAAAACGTACGGTAAGGAGGGAAACAAAATTGAATGCAAGACCGGTCAATGCGGTGAAAAGGGACCAAATGGAAACGATAGCTGCGAGGATTTTTCTTGGACCAAAACGATCTGCTAAAATTCCGGATGGTGTTTGGAAAAAAGCATAGCCTAAAGAAAAGGCTGCGAGTACCCAGCCCATTTGTTTATCGCTAAGCCCCATGGCCTCTGAAATAGGTTCTTTGGCCACGGAAATACAGATACGGTCAACATAAAGTAGAAGGGCCAGCAAAAAAGTGCCCGCGACCATAAAATAACGTCTGGGAAAAGTGGTTTTTTCTTTCATTCCATCGATTTTAAAACTGTTGATAAAGCGTTGTCATCTCCTACGTTTCCTGGAAAAACGATGTAGGGTAAGCTTGGAAAACGAGCCTGTTCGTCCGCCTGCCAAACAGGAACACCTTTGTGAACTTGCCCCAGTACCATGGCCCGTTTTATTTTTAAGGATTTTACCGCAATATCGCTAGAGGTAATGCCTCCTTTCGCCAGAATAAATCTCGGTTGCACCCGAATATGTTCTACTATGGTAGTTAAAGCTTTGGATACAAGGTTGACAATAGCTAGACTTTCTTCTTTGGAGCTTCCTTTTTTAAGTTCACGACTGGTAGATAACACCACATTCGTACCCTGTATTAAATTTGTGTCCAACTCGGTGGATATGGAGCGCAATGTATTTTCAAGTGTAACATCTTCTAATAATCCATGCACATCTAACTCAACATAATGGGCCTTGTAATGTTCTTTTAAATGATTGAGTTGTGCCGTAGTTTTTGGAACATAGGAACCTATAACTACCAATGCTCCTTCAGTTTTAGTATGCTTTATAATCTCTTTCTTTGTCAACAGGGGAGAAGGCCGTTGCCCTATTATGGCATTTACAAAAGATGCTGCGGTTCTATAGGTTAGCGATGTTTTGGATTTTAAAACGGCGAGGGCAAATTTTTCCAGATCTGCATGGGAAGTAGCATTTACGATCATATGACTATGCGTTTTTTGCATAACCTTGTTGCTTATGTTCGCTACGGAGGTGTTTCTTAAATCATCTAGGGAGATGGTTTGTATCTGGGTTTCTTGAATTTTATTCTGGTATTTTTCGAGGATATATTTTTTAAGATTGGATTGGGTATATCCAAAAGTACTATCCTTGGCAAATGAGGTTTCCCCAGCTGGAACAAAGCCTTTTGTTTCCTTAACATAGTGCACATCTTCATAAGTATAGCGTCCGCCTTCGAAAAATGCCGGAATTAAAACGTGCTTTGCCGAAGGTTGTCCCAGTCCTTTTGTCAAAGCAGCAACTTCTCCAGGGTAATGTCCCCGGAGCGTAGAATCTCCACGGCTGATAACTAAAAGTTGTTTCTTGTGTTTTGATGCCAGTTTTTTTAAACGTTCCCCTAAAAGCAATGCCAGATCTGCTGCCGCGGTTGACTGAAGACTTCTAGAATTGGTTAGGATAAAAAATATGGGACTTTTGAGCAGTTCTGTTTCTATAACGGTTTCGGTCCATTGGGTTACTACGGGTAAATTTTTTACGGTTTGCGTGCCGGTAGGGTCATCGTCCAATATGACGATCGTTTTTTGGGTATGCGTTAAAAAGTCCTGTATTTCTTTTTGATATCCTTTCAGGTTATTTCCTTCGGTTATTGATTTTAATATAGCTTGATCGGACATACGTTTTATTCTATGGCTAAAATTCGAGCAGGAGTGCCATCCCCGTTTTCTACCTTCAAGGGCAGGCTTATCAAAGTAACCTGGTCCTTGGTCAACTGGTCCAGATTTGTAAGTCCTTCCACAATTATAATATCGTTCTTCATTAGAATCGTGTGGATTTTTGTTACTTCCTCTAAATTATTCACGTCCGCTACCGAAGGCGGTTCCACGCCCAATAATCCGATCTGTTTTTCTCCTAACCAATGGGCCAGATCCTCGCTAATTCTGGGTAATTCGTCTCGATAGGCGTTGGTGTTCAGTTTTTTGCTCCAACCCGTATGCAGTAATAAACTGTCTCCCTTATTAATTTTTTCCGCGACGGAATCCATATCCGACACCGTAATCATTGAACTTGGTTGGATGTCGTTAAGCTGAACCACCCATGCCTTAGTTATGAAACGTTCAGGCGGAATTTTATCAATGGTCTGATCACTTACATTAAAATGGATAGGAGCATCCATGTGTGTTCCTACATGGGAATACAACGTAAGTGTAGTAGCATTCCAACCATCTTTTTTGATGGTTTTTGCCGGGACAATATCCACTCCCTTCATACTGTTGGAAAGGGAGTGGGTAAGATCAACGATTTTATTGTTTTTAGAAAGCAACAATTTTTAAGAATTAATAAAATTAACAACGCGTGCTGCGATCTCAGAGGTGGAGGCATTTCCTTTTAAGTCCTTGGTCAGGTTGCCTTGGGCGGTAGCGTGCTCTATTCCGTTCACAATATCCTGAGCTGCCTCTTTTTCGCCTAGATGTTCCAGCATAATTGCGGCGGACCAAATTTGCCCTATAGGATTAGCAATATTTTGTCCGGCAATATCCGGAGCGGAACCATGGATAGGCTCGAACATGGACGGGAAATTTCCTTCTGGATTAATGTTCCCACTGCCGCCCAAACCTAAGCTGCCCATAATGGCACCACCAAGGTCGGACAGGATATCGCCCATCATATTGGTAGTAACGATGACATCAAAAACCTCTGGTTTCAGCACAAAACTGGCGGAGGCATTATCGATATACATTTTGCTATATTCCACATCTGGATACTGATCGGCGACTTCTTGAATGACTTTGTCCCAAAATCCCAAGGTGTAGATCAAGGTATTGGACTTGGTGACGTTAGTGACTTTTTTACGTCTGGTGCGTGCCAGTTTAAAGGCATAATGCGCTATGCGTTCCACACCTAAACGGGTTACCATACTTGTGTCAACGGCAACGCCGTTAGGGGTGTCCGGATATAGGATTTTACCGTTTTGAACAAACTCTCCCTCGTTATTCTCACGGAGAATAACAAAATCGATATCCTTCTCTGTTTTATCCCGCAACGGACTTTGAACGCCTGAGAACAGTTTTACGGGTCTATAATTCACGTATTGTTCCAGTTCTGTGCGAACTTTAAAAGTATAGTCCCTTGCCGGTAATGTATCATCAACTTCCGGTAGGCCTACCGCACCAAAATATATGGCATCGAATTTCTTCAGGGTTTCTAGACCATCGCTCGGCATAAATTCACCGTGTTTTACGTAATGTCCAGCTCCCCAAGAAAAGTCTTCGGTCTCTAAGTTAAACTTATATTTCTCAGCTACTGCCTTTAATACGGAAACCCCGGCCGGTACTATTTCTTCTCCTATCCCATCTCCGTTTACAACGGCTATTTTGTATTGTTTACTCATGTAATTGTCCTTATAATAGATTTAAAATTGATTAAAGTAGGGTTTGGATTAAATTCTAATGTTTTCAGTTTTTAATCCAGCCAACCAATACTACGAATACGAATAGATTAAACCGTCCTGCACTTTCGGGCTTTGGATGCACTTTCATGCTAGAGCCACCCATGATTTAGCTAACCGAAACCGTACAGATGATTTCCTTTTGCCCTACTTCAAAAAAAGCTTGTACGGGAACCGCTTCCATTCCCGGAACCATATTGAAAACCCGCTCTTTCTTGGTTTTTTTAATCAGTAAAGGAACATTGGAACGGAGGTTCAAGACAGCTCCTTCTTTTTCTATTTTAATGTGATTTTCTTCAGCTTGAATTACTTTTTCTCCTGTTGGGGAAATCAGGGGCAGTACTAAAGCTGCATTGTTTGTTATATCTGTATCGGGATGTAAAGTGGCTTTAATTATCGTTTCGGTGTTGGATATCAAGTATTCCAATACATACCCTCCATTTTCCAAAATGTTTCCTTCTCTATCGGTAAGTTGTGTTTCTACCTTAAAGTTTATGATTTCACCGTTATCCGTAAAATCGACCTTAGCCTTTAAATCAAACAAATTGCTGTACCATGTATCATTTTTGGTGACCGCTAGTCTTGGGGTTAACGGAATATCTTCACCATTTGGTTGTGGTTGTTGGTTGTTAACTTCGGCCAAGATATATTCTGCCATACTTGCTGTGAAAATAGGACCAATATCATCGTGCCACAATACAGCCAAAGAACCACCTGTTGCGGTTTGGGAATATTTCTTTTTAAATACCACATCGTTAGAAGATACCGTAGCCATAAATTTACCCCTTGTAGCGGTCCAGACGTCCAGGTCGGTAAAGTGTTTTACGCCATCGGCCAATTGTCTTGGTAATTTTGCCGTCTTTGTAATCGTAGGTAACTGTTCTCGATTATCCAACACAAAAGCGAGCGATTTGGCATGTGCAAAGGAATGATGAATACAGGGCAGCACTCCATGGGAATCATAATGTAGACCACCTGCCAAAAGCCCATTTACGGTGCAACGTTCCAATAGTTCGGTATTCAAATAAGCGGCAGTTGCAAAAGCTTGGTTTCTATCTGCCATTAACGCAAATCCCGGTTGGCATCCATCAGTTGTTCTACTGCCCCAATAACTCCATTTGTTCTGCCGTGTGCCCCAGCTATTGTCCCAAGCCCCATCTGGCAGCATGAATTCTAAATGTCCGTTTAGAGATGCTGTCAAGAGTTTTAATAATTCTTCATCTTTTTCCATGACTGCATACTGTACCAGCCCGTTTAAGGTTTCTTCTACATTGTATCCCAAGTCCACGGGCAAGAGCCCTTTGGCACTGGGCGTACGCGAAAGTTTGTTCTCACCAAAAATAAGTTTGTTGGGGTCCGTAAGCCATTCGGGCACTTTGCTGGCCAGTTGTTTGCTATGCGCAAGGTAGTCCTCGTTTTGGAACATTTTACCCAAGAAATTTAAGGCATAGACAGCGGTAAATGCATAGTTGATGTGACTGTAGTCTATCGTGAAATTGGCATGTATAAAATCTGCCGCCTTTTTCAAACGCTCGGTCCATTCTTCTTTAATTTCATTGGGCAGGACATGACCATGATGATGCAGCGCTTCACCTAAAGCAATTGCACCAAAAACAGTAATACCCCGCCATGATTTTGGGTTGGGTATCACGGTCCAGCTACCATCCGGTCTGGAGACATTTTCAGACCATTTCATTACATTGATGGCCGCAGTTAAATAGCTCTCTTCTCCGGTAGTATCGGCCAAGTATAGGAAAGGATATACGGCATCCATACAGCGGCCATGAATTCTATCGCAGGCATCGCAGTAGAGCGCCCCGTGCAATTCTGGTTTTTCAGGATTGTTGATTTGAGTTGCCAACATTGCATCGCACCAAGTGGTAAGCAGTTCGGCCGAAAGCTTTTCAAAAGGAGTAAATACTTCACTTTTTTGGCCATGGTCAGTAGAATTATTTTTACACCCGTAGATAGGAAATAGTAGCCCTAAGCCGGCTAATGAGGATAGTTGTGCAAAATTGCGTCTTTTCATGGTAAAAGGCTGTTTAAATTGATATTATAGATTCCTGCTAAGGCAAGACCTTAACGGTACGTTTTCAATAATAAGGATTAGTTATGTCAATGCCACCCTGTGCTGTAGGGTAAGTTTTGAACTTTAAATTCGTAATAACTAGGTATGATTTTTGATGTTACTTGTCGGTAAGAAAAAGCTATGAACTTAAAATTTGGATATTCCAGAAACCATTGTGGCAGGTGGCGATACGTTAAAAGCCTACGCCAAGTACATAAAACAGCCGTTGAGCATTTAAATGAATTATTTTAGCGCTATTTCAATATCCTCAGCTACCAATTTGGTTGTTTTCTCCCAATCTACATAACCAACGCGGTTGGTCCATAATGGATTTTTGTTCTGTTGCATGGCTTGGGCGGTATACTTTTTCCAGAAATCAAGTGCTAGGTTCAATTCTTCTACGGCCCTATTTTGATGTTCCTTATTTTTAGTTTCCCGAAACAACGCCAAGTGGGTAGCTCCCGCAATCTTATGGGCGTAGTATTTACCCATGAAAGCCATTGTTTTTATGTCGTTCAGGGTGTATTCCAATTCTTTGTTTTGGGTAGCCAAGTCCGTTTTCAAAAATGCCAATGCCTTGTTTGCGTGCGAATGTAATTTTTCAGAAACCTGTAATGGATTCAATTCTTTTGAAATCTCATCGGTTTGTAAAGAAACCACATAATCAGGAATAGATTGAAAACCCGATTTTGGGTGCGGTGGCAACGTAATAAATCGGTTCACATCATGAAAACCGGTGGTGTTGTTTGCAGGCCCCGGTCGACTTTGGCTTCCTTCTATATACCATTTGAAATCTACATCGCCCCAATGAAATGCGGTTGTAGTAGGGTAGACCATAGAGGCTTCTTGCCATGCGGAAAAAAGTTCTTTAGAGTTGACATCCTTAAATTTATTTTGCAAAATACCTTGTAATCGCTCGTTGGAAACTTCTGGATTATAGCCCAGACGACCCCATAACATCCAATGGTACCAGTGCTTTTCAATTTCAAGTTGATTTTTTGTCTCCGGGTTTTTGGTCAGAAACTCACGACCCCATATCCATTGGTCCGAACCATAATAAATACCTCTCGATACCTCGTACGGAATATTTGAGATAAATTCCCTTACAAAGTCAGGTGCGCCCCAACGAAAATAATAGGCATCATCATTTCGGAGTCCCCAAATCGTTTCCATACCTGCTATGTCCTTTACAAAATTTTGATGGTAATGTTGTTCGGTAGTACTTAAAGCGTGGGCCTTGGCGTATTTAAAGCAGTATAAAAATTCAATATTTTTGGCATCTATGACGGGTTTGAATTTCTCTGCAATGGCTTTCGCACCCGTTTGATGCTGCCTGTGTATAAAGGTAAAATTTCTATCGGGCATTTCTTTGGCCACTTCCAAAACGGCCTTGGCATAGGTATCAAAGGCCCAAGTTTCTTTTTCTTCAAAACCAATTCCCGGCATATTCTCCCCAGTGGTTAAGCCAATACCTTTTAAATCAGGATAGGAAACAAAAAGCTGTTTGATGCTTTTTCTAAAATAGTCTTTAGTAATTTCATTATCGGGGTCGTCGGTAATACCATACTGCCCGTTGGTGCCATTCGTAAATATATTCCAAGTAATAAAGTAAAAATCGATATTACGCTCCTTGGCATAGCGCATTACTTTTTGCCAAAATGCTATTTTTTCTTCGATGCCCAATTTTTTGATTACCTCAAAATTTTCGGTGATTTCCGGGGTAGCGATATCGGTTGCATGTAGATGGTAATTTTCTTTCCAATCTATTGTGGAACGATACACATCGTCTAGGGCAATTTCTTCGTAGCCTGGCACCTTGACCAAAGACGGAAAGGGATGTAAATTCCAAAGCGAAATATAGTTGTAGCGGTGTTTGGCCAAATTATCGATGTAGGCAGTCCAAAAGTCGAATTCCCACATGACCGGAATATTGTGTTGTGCCACCTCACTGGCATCTGAATAACTTGGTGTTCTTACATCTAAAGGGATGTTGAATTTGGTGCCCCGCATTTGCATGTGCGGATTTTGCAGCGTGTTCTTTACGCCTTTGAATCCGTTAATCTGTATCTGCTCGGCCAGCTCTAAGATTCCGTACATAAGGCCTGCGGTATCTGTTGCAAACAGTCGGATTTTATTATCGGCAACAATTAGCTCAAAACCTTCGGCGGCTATCTGTTCCGATTCCGTTATGGAAACAGTGATGTCGGCAGTTGCTGTATTGACCGACTTTAAACATGTTTCATTTGCGGTAAGTACAGTTTCAAGTTCGTTAATGGCAAAATCAACCTGAGGTATATCTTGAGGAGCGGAAATGGACAGTTCATTTGATTCTTGCTCGCAACCACTAAACAGTAGGGTAAGCGTAACAATTGAACAAAGCAGTAAAATAGTTCCGTATGTTTTCATGCGCTTGGTTTTACTCCATAAAAAAAACTTCTTCCAAAGGTTCGGATACAGGGGAATTATCCGGATTCGTCTCCATAATATCCGCCATAAACGCCCACCATTTTTGAACTATGGGGTTTTCGGCCAAGTCTTGGGACCCACCATCACCTGAAACTTTTTGAAAGGCAAAAAGCGTATTGGTTTCTTCATCGATGAATATAGAGTATTCACTGACTCCCGCATCTTTCAATAATTTTTTAAGCTCTGGCCATAGTTCATTATGACGTTTGGTATACGCCTCCTTTTGACCCGGATTCAGTTTCATTTTAAATGCCAATCGCTGCATGGGTTTTGTTTTATTGGTTAGTTGCTGGCGTTTCTTTTTTGTATTGAAATTCCTTTTCCAAGCTTACGTTTTCAAAATCTGTATTGTCCGGAAGTACAAAATGATAATCGGTCTTTTTATCGATACCTACGTTCAAAGTGGTTGAAGATTTAAAATCCATTACATGCCCGCCAAGTTTCTTATCGTCCGAAATAAAATGAAAGTGAAAGCCCTTAACGTTGATATTGCCGATAAAGTCAGGACAATAGAACCCAACAATGGTTCCTGAGACATTGTTTCCCTCAAAAACGGGTCGGTTGGGTATCAAAACATCCAAACCTTCTTCAAAAGGCGGTTCTTGTTTGGTGAGTCCGCCACATTTCATATAGTCAAAAGTACCCTTGATTTTAAAGACATAAAGGAAATTGGTTGAAGGTAGCGCAGCTGTCAAACCGGACTTTAATTGTTCTATATCCATAACATCTTCCGATGTTAGTTCGGTTTGCATATCCTCTTCAAAAAATCCTGCATTGGCATACACGATTTTATCTGTATCTGCACCTTCGCTTATGGTGCCATCTTCACGAACGCGATAGGCAATACCATCGACCATCACCATCTCGCCGTCCAGTAAATTAAAAGAACCTAGTCCGGTATCCCCTTTGGTTTTTAATTCCGCAACGGATAAATCGGCATCGAACACTTTATTGACAAAGGCCCACCAGATACTATAGTGGTAATAGGTGTCTGATTTGGTAATAGCTGTTTTTTCTACAGCAACAGTTTTGTTTTGGTCTTGTTTTTGGCCGCAGTTGGTAGCGACCAGCAACATCAATATTCCAAAAAAGGTGTAGGGATATTTCATACTGGTTCAGTATTTTCTTTTCTTTCGTTTCCTCATTTTATTCGCTTCGGAATCCCCTTTGAATTTTTCCTTAACCGGATTCCATTCCAAGGACCTCCCTAGTTCGTAAGCGATATTCGCTACGTTGCAAATGCTTGCGGAGCGGTGTCCTGTTTCTACGCTACAAATAGGTTCTTGCCTGGTTTTAATGGCGTCCAACCAATTTTGGTAGTGGTTGCCTTGGTCTTTGAACATGCCCTTAGGGTCTCCTCCATTGGGGAGAAGAATAGTTTCCGGTCGTGTTTCCAAAAATCCACGGCTTACATCCAATTCTCCTTCGGTTCCAATAAAGCGTACGGCCCATCCACGGCCAAAATCTTCGTGCACCATTTCAATTCCGTTTTCATAGAACATACGAAGTCCTCGTACTGCATTTCGGTCTTTTGGTGGAATAAAGGAGATGGGGCCGGTCTTGTCCATTCCCAAGCACCATTGTGCAATATCGAACATATGTGTGCCCCAATCTGCTATTCGCCCGCCACCAGTTTCTTTAAAATCGCGCCATGCGGGATAGGTTTTTACCACTTCTGGAGCGATGGTTTCGTGATAACTAATCAATGGCGCAGGACCGCACCACAGATTCCAATCTACACCCGTGGGAGTTTCTTGAAAAGGAAGGTCGTAAGGTCGGTAGGGGTCGCCCACATTGACCAAAACTTTTTTGATTTCCCCAAGTTTTCCTGAGCTTACGATTTCCTGTGCCTTTCTGAATTTTTCCCAAGACCGTTGCATGCTGCCGATTTGAACGACACGGCCATATTTCTCTTTGGCATCTACCATTTTTCGTCCGTCATCGATTGTGTTGGTCATTGGTTTTTCGCAGTACACATCTTTGCCTGACTTCATAGCGTCTATCGCTTGTTTAGCGTGCCAATAGTCCGGTGTAGCGATGACTACGGCGTCGATATCCGTTTGTTTCAATAGTTCTCCGTATTCCAAATAGGTAGTGACTCCATTGTAGTTGCTAACGTTTCTTTTTTCGGCATAATAGCCTTCTACGAGCTGTTTGAACCATGCTTGTTTTGAAGTCCAAACTTCTGCGCCTGCTACGATTTGCGCTTCTGTATTACTCAAAAATTTATTTGCTAGGATACCACCTTGCTTGCCCAACCCAATATAACCCAGATTAATTTTGTCGCTTGGAGGCATAAAACCCTTACCTAAAACGTGTCTAGGAACAATGCTTATTAAACCCGCAGCAAGGGCGGTATTGCGAATAAATTTCCTTCTGGAAACTCCAGTTGTTCTTTGGTTTTTTTCTGTGGTATCTTTTTTCATTCTTCGGCACTCTTTTTTAAATAGTTATCTTATTCTGCGATACAGGGATACATCAACTGTTGGATGTCTTCTACATCTTTTAGTTGAGGCGCAATGGTACAGTGTTTTGATATCCCCAACATACTTCCTGAATTTACAAATAATCTTCGTAATCGTTCTAGAGCCTTATCCATGTCGCCCAATTGTTCATAGGGCCATGTGTTATTTTCATCCAAATACGGAAACAAAAAATCGTAGGCTTTTTGCATATCGCCCTCTTCCGAACGTTTGTCCCAAATATCTACCCCCACTTTTTTGCCATAAAAAGCCAATCGGTTCAAGGCGGATAGATTTAAAATGCTGTATGTTAATCCCTTGGTTCGTTTTAATTCGTGGGGTTGGCTGCCATCTGCTTCTATTTGTGGTGCTATGCGTTCCTTAAAAACAGAGTTCAACACGGATTTTGCCTCTTCTTTCCTATCCAGAAAAAGTAATAAGGAGACCAGTTGTGCATCATAGAGCGAACCATGATTGTTAGACCTTGTTTTTTCAAAAATGCCGAATTCACTGGTTTGTAGCCATGTTGTGTATTCATTTAACCAATCTTCTAAACCCGCTTTTACATTTTTGGGCATGGCCTTGTTGTGTTCTAAAATTTCTATGGCGGTAATAATATGTGCAACCCCCGAGAATTCTATGATACCAAAACCCCTTCCCGAATTTTTACCGGGAATGCCCTGCGCGTGGTCCAGATTAGGATTCATTCGTGTAGCCTTATCAACAAACCAAACTTTTAGAAGTTCATTGGCCTTTTCTGCATACGCTTGTTTTTCAGAAAAGAAATAGGCCAGTGAAAGTACCTTAACATTATTGACCATTTTATCCTTAACGGGATCGTCTACATTATCCCCTTTGGTCATCGGGTTGACCTTGCCGTCTTTACGGATCCATGGGAGCCCATCTTCTTTTTCCGGGTCTGGCCACCAATAGGGTGCCAAACTTAAATAATCATGTTTGTCACCACTGGCTGCCAACCCCTTCTTTTGTAGTACCGAAAACGGTCCTTCCAACAAAGCTTTATTCGCTTGTTTTATCAGAGATGTATAGGCGGGTACAAACGGATTATCCTCATTTGTAATGGCCTTTTTTACCAATACCAAATCTTTATAATTTAGGTTGGTCAAAGTCGTGTCCACCTGTGCATTTGCTATTACAAAAACGCAGAAAATGAAACAAGATACCATATACGTGGTGACCGTTTTTTGCACTAGTCCATTTTTAACAATTCACTACCGGCCAACAAAAAAGCTCCTGTACCATAATTCTGCCAGCTATTCGCAGTTGCGGGTTGTGGGTCGGCACCAATGTCCTGTACCCAACCTACCATGCCGTTTTCATGCTGACAGGCAATCAGGGCGTTCCACGCTTTCTTTACGGCTGGGCCGTACTCCGCTTTGTCTAAAAGTCCGTTATTGACACCCCAAGCTAGGGCGAAAGTATAAAAGCCACTGGCACTCACTTCACCGTGGTTCCAGGATTCTGGTGAAAGTAAACTGGTTCTCCAGAGTCCGTCGTCATGCTGTAATTCTTTAATTCTTGCCGCCATTTCTTTGTAAAGATTAACGTAGAAATCACGGTGCTTATAATCTTCAGGAAGGTCGGTCAATACAAGGGCGAGTCCGCCTAAAACCCATCCGTTACCACGTGCCCAAAATATTTTTTTACCATTGGGTTCTTTTAGATCTTTTTCATTTACACCCCATTGGTAGCGGGTATCCCTGGCGAAAAGATGTTCTTCTTTATCGTATAACAAGTTATAGGTTTCCATGTAGTATTTGTGCATGGCATCGAGGTACTTTTGTTCCCCAGTTTGCTTAGCGTATTCCGTAATTACGGGCGGCGCCATAAAGAGGGCATCACACCACCACCATAATATCTTTTTCTCCTTGTTTTTATCGGTACCGTCTTTCCATTTGTTGGGCTCGTACAAATGGGTGTCCAAGAATGCTTTTGTTGGCCCTAAATCCACCAAGTTTTTTCTAGTGGAATTGGCGTATAAATAAGCATACGAAATGGCCACATCATCGGCGTGATAGGTTCTGTACAGCGGTTTCCATTCATTACGATAGCCCATGGTCTTTAATGCTGCCAAGAATATAGGATTCTTGGTCGTTTGGTGTGCTTTGGTGACACCCACATAATAGGCGCCATTGGTCCAATCGGTAGGAGCAAGTGCAAAAATAGGATGGGCTTCTTGCCATTCCATTGCACTTACCATGGCTTTTTCAATGTTTTCTTTATCCATGGTGTTCTGGGCATTTAGCCCAAGGCATGCTACGAAAAACAGTAGTACGCTTTTACTAACTAATTGATGTATTTGTTTCATATTGTTTGTATTGATTTCTATGTTCTTGTTTATTTTTCCAATCTAAATTGTGCGGTCAGTCCTTCTTTTGAGGAGGTACCTACCATAACGGTGTAATCGCCTGCTTCCAATATTTTCTCCATGGTCAAGCCCGTAAACTCCAACATTTTTGGGGTTATGGTAAACGATACTGTTTTTGACTCTTTAGGATTCAACATAATTTTTTCAAAGCCTTTCAATTCCTTATCCGGTCGGGTAACCGAGCCAATTTCATCTTTTATATAGAGTTGTACCACTTCTTTGGCTTTCATTTTACCGGTGTTGGTCACTTTGACGCTTACTGTAATTTCTGAGCTAGGTGTTATTTCTGTAGTTGAAAGGGAAATATCTTCATAAGAAAACGGACTATAACTCAATCCGAATCCGAAGGGATATAATGGGCCGTCCTCTAAAAAGAGATAGCCTTTTTTGTTATTGATTTCTTTCATGCTGTAATGAAATGGTAATTGACCAATGGAACGTGGCACGGTAACCGGTAGTTTTCCAGAAGGAGAAACTTCGCCAAAGACGACTCTAGCCATTGCCGTGTCGCCCATTTCGCTCAAGTCCCAGGCATCAAGAATGGCATCGGCTTGTTCTGCCATAACATTTATAGCCAAGGTTCTGCGGTGTTTTAAGACGATAATTACGGGTTTGCCCAACGCTTTAATACGTTTGACCAATTCATCTTGTGGCCCAACAGGCTCAATAGTGGCGCGGTCGCCCAAAGCGTTGTTGAAATAAGCTTCTTTGGCCGTAAATTCATCTCCACCTAAAAATAAAATCGTAACATCTGCGTCTTTTGCCAGATTGGTGAGTCGCTCTAAGGCTTTTTCATCGGTAGGTAATACAGCGGGCACGCCTTTGTTACCATCTGTCAATTCAAAACCTTGATCGGTCACATACGTCACTTGACTTCCAGTTACAGATTCAAACGCTTTTTGAGTTCCGTCGTTTAATAGAGGACCTAATAAAGCTATTTTCTGAGATGTTTTGGCTAGAGGAAGGGTGTTTTCCTCGTTTTTCAATAGGATGATGGACTCCAAATCGGCTTCTTCCGCTAAAGCTAAAGAAGATGCCGAACGCACTTCTTTTTCCACTTTTTTTACATCGATAAACGGATTGTCAAAAAGCCCTAAAATCATTTTTGTCCGCAACACACGTCGCACGGAACGGTCTATCATTTTTTCTATGGAGGGGTCTTTCTTTACCATTTCAGGCAGGTAGGCATATGAATCCTCAGCGTACAAATCGATATCGATTCCGGCAACCAATCCCATTAAAGCTGCAGCTTCTGGACTTTCGGCTACTTTCATAAAATAATACAGTCTTGCAATGTCATTGGAATCAGACACGACATAGCCATCAAATCCCCATTGGTCGCGCAATACGCCCGTTAACAACTCAGGATTACCATGACTTGCTATCCCGTTAAGGTCACCATGCGATGCCATCACCCCAAGTGTTCTTGCTTCTTTAACAGCAGCTTCAAAAGGTGGATAAATTTCGTCTATTAGCGTTCTTGGTGAAATCTCAATCGCCGCAAAATTAGAACCACCCAATACCTGTCCATACCCTGCAAAGTGTTTGGCCACAGCACCAATATGGGTGCCATTACCCAAGCCTCCGTAATCGCCCTGTACGCCTTTAATGGCATTCAGTACCATCTGCGTGGTTAGGTAGGTGTCCTCGCCAAAGGCTTCGGACATTCTGCCAAAACGTGGATCACGAACCAAATCTGCCTCTGGAGAGTGGCACATGTGCATGCCCCTAAGCCTTGCCTCACGACCTACAACATCCCAAATACGATTGACCAGCTCAGGATTAAAAGTTGCTGCCGAATTAATGGGTCGTCCAAATTTTGTGCATCCAGCGGCATCGACTCCATTATAAGATTCGGTCACAAACAGTGCTGGTATACCCCACCGATTGCTCTCCATGATGTATTTTTGCAACTCGTTATTGAGTTTTGCCGCTGCGAGCGGAGAAATATGTTCTCCGGGATTCTTGATTCCCGCAATTCCTAACTTTAATTTTTCAATGACCCTATCGGATAATTCCATCTTGCCCTTCTCATCGGATTTTACCCCGATATTGGCATGGAAAATTCGCATTTGCGCAACTTTCTCTTCCAATGACATTCTGGGTAATAAATCTTCGACGCGCTCTTCAATAGATAGCGACGCATCTTTGTAAGGCATTTTGTTTTTTTGTGCCGATAGTCCTATCGTTATAAGGGATAGATAAGCTAGGATGTGATATTTCATTTGTTTCATTAGTGTTTAATTATATTAGGTGTTTTAAGTGTTAATTTCAAGAGTTATGCCATTTTTTGTGTCGAACAGTAGATGCAGGTTTTCTATTTCGTAAAATGATAGCCAATACCAAAAAGTAATAAGTGGGTGAAAGTTTCATGTCTATATTCACTTTTCAATATCAGGCCTTTGTATAAGTTCAACTCAATTCCAGCCCCTAGAATAAAGCCCAAACCAAAATTACTTTGAAATCCTGTTTCCTCTATAATTGAATTTCCGTCCTCGTCATTTCTCGACAAAAAGCTTAAACTAGCCCCTGTAAATATATAAGGTCTTATATTCTTATTAAGAAAATTATGTTGTATTTGGAACGGGATAGAAATTAAAGATTGAGTTACCTCGGTATCTAACTCGGTATCTATATATTGGTAATTGAAGTAGTTAAGCCCTGTGCTAAATGATGTATTTCTACTAAACTTAGGGAAAAACAATCTGTTATTAAATTGAAAAAAAAACTCAGATTCTTCATTTCCAAAACCAAGGCCACCAGTAATAATCCAAAAGTTTTGCCCTTTGTTATTAGTCTTTGTAACCTCGTAATTAGCACCTTTAGATTCATTGTAGCGGCCAATAATATCTATAAAACTACGTTGATTAAACGCTACTGTTGCACCAGTCCTAATTGGAAAGTTTTCAGTCGCCAAATTTAGTATCCCCAAATAGTTATATCTTCTAAATTTCGTTTCACCAGAAACTAATTTATCTTTTTGTAAAATATAATTTTCTTCTCTTTTTGAAACAATGTAAAAAGTATCTCCATTGTAAAATCCTTTATAAAGCGAAATTTCACCGCTTAATAATTTTTTGGCAAATAGGGTTATTTCTGTGCTTTTATTGTTTATTTCTACTTCAAATAAATCATATAATTCATCATCACCTGATTTAAAAGAGGCAATTTGAGTTGTATCATAAAGCTTACATTTTTCGTTTTCCAATATTTTTTTAAAGCAAATGTTATTTACTTTATTTTTAAAATCATCTTTTCGAATATAACCAGATATTTTCTCCCCCGTTTTTGTTATTATAAAACCTTTTTCAAAAGATTCTTTCAACTGTGAATTGGCAAGTTGTATTGAAAAGAATATTAATAATAAATAGAATTTTTTAAATAATTTCATGATTTTGTTTTGCCTTTTCAGTTTGTCTGTTTTCCTTAATTTATTAAGTAATTGATTCTATTTACTAGAATAGGTATTAGTTATCTCAAGAGTTATGCCCCATTCTTTACGGTTGTACAATGGTACTTCGTTCTGCATTCTGTGCCTCGGTCAATGTTTTTCCTTCGATAAATAAAACAAATCGGTCCAGCGCATGAAATTGAGAACGTCCGGAAACTTCCATGGTATAGATACCTGGCGTATCAAATGTCACAAAAATATTATGTGGGTCGTTGTCGCTTGTGTTCGAGCGCCAAAACCATTCCCCGACCCGGTTCATATAAACTTTAAACCAACCGTCTGAACTGCTGCCTTCTGGAACCGGAGTTTTACCAAGACCTTTTGGAAACACTGTACTACCCTCGCGTTGACCAAAAAAATCACTGGCATCGGAAAAGCGGAGCCAAGAGTCGTTCCCTTCAGACTGACTATCCCCTTCGGAAATTCTGGACCGCCATACAAACTGATAGGTTCCAGGCGTAGCGATGGTCAGTTTATAGACCAAAATACCGACTCCGGGTGTATTGAAATTATCTTCCTTGTTCCAACGTAGGTAACCAGTTCCATCAAAAGCATCCAGTGTGTTTCCGCGTTCCCATTCTAAATCTCCCTCTACAGTTTCAAATTCCACACTTATAATTCCGTTGCTTTCTAGGTAGCTTATGGTATCCAAATTGGTATTCGGGTCGGTTGGGTCTTCCGTACTTTCTTCTTCCTGTTCTTGCCTATCTTCTATGGGTTCTTCTATTGCGGATTCGGTACTGCAGGAGGAAAGTAGTGCTAAAAAACAGGGCAGTATATACGATGTCCTTCGGATCTTATTTATCATTCTACGTAGGTTATGGTATAGGAGCCCGAACCTAGTCGTACTTCATCTCCTGTTTTATTTTCTTGCTGAAATGTTTTCCAATCGGTGTTATTAATAGTTAAACTATCTTTTTGATTATCGCTTAGCGGTAAAAGTGCGGTCGTATTGAACGGCACTATTAATTCCATCGTAAAGTTTCCGTTTTCCACTGTCCATTTAGAATCTATGTTACCGTAAGGGGTCGGTACCGAAACATCCGTACTGGTAACCTCACTTGGAAATTGAGGGTTGACTACAAATGTTTTGTACCCCGGATTTTCTTTGGAGGATTTAATTCCACCTAAAGACTCATAAAAATAGGTGGCAAAACCCGTATGCATGGGGTGGCTTAAAGAGTTGGTAGGGCCTTCCATTTCCTCCCAGATAAACTGACGTTCGGGCCAAGTGGTAAACCCGGAGTTCATCACGTAAGCCTGACTCGGAAATTCGGGAGTGGTCAATATCTCATGCGCCAAGTCCGCTTTTCCGTTCGCTGCCAGCACCGTATAGATGTAACGGTTACCATGAATGCCCGTTGCATGATGGCCTCCCTTGACCTCCACGATATTGTGTGCCAAACCGTTGACCACGTTTTCTATCTCATTTTCAGGTACCATACCAAATTGCAAAGCTTGTACCGTAGCGGTCTGACTCAGGTACCATTTGTGCTCCGTGTTCGGAATAGGTCTCAAATACTCGGTATTGAAAGCAGTTTTTAATTCTTCTTTCTCCGTCTTCATTTGGGCGGCGTAGTCAGGGTCATCGTTCATGGAGGCAAATTTTTCCATGATGCCTAAAACATCATAGAAATAGGCGTTGGCCGAAATGATAGGGTCGGTTTCCATGGCGCTTGGATTTTTTCTTCTGTCCCAAAGTGGGGGACACCAATCGCCCATGCCATCTTGCATAATACCGTTTTCTCCTTTAAAATTGAGGTAAAAGTCGGTTAGTCCTTTCATTTCTTCATAATAGTCCTTAATAATGGTATCGTCACCATAATACCAATAATTGTACCAAGGCAAATACATCGTGGCCACGCCCCAGTCTATTTTTGCATAGGTAGACGTACGTTTGCCCGGGGCAATCATAGTCGGTACTTGAAATTTGATATCTGGGTCATTATGCCCTTTTGTGGGCCGCATTTGCGTGCGGATGTCTTCCATGTATTTTTTATAGAAGTCGTACATATCATAATTGTACAGCGCATACTCGGCAAAGGCGTGGGCATCGCCCAACCAGCCACATTTTTCGCGATGTGGACAGTCTTCAGGAATGCCATGAAGGTTGTCAACAATGGTCCATTTGCTAATGCTGTGCATTTCGTTAAGCATGTCGTTCGAAGAGCTAAAACTACCGGTTTCCTCTATGTCCGTGGCTACCAGTACCGCCTTTATCATATCGGTATTTGGTTTTTGGGAGATGCCCTTTACCTTGGCATATCTGAATCCATGATAACTGAATTTTGGTTCCCACGGTTCTGCATCCCCACCTTTGGAAATATATTTATACACCTGCGCCATACCATTGGCCCCACCACCCGTGGAACCTTGAAAAATATCGGAACCGTCGGTCAATAAAGCCTCTGTGGTCGTGATTTCGATGAGTTGTCCTTCTTTTTCCGCAACATTTAATTTTACCCAACCGGCGATGTTCTGTCCGAAATCTACGATCCATTCCCCATCTGCGCCTTTGAAGACTTTTTGCGGCTCCAGCTCCATTAGTTTTTTAATTGGCGGAATTTGTTGCGAACTCAAGGTTTTCAATTTAGGGGAAACCTCTTTCGGATTGCCCCAAGATGTGTCGTCATATCCTACGGTATTCCAACCCTTGATTTCAAAACGGGCATCGTAGGTATCACCACCATAAATATTATTAAATACAATAGGCCCGGTAGATTCCTTCCAAGAGCCATCGGTGTAAAAATCGGATTGGGAACCATCGGTGTAGGTGGTCTTTACCAGTAATTTTACCGTTGGAGGGCCATACGCCATGTCCTTTTCGGATTCTGGGTCGTTTTTCCAAGAAATGTTTTGTCCGTAAAAGCCATTCCCTAAAATGATTCCAAAAGCATTTTTACCGGAAACCAACTGTTCGGTAATATCATAATCCACATAATAGGCCTGTTTGTCATAGTTGGAAGGTGCAGGGTCCAACACATGGTCACCTACTTTTTCGCCGTTGAGGTAGAGCTCATAATAGCCTAGCCCTGCAATATAGGCCGTTGCGCTTTTAATTTCTTTGTTAATATGGGTTTCCTTTCTAAAATAGCTCGCTGCAAAACCATCCACAGGAATAGGTGCTTTCATTTTTCCCGTTTTGTAATCCCTAAAGCGATGCGGAGAGGTTCTGTTGTCCTTGGTCAAGGTAATCCACTTTGAGTCGCCCCAATTTTCATCGTTCATCAATCCCATTTGAAAATGTTGAACGGCAGACCACTCGGAGGCTCCATCGCTTTCGTCCCAAATCTTTACCTTCCAAAAGTAGGTTTCCAGTGCTTTTAGCGGTGAACCGGCAAAGGGTACAAAGGCCGATTTGGCACTCTCGGTTTTTGTCGAGTTCCATATATCCGCGTCGTTCTCGTTTAATTTTTCCTCGGAGGAGGCTACTAAAATATGATATGCAGATTGTGATTTATTGAAACCCTCTGCAGTTACCAGCCAAGAAAATTTTGGGTTTTCCGTTTCAATAGCGGTAGGATTTTCCTTTTGGTTGCAGCTTAGCTCAGCAAACGAAAGTGCTGTTTTTTCTGGCGATTCTGCACAAGACAATAACATACTTATTAAAATAGAGGCCATAAAAAAAGACCTAAATGTGTGTTGTCCTACGTTGTGTTTGGTTTTCATTAGTATCGTGATATTATTTTTGAAAATTTAAGTTGCACCGGCCCCAATAGCCCTGATGGCATTAAAGGGTCGTCTTTTTTGTAAAATGGAGATGTGGTAAAGGTGGTTCGTTTTCCGGTAGGTCTGGGTTCATTGTTGGTATACCATACTGGCATGGTCAGGTCTGTGGCACGATGTGGGCCAAGTTGATAGCCGTCATCATTTGCGGGATAGCGCTCGTCACCAATCAGTCGGTTGCTCCATTGGTTGGTCAATAGTACTTCAATCCTATTTTCACCCCTATTTACAAAATCGGTGATGTCTACTTCAAAAGGTGGCATCCAGGAAACCGCCACTTTTTTCCCGTTTATAATAACTTCCGCTACAATATTGACTTCACCCAAATCTAGCTGCACTTTTATATCTTCTTTTAGCTGCTGGTCATTCAGCACAATAGTTTTTTGATAGCGTGCCGTACCGCTGTAGTACTTTATAGAATCCTTGGGGTGTCCACTCCAATCCACCAAGGAATCGAATGCCACGGTATCTCCATACCCCATTTCTTTTTGAAAGGTAACATCCCAATTTTTCGAGATGTCCTTAGGTTCGGGAATATCGGTAATTTCAAAATCCCAGGTTTTTCCCGAAGTCAATGGTATGGAATAGGTGCCGTTATTTATTGCCTCTGCTTGTAGAATATTTTCTTCGGATAAGTTGAGGTGGATGTCTTTTAGACTAGTTTTCCCTTTTTCCTCCACATTCGAGGGTTCTTTAAACACTACAAAAACGGATTCACCGGCGTCCAGTTGAATGGATGTAGTCGTGGCACCGTTGTGATGCGTGAACTGACCTTGTTTACGGATGCTGCCCGTCATGGGATTCCATAATTCCGGAATTTTATCGGTTATCCTAAACTGTGCGCTGATTGTTTTGGTTGCCGCCGTATCCGCGTTGAAAAAAAAGTAAATATCCTCGGTAGGTGTTTTTCTATGCGCATAATCGCTGGTTGCATCATTTAAGAATTTCATATCCGGTGCCATGGAGTTTTCGGATAGTACCGTTTGCCAGTCGGACACTTTTTTGATGAAAGGTGTTAACTCGGTAAGTTTGGTTTTAAAGGTCTGAATATCGGTATCGGAATTTTTATATCCCGCTAGTTTCTCGGGGATTTCTCCATAGACCGGAACGCCACTTTTTGCAATTTCCAGGATGCGTTCTAACGTAGTTAACGAAAGTGTTTTACTGTTTTGTAGCAGTAATAGCTTATACGTAGTACCTTCGGGAAGTACCAATTCCTTGTCTTTTATAGCGATGCGGTTTAAAAGTACATCGGTATTGACATTATCAAAATTGATGGACTTGGGGATGGCCGGAGAGATGTCGTTTCGGTAGTAAGCGGAATTTGGGGCTCCTTCTCCTACATAAATCAGCAGGTCGGAAACCGGTACCCCTTGCCTAAGCATGTGCGATCCACGGGCAATATAGGTAAACCAAGCCGCACCCGCATTTTTCCACCAAGTTTGGGTCCTATCAAAATGAAAACCCCAGCGGTTCATTGTCATTCCCGGAGCTACGTTAGGATTGGCCTGATGCGCAAAGCGATGGAACATAAATTCGTTAATTCCATAGGTCCACCCTAAATCGCCCGAAGTTTTTGCCATGGCCGGATGCCCTTTCCAATTTATTTGAGGCGTTGAGGTAAAGGATTCTGCCGATATCACGGGTTTCCCGTAAATATGTGCCGAGGAAACCGCAGATTCCGTCTGGGTAATGGGACGGTTCATCCAGAATTCGCCCATAGGAATATCGGTTACGCCGCCAATATCCAAATCGTTCAAAGGACCAAAACCGTAGGGTTCTATGTAACTTTTGAGTCCGTCTGCGTTACACAGTTCCGTGAAATACTCAAAGTAATTTTTGGTCATCAAATCCGAAATTACTTTCCTATAATCCGACAGTACAGCCTCCGATTGTTCCGCATTTCCCACAAACCTGCCTGCGACCAAGGGCAGCATTTCAATAAAATTATAGCTTTTTGCCTCCTTAAATGTGGCGTTAAAATCTTCCGTCCAGTTTTGCCCGCCCATTTCATAACTATCTATTTCAATATACTGCAAGGCGTTTGGAGCTACTGGACCGGCATTGTTCACTACCTTTTTGATAAAGGCATCGTAATGTTTTTTAAAGGGCGGTCTACTTAATTTATCCACTTCCAAACCACGGCCTTCATCGGACGCCGGATTGTTAAACGCACCTGTTGAGGTGTATCCAAAACGCATGATGGTCCATGTCCCTTCTGGCAGTTCTGTTTTTAAGTTACCTTCCGAATCCATGTCTTTGGATACATTTCGTATTTGCCATGGGTCTATCATCATCTCTGGCTCGGGAGTTCCGATAGGAAGTAATTTTTTGTCCTCTGTCCTGGCGATCGCCGTTCTGCCCAAGGGGTTGTTTATAAAATAATTGGAAGTTAGTTGTACCTCTTTTATAGTTGTAGGCTGGTTGAATTTAAGTCTAAAGTACCTTGATGTAATCCCCTTAAAATGGTCATTGATTGCCCATTCCCCTTTTCCGGTACGTACTTTAAACAGCTCGCGAACATCTGTAAATGTTTTTCCGTCGAAGCTCGTTTGAAGAATTGCAGTACTGCGACGGTCGTTAAAAATAATTTTAGCGGAACGTATGGTTTTGGGATTATTATAAGTAAACTGAACCCATGGTTGTTCTTTTTTTTTGGCATTAAGTTTAGATTCGGCATCCACTTTGGTGTCGGAAATTAGTGAAATGTCCAAAGATGCATCCGATGCCAAAATTACCGGAATATTTTCAGAATCGTCCACCTCGGACGGTAGGGCAGGGTAGGCCAACACAGCAATGTCTTTATAAAAACCTTCTCGTTTGGTTGGCTCCTTGAGATTCGTATGAATAGCTCCGCCGTTGACCACGCTTTCGCTCCAAACCACCATTTTCATGGATTCCTCTGGCAAGACCCACGGTCCGCCACTCGCAGACCAACCATCGCAATTATGCACTCCAAAACTCAGCCCTAATCGTTCGGATTCGATAGCGGCATGTTTTATAAGTTCATGGTGTTCATCTGAATTATATTTGATGGGCCCGTTAGGAATTCCTTGAGTTACATTGAACAAGAGCAGTCCACCAAGTCCAACCTCTGCCATGGATTCCAAGTCTTTTGTGAGTCCGTCCTTGGTCATGTTACCGCTCATGGCGTGAAACCAGGTCTTGGGCTTGGCACTTTGTGGTGGGTTCAGGAATTCCTCAGCAAGGTTTCTTTTTGGTTGATAATTATCTTGGCAGGATAAAAACACAACCAACAATACTAGTGAAGATGCTATACTTATTTTTTTCATTTCATATGACCCCTAATCGACTAAAATACTGTTTTGAAAGGGCTAGTGTATCCTGTACTATATGGTTGATTGATTCTTTGATTTTGAACTAAGTGAATGCTGTTGTTGTCTATTGGTCAGTAAAAAATTTTAGGGATAATCGCTAGAGTTTTTCTGTTCAGAAAACCTTATTTTCTTAAAATTTACTCCGAATATTATAGCGTAGTTATTTTTTAGTGGAACCGCTAACGGCTATATTATCCTGAGGCCTGGCCCAAAATTAAATATTCCTTTCTACAAATACCCTGAGGTAGTTTACGCAAAGAATTTACATTTTAATTTTGATATCTATTTTTAAATTAAAATGAAAATTTCTTTTTCGTGTTCTTGCCAAGATATGAGGTATGCATAAGTTTTAATATGATCGCAACAATAGTTTTATACAGTCTTTTTTTCTTTAAAACCCTCTATAATTATATCAATAAATCTTATAGTGAGGCACTAATGCTATTTGTTGAAACTATTCAATATTAATTGTTCATTTTTAAGATCAAAAATTCCTTTTCAACCAGTTTTAATCGTTCGTAGCCTCCCTGTAGTGGTTCATTTGCACTGTATTCGGAAAGGCATAAAGCTTCTAACGAAAAAAGAAAAAGTAGAAAGTATTTATCCCTCAAGGAGTACACAAAAAATGATTGTATATGAATGAAAAGTATGTCAATCATATTTACCCATTATTAAGAATATAAATTGTAAATCGTAAATTAATTTTATCATGAAATCAAAGTATTTTACCCTAGCATTAATTGGATTGTTGTTAGCATTTCAATCTTGTGAAAAAGAAAATCAGGAAGACTATCAATTGGAATCCGTAAATGCAAGAAGTTCCTTTGGCTTAACAGCAAATTTTGTTACTTCTGTAAGGATTTTTAACAATCAAGCATTTGTTACCTTTTTCAATGCTTCACGTGCGGCCAGGACTTTTGAATGGAGTTTTCCTGGAGCTGCGCCCGAATCATCTACATTGAGAAATCCGCAAGCGGTTTACACTCAAAATGGCACATTCAACGTAACCTTGGTTACCACTGGTCGAGGAGCTACCAAAAGCATTACCAAGCAAGTAGTGATTACCGGTATCGAAGGTGGCGATGAAATTGTGGACGATCAAGAAAATGATGGAATAGATCAAGGTGGCGATGATAATGTACCAGAAGAAGTTGTTCAGGTCAGTGCACGATTTTTTGCCAGTGTTAGACTCGTAAACAATCAAGCTCAAGTTACCTTAAACAACCGTTCTGAAAATGCCACTAATTTTCAATGGAGTTTCCCAGGAGGAACACCTAGCAGTTCAAATTTGGAGAATCCTGTAGTAACTTTTCCTAGAAATGGTACGTTCGCGATAACGCTTGTAGCATCTAATGGCGATGTTAGTGATACTGTGACACAGAATATCAGTATAAATAACATCCCAGAGGAGGAGGTTGAAGAGCCAGTTGTAGATGTAAGAGCACGATTTTTTGTGAGCATCCGCAGATCTAACGGTCAGTTTCAGGTAACGATGAGAAATCGTTCTACAAATGCAACAGATTTTCAATGGAGTTTCCCAGGTGGTAGCCCTGAAACTTCAACAGAAGAAAACCCTACTGTTACATACACAGAAGGAGGTAGTAAAACTATTACACTTGTTGCTTCTAATGGAGATGTTACTTCCACTAGAACTGTAAGATTAAGCTTGTAAAAGTTTGGTCCTTTAAAACCGAGGCCAATATTTAGTGTTTGTTTTATTTGGTTTTAAAAAGCGGGGATTCCAACTAAGGTTTTTCCGTTTTTTTTTTTGGTAATGCTTATTTTAAGATTAGAAATACTTATTGCTGTAAGGATTATAGGATAACATTGAACGGCTATCTTTTAAAATTGTTTACTAAATTGGGAACATATGTTTAAAACGATTCAAAACCAGGAAATGCTTGAAGTACTAACGGTGCTTTTCATCAAGCACGGATTTTCCACAGAAAAAGCCAAACAATTGGCTCATGTACACACAGAAAATACGCTGCATGGTGTCAACTCCCATGGCATTAATCGCGTTCCTTTTTTTATTGACCAAGTAAAACGTGGGCTGGTCAAGCAAGATATGGAGGCCCAAAAAGTGGAAGGTTTTGGCAGTATCGAACGCTGGGACGGAAATTTGGGGTCGGGAGTCATTAATGCGATAAAATGCACAAATCGGGCCATTACCCTGGCGAAAGAAAACGGGATGGGACTGGTGGCCCTCAGAAACACGAATCATTGGATGCGCGCTGGCTATTACGGTTGGATGGCGGCGGAACAAAATTGTATCGGCATCTTGTTTACCAACACAGAACCCAATATGCCCGCATGGGGCGGGAAAGAGGCACGATTGGGAAACAATCCTTTAGTCATTTCCATTCCTAGGAAAAAGGGGCATATAGTTTTGGATATGGCCATGACCCAATTTTCTTTTGGTAAAATCAATCAGTACAAATTGAACGGGGAACAATTGCCCTACGAAGGCGGATTTGATGAGAATGGGAATCTCACCAAAAATCCGGAGGAGATATTGACCACCAAAAGTGGACTCCCCATCGGCTATTGGAAAGGGTCGGCACTTTCTATGGTGTTGGATATGTTGGCCACCCTGCTTTCTGCCGGAAGGTCTACCTATAAACTGGGATTGGATTCTCACGAATACGGTGTGTCACAGGTTTTTTTATGTATGGATCCTAATACCTTTCATGATGCCAATCTTCAAGAAAACCTGATGGAAGAAATCATCGCCTATACCCAAGATATCACTCCAATGGAGCCGAACGGGAAGACCTATTATCCCGGAGAGCGTTCGCTGGCCAACAAAATCAATAACCAGAAAAACGGGATGCAGGTAAGCGAAGAAATCTGGAATAAAATAACCGATTTAGCGAACAAGTAAGATATCATGAAAAACAATAGAAGAGATGCCCTTAAGAAGATTGCCTTGGCTCCGGCCTTGTTAACGGCACCTGGGTTATTAGCAGCCACTACCAATAGTCAAGCAACACCTGCCGCCACGCGCGTGCAGTACAGCGTAAATGCCTACTCTTTTAATGACGAGTTTAAAAGTGGTGAAATGGACTTGTTTGATATGATGGAGTTTGCTGCGGAGATTGGCCTCAATGCCGTTGATTTGACCTCCTATTATTTTTCGTCCTATCCCAAGCTTCCAGAGAAATCGGAGATTTTTGCTTTAAAGAAACGGGCATTGGAACTTGGTTTGAACATTTCGTGGACCGGCGTCAGAAACAACTTTGTAACTGCAGATGTGGAGGCTCGAAAAAAGGACCGTGAAATGATTAAAGATTGGTTGCAAATATCTTCTGAGATAGGATCATCCATTTTACGGATTTTCACCGGACGAAACATGCCTGATGGCTATACCAAAGAGCAGGTCAAAACATGGTTGGTAGAAGAGTACAAATTATGCGCCCAATACGGTGCCGAGGTTGGTGTTATCGCCGCCTTGCAGAACCATAATGAGTTTTTGTTTACGGCTGATGAAGTTATGGATATCTTAAAGCGAGTGGACTCGGAATGGTTCGGACTTATTTTGGATATTTCCGGTTTGCGTACCACAGACGACCCCTATGCCGAGGCCGAAAAATTAGCGCCTTATGCCAATTATTGGTTCATCAAAGAGCATATTTATCATAACCAAGTCAAGAAACCGACCGATATGGCCAAGATGGCAGCTATGATTAAAAAACAGGGATTTCAAGGTTATGTTTCCTTTGAGAGCCTATCGGATGGTGACCCTAAAGCGATTATTAAAGAAATGTTGGAGGAGTTTAAAAATGAATTCAACAAAGGCTAGTTTCATTTAAATAGAGTTCCCAATTCCCACCAAAACAACCGATAACAAGATTACTACTATACCTACAATGATGGTTGTCTTGGTTTTCCGAGCTACGCCTTTCCATTCTTTTCGATAAATGCCTCATAGATTAGCGGTTAAAATGGAATGCTACATGTACAGGATCTAAGAGCTAGCCCTATTATCCGATTTGTCTTTATCTCTATGTAGTGTTTATCATTTTGAAAGTCAGCATAGTACAGGATAGTCTTAAGAAAACATTAAGATAAATTTAGCAAAAAACCTCACAATATGAATAAAATTACTCTTAAATCATTTTTAATTTGCTGTATTACACTCTTTTCACTTGTAGTGACAGCACAAGACGCACCACCTTCTGATGGTGTTTTTAGATTGCAAAATGTTGCTACGGGGCAATTCTTAACAGATGCCGGTACAAGCACGGCTCCTGTAACGATGTCAGATACTGGTGATGACCCAAGCACACATTTTACATTTGTAGAAAGTGGATCCTTTTATAATATAGATAGTGAAATTTCAGGAATTCTACGCGCGCCAGGTGCTGGTGGCCCAGGTGGTCCTTATGTAGTTGTAAGTACCCTGAAAAATCCACCGGCAGCCGACACAGATAAAACGTGGACAATACAATATGACAGTGCTACGGATACCTATAGATTCGGCTCTAGAACTGCTGGTAGATATTTGTATCAAAATGAAGATGGAACCGTAACGCATTCTGAAGCCGAAGCTACAGATGGTCGCGGTAGTTGGAAACTTATTCCTCTTGTGGAAATTCCTGTTGAGGAAATTCCTGTGGGAACAACACTTACATTTCAAAATGCAGAAACAGGAGAATTCTTAACCACCGCAGGAGGAAGTAATCAACCTGTTACCATGTCCACTTCTGGAGACGCTGAAAATACACGTTGGACGCTTGTAGAAAGTGGAGATTTTTTTAACATAGATAGTGAAAGTACATCTGGCGGCACCGGAATACTGCGTGCACCAGGAGCAGGTAGTTCGGCAGGCCCTTATGTGGTTTTAAGTACTTTAAAAGCTCCGCCTGCGGCTGATACCGATAAAACATGGTCAATAGAATATAACGGTGCTACTGACACCTATAGATTCGGATCTAGAACCTCAGGCAGGTATTTGTATCAAAATGAAGACGGATCGGTAACCCATTCTCAAGTTGAAGCTATAGACAATCGTAGTAATTGGAAACTTAGTCCTTTTGTGGAAACGCCAGTAGGAGCGGCGCCTGATGAAGATACCAATCCAGATTTGTCGTGTACAGGTGAATTTGACAACAACAATACTCGAAATTTTGACATAGAAAACCCTGAAAATGTAGGAGCTATGGATGACAGAACATGTTATTCAGATTATAGTGAAGTTTCTGTTAATGGTAAAACTTGGGGTGTATATAATATTACTGATGGATCTAACCATATTGATGCTCCCAATACTTTGCAACCCAGAATGGAGCGTTCTTTAAATAGATCTCAAGAAACTGGTGTTGGGAGTTTTGCAAGATTCAAAGGAATTGTACGAATACTTGAAGTAGGTGATGCAGGTTCTTTTAACCAAGATGGAAGCTATTTAATACAAGCCAAAGGAAAACACACAGGCGGTGGAGGCTCATCAGATCCTGCCATCTGTTTATATAGAGCACATCCTGTTTACGGTACGGGTGACGATGCAGATAAACAAGTAGCTTTTGATATCTATGCGGAACGTATCTTGGAACGCGGAGGGTCAGGTAGCGGTAGAGAAGTTGTATTCTTAAAACGAGTGGCTAAGAATGCCGAGATTGATTTTGAATTAGAGGTTGGATTTAGAGCTGACCCTAATGATGCATCAAAAAAAATACATTATTGCGATGCCGTGATAGGTGGCGAAGCTTTTAACTTTAATATTCCTGACCCGGAAAGAGGATTGCAATCTGGTATTAGATATGGTGCCTATCGTGTAAAAGGGGGTAGAGCTCAAATAAGATGGGCAGAAACTACCTATGAAAAAGCTGAGGTTGTAGATGAAAACCCTACAGGTCCGGAACTAACAACAGATGTTGTTGCATTAAGAAATGTAGAAACGGGAGAATTCTTAACCACTGGAGTAGGAAGCGCACAACCTGTTACGATGTCAGTTTCAGGAGGAGCAGAAAATACACAATGGACGTTTGTTAAAAGTGGTGCATTTTATAATATTGATAGCGAAAGTGAAACTGGGGGTACTGGAATTTTACGAGCACCAGGTGCTGGTGGTCCCGCAGGTCCTTATGTAGTTGTAAGCACCACAAAAGCTCCGCCAGCAGGCGATACCGATAAAACGTGGTTTATAAATTATGACGAAACCACGGATACGTATCGATTTGAATCTAGAACCTCTGGCAGATATCTATATCAAAATGAAGATGGAACGGTAACACACAGTAAAGTGCCAGATACGGACAACAGAAGCGTATGGCAGGCTATACCAGTAGGAGAACCTTTACAATCAGAATTAGTTGCTACAAACGTTAGCTGCGCCGGCGCAGATGACGGCACGGCCAGTGTTTCGGTTACAGGAGGAATAGCGCCATATACTTATCTATGGAGCGATGGCCAAGAAACTGCTACTGCAACGAATCTGGCAGCAGGAGATTACGATGTAATTGTAACAGATGCTATTGGAAGTGAATTGATGTCCAATAGCGTAACAATTACGCAACCAGAAGCAATTGTATTGACCTTGATTGAGGATCAGACTGTTTATTTTGGCTATGGTCCGCAAGAGTCGACCTTATTAACTTTCGATACCCTGGAAGGTGGTGATGGCTCTTATAGTTATGAGTGGAGTACAGGTGAAACAACCGATGCTATTGAAGTTGCACCGGAGGAAACAACGCAATACGGCTTAACTGTTACCGATGGTACGGGGTGTTCGGTTACGGCAACAGTTACTGTTGAGGCTGTAGATGTTCGTTGTGGTAATAATCCACATAATCCAAAAGTTGAACTGTGTTTTAGGGGAAGAACAATATGTGTTTCAAGTCGTGCCGCACCAGTATTGCTTAGACGAGGTGGTACTTTAGGCAGTTGTGACGCAAATCAAGAATTAGTAATCACTAACCTAAAAGCATTCCCTAATCCTTTTAGAAGTCGATTTAATATTTGGATCAGAAGTACGCAGGATACCCAAGTGGATATCGTCTTATACGACTTTAGTGGTAATGCTGTTCATCAAATTTCCGGAGAGGTAAATCCTGGCTTATGCAGATTTAGAATGAGTGGATTAGGTGGTTTACCACGTGGTATTTATTTCTTAAAAGCAATTGTTGGTGGTCAGGAACAGATTTCTAAGAAGATGATTAAGATCTAGAATTTAGTTTTCGATAGTTGTAGAACTAAAGTTTTTATTAAAGCGGGAATGCCCCATGTGGTGTTTCCGCTTTTATTTGCTTGTGCTCTGATGTATCGGAATTAATTTCAATGAATTAAATAGAATTCCCAATCCCTACCAAAACCACGGATAAAAGAATAACCCCAATACCGGCGATGATGGTCATTTTGGTCTTTTTAGCCACCCCTTTCCATTCTTTGCGATAAATACCCCATAAATTGGCAGTTAAAATGATGGTGGACATATGCAGAATCCAAGAGCTGGCTCCGTTGCCCAATTTACTTTCGCCCATGCCATAGAAAAAGAACTGTAAAAACCAGATGAATCCTGCCAAGGAAGCGAAAGCTATGTTTTTGGAAATAGGGGAATCCATATTGACGAAATCGGTATAGGATTTGTTTTTAAGGCTCAATATGATGGTCCAGATGAGGTTGGTGGTGAGACCGCCCCAAAGGATGACCACAAAAGTTACGTTGTTGGCAAACAAACTATCGTGACCTGCTGCTATGGCCGCCTCCGCCAAGGGTTTGCCCGATTCAATACCGAAATTGAAAAAGGCGCTTAGAATACCGGAAAGAATGGCAACGATCAATCCTTTGAACAGGTTGAACTCGGCAACGCTTTTCTTTTTCTCTTCGTCGGAAAGTTCTTTTTCTTTTAGCATTCCGGCTTTGCCGCAAATCGCGATTCCCAGAACACATACCAATACTCCCAAAAGCACTATTTGTCCGCCAGTAGCCGCCAACATATCCGTAAAAGGCACTTTTCCTTCCGTAGGAACAATATTATAATAAATAGGAGGCACCAAGGCACCAAAAGCAGCGCAAAACCCGAGTACAACGGAGTTGCCCAAAGACATTCCCAGATATCGGATACCCAAGCCGTAGGATAGTCCGCCAACACCCCAGAGCAGTCCCATGACGTAGGTAAAAAAGAGTAAACTCCCTGATGCCGCACCTATGATTTCCATAAAATTGGGGACGGTAAGCCAAGCGGCAATGGGAGGCACAATGAGCCATGACATCAGCCCGCCGACCATCCAATAGCTCTCCCAAGACCAGTTTTTCACCTTGTTGTAAGGCATGTAAAAACTCCCGGCGGCGATGCCGCCCAACGAATGAAAAAGTACTCCTAATAATGCTTGCATATTTTCTGTACTAAAATCTGTTGCTATTGTATGTTTTCTATAAATTCAGGATTAAGCGTAGTGGGAATTGATGCATTTGTACGTTCCCACCATTCTTTTAAGAGTCCTAAAAGTTCGTCGGTTTTTTCAGGATATTTTTCTGCAAGATTATTTCGTTCCCCAATATCGTCAGATAGGTCATAGAGTTCCAACCCTTCATCCTCAAAATAATAATGCAATTTCCAATCGCCCTTTCTAACGACGGAACCTGGACGAGTTCTGAACAAAGCATCTCTATTTTCATTATCAGCAGGATTATACGCTTGTAAATAAACGGGGAAATGCCAAAAAAGAGGACGTTCCAATGTTTCCTCATTTCCTTCTAATATAGAAGATAGATTATTACCATCTAATTCAAGTTCCGTATTTTCAATTCCGGTGTAGTTCAAAATTGTTGGAAAGATATCCAGATTAGTTATAGGTACATCACTTTTGGTATTGGATTCGATTTCCTTGTCGTACACAAAGAAAAAAGGTTCTCTAATGCCACCTTCATAATAGCTGCCTTTTCCTGCACGTAGTGGTTTTTGTTTGGTGATACCGTATAGCCCCCCATTATCCGATGTAAATACAATAAGGGTGTTAGAGAAAAGGCCCCTTTCCTTTAATTTGTCTGTAAGTAGACCAATATTTCTATCCAAATTATCTACCATAGAGGCATATTCCGCATTACCTTGTCCGTTCCAAGGGGATTTGTTTGCGTATTTAGGTACAATACTATCTACGGGCATAATTGGGGTATGTATGGCATAAGGCGCATAATTTATGTAAAAGGGTTTTTGGACCGTATCCATAAAGTTTAGGGTTTTTTCAACAATCAAATCTGTAAGGTATTCGGCATTCCCTTTCTCTACAGTCACATTCTTATAGGGAGGATAGTAACTTTTGGGAAGACCATTATGACCACCTCCAATATTCACATCAAAGCCATATTCCAAAGGGTTGTCGCTCAAATGCCATTTGCCAGCATGGCAGGTGGTATAACCGTTTTCGTTTAAAACCTTTGGTAGTATCTTATGTTTAGCAGCTAGGGTGCGGGTGTTCTTCGTGGGAATCAGTTTTCTGTTTTTTGATTTTCCTCGAGTAGAGGGGGATACGGTGTATATTCCGTGGCGTGGTGTCCACTGCCCTGTCATTAAACAGGCCCTACTTGGAGCGCAGTTGGATGCGCTAGCATAGCCATTGGTAAACACCATGCCCTGACTAGCGAGATAGTCTATGTTGGGTGTTTCATAGTATTGACTGCCCATAAAACCTACATCCTTCCAGCCCATATCATCTACATTTATAATAAGGATGTTTGGAGCTTTCGCATCTTGCTTATCGGTGCATGCAGCGCAGAAAAGCAAGACTAAAATTACGGGTAGTATTTGTTTCATTGGTTTGGTTTAGTGATTTCATAAATTTACATGGACTTTCTCGTTTAAACCTAAGGGTTCATTTGGTTTGGTCGTTGTAACCTACAGTTTTTATTGCGCTATTCTTATGATTTCAATAGTCTGTTTCAACTCCGCAGGTTTTTTTATTCTAATATTTATGGTCTTGTAAATCCATTCGTTTCCATTTCTGTCGGCAAGAATGTCCATTTTACTACGTATTTGTTTTTCCGTTTTTGTTCCAGTAACGGTAACCGAAATTTCTAAGGTATTATAATCTCTCGAATACTCATGGAACCCTTCTAAAATTGCTAATTTACCGAGTGGCTGTAACTCGCCCAAAAGTTCAATTACCTTTTCGTTCTGTTTTGCAATTTCTAGAGCATTATCATAAACAGAAGATTCTGTATGGATTTTAACCATTCCAGCAATTTTTTCACTAACCTTGGTTGAAGATAGGAACCCAATAATTGCTATTAAACTTATGATTAGGGGGACAAACCATTTCCAGTTCAGTTTAAACCAGCCTTTGTGTTCAATAAGTTCATTCATCTTTTGAAATTATAGATTATTTTGCAGATAGTACAAATAAAGCAATATACCTAAGATAGAACATGCACTAACAGATTTTAACCATCCTAAGGTTCAATAAATTCCCCAGTTTTTCAATTTTATTAGCAATATGACCTACGCCAATAGCACAATGGTGCGAAGGCCCTTGTTTGGACCATTCGTTCATAAAAGCCTTTGCCCCAATAGAAAAACGATAGCGACTATTGGTATTGCCAATATGCAAAACAGGCCCTTCTACGGATTCGCCTTCGGCGACCAACATAAAAACATCGTCCTTGCCTTCAACCACGGAAAGCAACGTTACTGGACCGTGCTTAACCGTCATTTGAATAGATAAGCCTTTGCCGGGTTTTCCGTGATACACTGGTAAGGGGACCAACTGTACGTTTCCTTCTGCAATGGCAAAATGCGCGGGACCGTCATGCCCCAACATCACGATATCATCATTAAAATCCATCGCATAGAATTCCGAAAAGGAACCACCTACCCCGAACGCATCC